>JARBUO010000002.1 GCA_029239605.1 Bacillota bacterium | reverse complement strand
CCCAACATCCTCCTGGAAGGGGTCAATGGCATAGGATGCCCCCATTGCAAGTGCAAGCTCCCTTTTTTCAGGGACAGGATCGATGGCTGTAATCTTTGCCGCACCGGAAAGCAGAATCTGATTTAACATAATAGAACCGATCCCGCCGATTCCTGCAATTGCCACGGTAGATCCATGTTTGATCGGTGATAGATCCATCGCTCTAAGGGTACAGTTGGTAGGTTCCACAAGGGCATATTTTTTCAGGTCTGCATCCTTTGGAATCTTGAAAACCGCGCTGATATCCACAACCACATACTCAGCGAAGGCGCCTGTTGTCTGTGCATTGATGCAATACTGGGTCATTCCTCTCTTGCACCATTCACAGTTTCCGCAGTTTGTTACAGGAAACAGCGCAACGTGATCGCCCACCTGGTATCCTGCTTTCATCGCTTCCGGGCTGATCTCCTCGATCACTCCTGATGCCTCGTGTCCCAGAGCCATAGGCGGAAAGGCACCTAGAACACCCATTGTCACCTGATGCACATCCGTGGCACACAGTGCTGCATAAGCAATCTTGACTCTTACCTGATTGGATCCCACTGAAGGGACTTCCACCTCCAAAAGATCAACTTTTCCTTTCTCGACAAACCATAGCTGTTTCATCTTGGCCATTGTTCATTACCCTTTCTCCGGCTAATGCCAGGGCGGCTTTCCGTCCGCGATTCCAGAAAGCCAAGCTGTGGCGCGCGCGTAACGATTTTTTCTAAAATCATAATAGCACAATCAATTTGTGATACCAGTTTTATGAAGGACCAGATAAAATGGAAAATGTCCGAATATGACCACTTTGTTAATTATTTCATTGAAATGTCACCAAAGTATGATAGGATAATTAAAACAGCAGAAGAAATCATGGAAAGGAGTTTTTTATTTGTATAAAAAATACCAGCCAAATCATTTATATCAAAACAATATTACCGTGGTATCCTGCCCTGACTTTTATTTTGCCGTACATTATGCAGAACAAATGAATCAAACAATCCCTGAGTTTCTGCACCGCCATGATCTGTATGAGATTTATTATGTCACAGACGGCTCAATGCAGTGCTGGTGCGCCGGTGAGACCCGCAAACTGGAAAAAGGTGATCTCTTGTTTCTGGGCAAGAATCTTGATCATCATATGATTTATAATCCGTCCAATCATGGAGAGTATTTCGTACTGATTTTTGCTATCGAACCAAGAGCACAAAGCGGTTTGAAATCCGCCTGCGCTACTTCTGATGCCAGTATGGAATACAGCGAACTTGAAGGAATGCTAAAACGAATCGATGAAGAGAAATTCATTCTTTCTCCAAAAAAGCTCTTTGCAGAAACATTGATTGCGTCATTATATGAAGAGCAGAGAAACCGACAGGTGGGCTGGAATTCTGTTATGGGAACGTTATATTATCAGTTTTTTATAGGGGCAATGCGCTTACTGACAGAGGAACCTTCCAACATTCATACTCCGTCAGGTTACATGAATGTTGCACTGACAGCAACAAAGTATATTCATGCCAATTATTCAGATGAAATCACACTTGAAGAAATCGCTTCCCTGCTCAATGTGACACCCCGCCATATCAATCGGCTTTTCCAGGACATGTTTGGGACACCTTTTGCCCGAACGGTTAATATTATCCGAATGCATTATGCCAAACAATATCTGGTCGCCACCGATAAATCCATTGAGCTGATTGCAGATCAGGTGGGACTCCCTTCATCAAAAGCGCTTACTAAACTATTTAAGGATCAGGAGGGAATTACGCCTGTTGAATACAGGATTCAGAATAGAAAAATTGCACTAAAATAGATGCAGAATTTGGACACAAGAAATAAAAAAACCCGGATTTCTCCGGGCCAATTGGCATGAGCAAGTCTATAAGCCGAGTTCTGTATTAAACAATCATCTATCTACGCTCACTGTCACCAGTGCGCTCTAGCGACCTACCATCCGGGAAGCGACGGGCCGCCGCCTTTCAGGCATTTGTCCCGAAGGACAATTGCCTCCCTACTTGGTCTTGCTCCGGGTGGGGTTTACACGGCCGGCATGTTACCATGCCGCCGGTGAGCTCTTACCTCACCATTTCAACCTTGCCTCAGCTTAATGCTCTTTACAGAGTACTATGCTGGTGGGCGGTATGTTTCTGTTGCACTTTCCTTAAAGTCACCTTCACCAGACGTTATCTGGCACCCTTGCCCTATGGAGCTCGGACTTTCCTCGTGGACCTCTAAGGATCCCCGCGATTGTCTGGCTTACTCACGTAATGATTATAACATAAAACTTTGATTTGGTAAACACGTTATATTGTTCTACAATGCGGCAAAGCCACTTTTGCGGTTCTGCTGCATTAAAAAGCGCACTATACCATGCTTGCAAATGGATTAGAATTAATTTCCGATTCTAAGATCTGGATTTTTGATCCAACGTTTTTTCGCAGTAAATTAGCGAAATTCTCAGCAAAGATCCGTTCGGTTCCATAATGACCTGCATCGATGAGGCAGATTCCCGTCTCTTTTGCAATCTGCGCTTCATGGTGTCTTACGTCCCCTGTGATAAACAGGTCGCAGCCGTTTTTAATTGCTGCAGTCATGGTATCTGCACCCGAACCGGTACAAAGACCAACGGTTTTAATGATCTTACGGGGATCCCCCACAGCTTTCAGCTCACCATGAATTCCCAGAACATCTTCCAGAAGTCTGCAGGTCTCTTCCATGGTGATGGGCTCCACGAAATTCCCCATCTTTCCGATGACAAACTCCTTGGCATATCCCTTTACCGACGGTCTCAGGTTTTTGATTTTTCTCACTCTCGTCAGTCCGATCATTTCAGCCAGATATTCATTATTTCCACCGAAAGCATCATCGAAGGTGGTATGGGCAGAATAGACGGAAATTCCGCTTTTAATCAGCTCAATAATGTAATTGCCAGTGATATTATTATTATCAACCACATCAATCTTATGAAAAATCAGAGGGTGATGGGTAATGATAAAATCAATCCTCTTTTCGATAGCTTCCGTGATTACTCCTTTGGTTACCTCAAGTGCAACCAAAACGCGGTTGACATCCTTGATCCCCATATTGATCTGCATTCCGCAATTGTCCCATTCTTCTTCCAGCTCCCTGGGTGCAATGATTTCGATCTCTGCAATCAGTTCGCTCATTTTCATACTCATGTTAAACTCCTCTTTCGTAATTCCTCCAATAAATTAATCCGGTGTTCTGTTCTCTCCATTTTTTCATACTTGTTTTTTTCAGCTCCATTTTTCACGGCGCTGAGTATCTTCTTTTCTATTCTAATCTTATTTTCAATAAATTCAACCAGTAATGGGTCTTGTTTTTTTAAAAGTACAGGACTGACCTCCAGATCCACCCACTCACCTGACAATGCACTTCCATTTCCTGGGGAATACTCTGCATTTCCCGGCAATACTGCAATAATTTCGCAAAGATATTTCCCTTCTCGAACAAGTGACTCGTCATATATTGAAAATCCGTTTCCCACGAGCCATGCTCTCAGTTTATCCTGAGCATTTCTAGGCTGGAGGATAATTCGCTTAAACGTGCGGGTTTTTTCCATATCTTCACTGAGAATCTCAGAGATTAGCAGACCGCCCATACCGGCAATTACAACTGCATCCACTTCCCCGGGGTGAATGGCTGAAAGGCCGCTTCCCAGTCTGACATCAAACTCCGTTTCAGGGAAATATTTCTCAATATTTACGCGGGCTTTATCCAGAGGACCTGAATTGATATCGCACAAGATCACATGAGGGCTGATTCCAGCCTCCCATAACGCCATCGGCAGAAATCCATGATCAGTTCCAATGTCTGCAACGGTTTCGCCAGGTTGAATCAGATCTGCGATTTTCTGTAGCCGGTGGGATAATTTTATCATTCTCTGCTCCTTACTTAACGATAAAAAATGAGTTTGGGCTCTGATGTTGGTTAAGAGGCTGTATTTGTGGCTTTGTTTCGTATTATTATACCAGAAAACAGGGTTTTTTTCTATTCCAAATACATTCAGATTGACATAATCTTTCCTTATATTGCAAAGTGGGGTTTCTGGTCCATATGTACAGCCATTGGGTATTACCCCAGTTTTCACACTGCGAGGCTATGCACCATGAGCACAGGCCGTTTAAAATATACAAGAGCTTTGAGAAATGCAGTAGAAAAAAGGTACATAGATACGGTTTCAAAACCCCGTACTGTGTACCTTTTCTGCTATTGTGAAACAATTCTTCCGAATCTAAAAAATCAAATGTCTATTCCAGATAATCCTTTAACTTCTTACTTCTGCTTGGATGGCGCAGCTTTCTCAGCGCCTTCGCCTCGATCTGACGAATTCGCTCCCTGGTGACGTCAAACCGTCTGCCTACTTCCTCCAGGGTTCTCGCACGTCCGTCGTCCAAACCAAATCTGAGCTTCAGAACCTTCTGTTCCCTGTCGGTAAGGGTATCAAGCACTTCAACAAGCTGTTCTTTCAACATGGAAAATGCCGCAGCTTCCGCAGGTGCAGGAACATCATCGTCAGGAATAAAGTCTCCCAGATGGCTGTCTTCTTCTTCACCGATGGGTGTTTCAAGTGAGACGGGCTCCTGAGCAATCTTTAGTATTTCCCGGACCTTTTCCTCGGAAATATCCATTTCCGCTGCGATTTCTTCAGGCGTGGGTTCTCTTCCATACTCCTGCAGCAGCTGTCTGGAGATACGAATCAGTTTGTTGATGGTTTCTACCATATGCACCGGGATACGAATGGTTCTTGCCTGATCCGCGATGGATCTGGTAATGGCCTGTCTTATCCACCAGGTAGCATATGTACTGAATTTGTACCCTTTTCTCCAGTCAAATTTGTCTACCGCTTTTATTAAACCTAAATTTCCTTCCTGAATCAGATCCAGGAACAGCATTCCTCTTCCGACGTAACGTTTTGCAATGCTGACAACCAGTCTGAGATTGGCTTCGCAGAGCCTTTTCTTCGCCTCGTCATCTCCTTGTTCCATGAGCTTAGCCAGGTCAATTTCTTCTTCTGCAGAAAGAAGCGGAACCTTCCCGATTTCTTTCAGATACATTCTGACCGGATCGTCTACCGCAATTCCCTTTGGAAGGGTTGCTTCCAGGTCGATTTCACCACCGTCGAGATTGATGTCATCTAAGGAAACATCTACGTCTTCCTCGTGTTCCAGTGCAATGATTTCAAAATCATCAGGATCTACTTCCGATACGATTTCAATTCCCATGGAAATCAACGAGTCGTAAAGGTCATCCATCTGGTCTTTATCCATATCGATATTCTCCAGATAATCTGAAATTTCCCGATAGGATATAGAACCTTTACTCTTCGCTTTCTCCATTAATTCGTTTACATATTCAAATTTTTTATCGTCATGTCCTTCTTCGTAGCTCATGCAAACCACCTCTACCTTCTGTTGTTTTTTTCTTTCTGGATCTCAATTAGTTCTATTGTCAGGGCTTCGATTTTATCCCGATCTTTCTCATCATCCAAAATGGACATAATCTGAATAATTTCCTTTTCCCGTTTTTTCAGCTGAGACGTGTGAATTCGATAAACGCAATCCTGGAAAACCTGATCTTCCTTGTCCGCAAACTGAATATTCTCAATAATGTCATGAAGCAGCCGGTTATCATCCTCTTCCAAACTGTCTTCAAGCTTCTTCATATCGATCTCTTCATCTTCTTTATAAACAGATAAAATCAGTTCATAGATTTTATATGCTGAGGGACTTTTAAATATTTCTTCATAGGGCTTTATCTTTCTGACAAAGCTACTTTTTTGCAACATTAATTTGATCAGATATCTTTCAATCATCGTTCCGGTTCCTGTGGATCTTCCGGCAGTTTGCTGATTTCGCACCGGCTCATGAACCTTTATAACATTAGAATTCCTTCCATGATCGCTATTATTATTGCCATTAATTTCTAGTCTTATAGCCCCCTCAGAAATTTTTGTTTCCCTTGCAATTTTTTTGATATAAATATCTGATTCCACTGGGCTTAATTCTCTGAGAATCTTCGCCGTCTCTTGCAAAAACTCAACACTTCCGTCTGTGGTATTCATATCCAGCCTTTGCTTTAAAATATGAATTTTGTAATCAGCGAAAGACATTGCATCATGCACCAATTTCAGGAATGCATCCTTTCCGTTCTTTTTGATGAACTCATCGGGATCCTTTCCGTCTGTGACATGAAGCACCTTGACCTTACAGCCGGATCTGTGGAGAATATCTAACCCCCGCAGTGCAGCAGCTTGTCCTGCAGCATCTGCATCATATGACAATATGACATTATCGGTGTATCTTTTTAGCATAGCTGCCTGATTTTCAGTCAGCGCTGTTCCAAGGGATGCCGATACATTTCTGATTCCGTGCTGATACAGAGAAATTACATCCATATATCCTTCTACAAGAATGACATAATTTTCTTTATTTATATCCTGTCTTGTCAAGTTTAATCCATAAAGGTTATTTTTCTTTAGAAAAATAGAAGATTCCGGAGAGTTAAGGTATTTGGGCGTACCATCATCAAGAATTCTGCCGCCGAAACCAATGACCTTGCCTCTGGTATTGATAATGGGAAAGATGACCCTGTTCCGATATTTATCGTAATACCGATCCTTGGAATTAGAGATCAGTCCAAGTTCAAGCAGCGTTTTCTGGTCAATACCCTTGCTCAAGAAATACTGATACAGGCTGTCCCATTCCGCATCGGCATAACCGATACCAAATTTTCTTAAAGTAGCGGCATCAAGTCCTCGCTTTGCCATATATTCCAGGCCAGGATTGGGCGCTTTTGAGAATGCTCTGTAAAAATACGCTGCAGCTTCACGATTGATTTCATAGAGCGCGGCTCTTTCCTTTTCGGCATGAAATCCCGCACTTTTAATTTCGAGTCCGTATTCATCAGCCAGTTTTTCCACTGCACCGTGGAAATCAAGATTATTATACTTCTGAACGAATTCGATTACATCACCTGTAGCACCGCAGCCAAAGCAGGTAAAGATTTGTTTTGCTTCAGAAACAACAAAAGAAGGTGTCTTTTCATTGTGAAAAGGACAGACGCCCTTGTAATTGAGTCCTGCTTTTTTCAGGACCACATGACGCCCGATCACATCGATAATATTACACCTGTTTTTTATTTCATCAACGATATTGTCATTGAATCCCGCACCCACTTTTATCCCCGCTCTAAATCCTGTTTCTGTGTGATATTAAAATTCACACTTATATATTCGACAAAAGTAGCGACATTCCTTTTTTTATTATTAAAAAATTTTATAGGAGAAAACATTTGGGAAATCCTGTAATTTTCAAGGGTTGATTCCATCTGTCAAGCAAGTTCCTTCCCCCCCTTTGAAAACCAAGATTTGACAGACTTCGACAACGTTCTTTATCGCCAGCCTTTCGGAACAAACAGCTCATGAAACAGATTCAATGCATACCTGTCTGTCATCCCTGCAATGTGATCTTTGACAACTTCGTCCACGCCGAATTCATCGATCATATCTCTTCGCTCCTGGGGCAAAGCTTTTACATTATTTTGATAGTAATCGTAGAGATTGTAGATCATATTTTTAATTTTGTCCAGCTCTTCATCCTTTTTTACGATCCTGCTGTGATATACATTTTCAAACATGTAGTTTCGCAGCTTATCCATATAAAACCGGCATTCCTCACTCATGACAATCCGGTCCTTTCCATCGCTGTTTCTGATCAAGTCCAGAACCAAAGTGTTGATTCTGGCTCTGTGATCATGACCGAGTACTGCCAGGCAATCCTTTGGAAGTCCAGTTTCCTGAATCACCCCGCTTCGTACTGCGTCATCAATATCATGATTGATGTACGCAATCCGGTCGCTTAATTTGACAATCTGTCCTTCCATGGTTACAGGCACAGCACTGCCTGTGTGATTCAAGATTCCATCCCGTACCTCAAAGGTCAGGTTCATTCCCCTTCCCTGCCTGCGGCTGCTGGATTCCAGAACTTCGACAACCCGTAAACTTTGAACATTATGCTGGAAACCGCCTGGATGCCTTTCATTGAGAAAATTCTCCCCGTTATGGCCGAAGGGGGTGTGACCGAGGTCATGTCCCATTGCAATTGCTTCCGTCAGATCTTCATTTAATGCCAGGGCTCTCGCTATGGTTCTGGCGATCTGGGAGACTTCCAGCGTGTGTGTCAGCCGTGTCCTGAAATGATCCCCTTCTGGTGCCAGGAACACCTGGGTCTTATGCATCAATCTCCGAAAAGGTTTTGAATGAACAATTCTGTCCCTGTCCCTTTGATAATCTGTTCTTACATCGCACTTCTCTTCCTCATACTGCCTTCCCCTTGTGTCTGCTGCCTTAGCCGCAAAAGGGGATAGAACATCGTATTCTCTTTTTTCAAGATCTTCTCTTAGTATCATGGAAACCTCCAAAATCGAGAGTTTATCCTGATGATTCAAGATTACTCCCGATAAAAACCGAATTCGTTCATTTATAGCGAGTTTTTTTGACACCGCCAAGCGAAAAATGAACCGATCAGATGTGCGCACGAAATTAATCAGCGCTTCTTTATTTATATTTTACAGTTCCCCCCTGTTTTAGTAAAGAAAATTTCCTTTTTCTTCAAGTGAAATAATCAAAAAGACCCCCGTTCAGGAGAATTCAAAATTGAATTGAGCTGCGATTCTGTTCTGAAGTATCGATTCAGCTCTGAAACAGCGTCAATTCTGAACTCTCTTTTTCTGGGGGCCCTTATTGATTTTTCTGCCAAATCATTTTAGTATTCTGTTTAAAAATCCAATCCTCTTGCGATTCTGGCGCCAAAATCTTGATCTGCTTGGGTAAAATATCCCACTACTTTTTCTTGAATATCATCATCAACAAACATCAGATGGTCTAGAATGTTATCCACGAGGCGGTCTTTCTCCTTTGGAGTCAGCGAGCGGTAACGCTCCCCTGCCTGGATGAAATCGTCCCCTTTCGGAGTTCTTTTTCGGTCAACGGGGCCTTCAATTTCCAGCGGCGGGTAAAGTTCCCTTCTTTGATGTGCTGCCGCATAATTTACCGCATATTTTGTCTGGTTTACTGGAAACTCATCAAAGTCACTGCCCAGCCTATGTCTGTTGGCCTCCAAAGAAGCAAATATGCTGCCCTGTAACAGGCGATCAAAGGAGAATTCGATGCCGGGTACGATATTTGCAGGCGAGAAAGCAACCTTTTCCACCTCTTCGTAATAATCTTCCGGAGCCTTATTCAGCGTCATCTTACCCACTTTCATGAGCGGCACTTTATCTTCAGGCCACAGCTTCGTGGCATCAAGTATGTCAAAATCGTACTGGTTTTGCTTTTCAAATGGTATGAGCTGCACGTTCAGCTCGTAGTCGGTCAATTCACCGCTTTCCAAAGAATCGCTGAGATCTCTGGCCGCAGCATCGGGATCGAAACCGGCCAGAAATTCTGCTTCCTGCCTTGAAATATTCTTTACGCCGCGCAAGGGCTTCCAGTGATACCGGACAAATTGACGGTTACCGCTTTCGGACACCCAAATGTAAGTATTCATGCTGTACCCATCCATATGACGATAACTTTTCAGCGTACCATGATCTGAAAAAAGCCATGTTGTCATATGAGTTGCTTCGGGATTTTCCGAAATATATTTCCAAAACCGTGCAGGCTCGGTCAGGTTCGTTTTCGGCGATGGTTTCAGTGCATGCATGAGTTCAGGAAATTGCATGGCATCACGAATAAAAAAGACAGGAAGGCTGGTACAGATCATGTCATAGTTTCCTTCCGTCGTGTAAAATTTCGTCGCAAAACCTCTCACATCACGCAGCGTATCCGCTGATCCTTTTGAGCCAGTCATCGTTGAAAACCTGACGAATACGGGGATTTTCTTTTCGGGATTCTGAAGAAATGCCGCCGAGGTAAAGTCGCTCATCGGCATGTATACTCTGAAAAAACCGTGTGCGCCCGCTCCCTTTGCAAAGACCACCCTCTCAGGTATGCTTCCCCTCACGAAGCGGGACAACTTGCCAATGAGCCGAATGTCCTGCAACAGCACAGGCCCGTTTTTGCCCGCCGTTAATGAGCTCTCCTCCTTGTTCATCATGTCAACCTCCTAGTTTTATTACTACAGTATATGAACCAAGTGGTCAATAAGTCAAATGAACAGAGCACTTTCCTGATGAGAATTGCAGAAAACTCTGCTTGCCTCCTGGCAACTGCGTTTATCTCCAAATAAAAGCAGGCTTGCTCCGCGAACCGCAGTTCTGGAACAAGCCCGATCATCGAACTCTACTATTTCAATTGCTTCATTGTTTCAATCGAATTTTTATACCATTTACTTTATTGTTTCAATCTTTTTCTTTTTTAGATTCCTGTCGACCCAAAACCTTTTTCTCCTCTTATGGTCTCATCCAACTCATCAGTCTCTTCAAATTCAACAGCGAGAAAAGGGATGACCACCAGCTGCGCAATTCTATCGTTGGGCCGGATAATTCTGCTCTCTTCCGAATCATTGTATAAAGCAACGATGAGCTCACCGCGATAATCGCTGTCGACACAACCAACACAATTGCTTGGCCGAAGACCTTGTTTTGAGGCAAGGCCGCTTCTTGCAAAAACCCCTCCGAAAAAACCTTCGGGAATCGAAACAGACAAGCCGGTCCCAATCTTCGCTGTCGTTTGTGCCGGAATTTCCAGTGGTGAATCCAAATTTGCAAACAGATCGTATCCTGCAGCATACTCGCTCCCTCTGGACGGGATAATGGCCGTTTCCTTCAGCTTTTTTATCTTTACTTTCAAAGAAATCCTCCTGCTACGACATCGGGGCATCCAAATCCAGCGCCCCGATCTTTTCTTTTCGTCGATGTTTTCAATTCAAGTGCTGGCACATTATTTCCTAGGATTGAAGAATTTTCTTCAGATCAACCTTATTCCTGCTGATGAGTACGCCTGAATAATTGTGAACATCGGTGATCAATTCCGATACAGCTCTGACATCGTCCATGGTTACGCCATCGATGCTGGCAAGGACTTCTTCCGGCGTATAGATCTTATTCAGAAGCAGCATATTTTTGCCGATGGAAAACATTCTTCCGTTTACATTTTCCAAGCTAAAGATATAACTCCCCTTCATCTGCTCTTTGGCAGTATCCAGCTCATCCTGTGTAATCCCCTGTGCTTTCAGAAGCTTGAGTTCATCCTGAATGCCCAGAATTGCATCTTTCACTTTGTCGTGGCTGACACCGGCATAGATATTAAAATATCCTGTGGTGCTGAAAGAACTCGCCATTGAGTAAACCGAATACGCAAGTCCTTTTTCTTCTCTGATATTCTGGAAGAGTCTGGAGCTCATGCTGCCACCCATGATATTATTCAGCAGGAAGAGCGGATAATAACGCTCATCATCCAGCGCCAATCCTTTTAGGCCCAAACAAAGGTGGGACTGCTCAATATCCTTGATTTTAACCTTATAACTAGGCTGATAGACCGATGTGTCATAAGACTTTGTTTCCTTATTTTCATTCAGATGACAAAGCTTGCTCTCAAAGAGTGCGCAGACATGGTCCTGGTCAAAGCTGCCGCTGATGGAAATTACGATATTATCGCGAGTGTACTCTTCGGCAATATATTTCATGATTGCCTTTCTCGTAATTCCCGACAGAGATTTCGGCGTTCCGATAATGGATTTTGAAAAAGGATTCCCTTTGAAAACCAGCTCACTGATAATATCATGGGCATCATCTTCGGGAGAATCTTCAATCATTTTAATCTCTTCACAGATAACACGTCTTTCTTTTTCCATCTCTTCCTCATCAAATTTGGAATTGACGAACATATCCACAAGAATATCGGCAGCCTGATCAATGTTGGACGCCAGTGTTTTCAAATAGTAACACGTCGCTTCTTTTCCTGTGAACGCATTGATCTGTCCTCCGATCTTGTCCACATCAGCAGCTATCTTTTTCGGACTGCGGGATTCCGTCCCTTTGAACAGCATATGCTCAATATAATGGGAAATACCAGAGTTTTTTGGCGTTTCATCCACAGAACCGGCTTTTACCCAGATACCGACTGAAACGGATTTAACATAAGGTATTTCCTCCATTACAACCCGAATACCACAATTTAATGTTTTACTGATTATCATAATGTTTACCACTTTCCTTTTATCTTTTTGCAATGCGAAGCGCATTGTAATTTGTTCCAATTACTATATTTATTATAGCTTTAATAGGACAACCTGTAAAGAGGCACTATCTCCAGATTCCTGCCCCTGATCTCTTTGATCAGATCCGGCAGTGCTTTAACGGTTTCTGGTTTGGGGTGCATTAAAACAATGGCACCATTCAATTGTTTTTTCAGAATTCGGTTTTTAATAACATCTGCAGTGGAGCCCTCTCGCCAGTCGATGGTATCCGCACTCCATAGAGCCATTTTATAACCCAGGCTCTTGCAGAGCTCAACGGTGGTCTGATCGTAATCACCGGACGGCGGTGCAAAAACATTTGTTTTTACCCCCAATATTTCAAGTATAACCGCTTCTGTGTTTAATATTTCTTCTTTTGTCGTTTCTACCGAGTTTTGTGTGCACAGTTTATGATTGTATCCGTGA
Source organism: Bacillota bacterium (assembly GCA_029239605.1). GTDB lineage: Bacteria > Bacillota > Clostridia > Peptostreptococcales > Anaerovoracaceae > Anoxybacterium. The sequence goes on along the minus strand of JARBUO010000002.1, from coordinate 59,391 downwards.
CTTTGAATTTCATGTCCCTGCTGAAACATTTCCTTCAGCAGTTCAGGGTTATTTTTCGCCCATCTTCCACTGACGAAGAATGTGATTTTTACATCATTATCCTTGAAAATCTTCAGCATATCCGGAATTACGTCCTCACCCCAATCCACATTACAGCTGAAAACAACCTGATTGCTGTTGGGCAGACCGTTCCGCACCACAATTCCCACTTCATCCGGTGACAGGGTTTGAACCCCCTCCTCCTTCATTGCTGAATGGTTTTGCATCAGGATCGCACCCAGTGAGATTACCTGATACAGAAATAAAGCGAACACGGCTATGAAAACAACGGTTATCAGTATCTTGTTACTTTTCATAAAAACACCCCCAAACATTCTATGTTTGGGGGTGATCATTTATAACGCTGCTTCCTATTATTTATTCTTTGCGATATTGTCTCTGATGTTAATCATTTTGTAGACAACGGTAGCTGCCTCTGCTCTTGTTGCATTTCCCTGAGGGATGTAATTTCCTTCCGGGTAGCCGCCCATGATACCCGATGATACAATCTTGGTTACGGAATCCGTAGCCCAAGGACTGATCAGAGAAGCGTCAGTGAAGTTCACCGTTGCATTGGTCTCCGGAAGAACCAGGCTTGTGTAATTCGCAAAGTTATTCATCATGATGGCCATCTGCTCTCTTGTGATTTTCTCATTGGGAGCAAAGGTGGTCTCATCAATACCCTTTACAATACCATTTGCAAAGCCCCAGTTTACGTAACTGTAGAACCATTCTGATTCAGGAACGTCTGTAAAGCCTGCAGGCACTGTTTGTTTCGTGTCAAGACCGTAGATGGTCTTTGCCAGCATGGTCAGGAACTGCGCTCTTGTAAGAGAATCATCCGGCAGGTAATAGTTGCCTCCCATACCGTTTACGATTCCTCTCGCAGCAAGTTTACCGATATATTCTCTCGCCCAGTGGGTTTTTGTATCCGCAAAATCAACAATGGATGCGCCAACCTGGACCGGTATTGTTTTTGTGGTTCCGTTGTATTCCACATAAATGTTTCCTGTCAGACCCGATTCAGCGGTCGCTGTAAAAAGACCGTTGGCATCGATGGTACCGATGGTGGAATCACAGCTCCACTTAAAGAGGCTGTCCTTGCTTGCAATGGGAGCATACCCGAATTTTGCAGTCACATTGACGTCCGAAGTTTTTCCCGGATCGATGACCAGATTCTGAACATTGGTGGTGAATGTGATATCCTTTTCAATTCCAATCTCTACCGTTGTTTTCAGATCTCCGCTTTCCGCAGCCACAATGGCTGTTCCTGCGCTGCTTCCAGCAGTAAACAGTCCGTTCTGGTCCACAGAACTTTCCGTCTGATCCTCATCCACACGGTATTCGACAGTTCTCCGAAGGCTGACGGGCTCGTAGCTTTCATTGGAAGCGTAGGTTGTCAGCTGAATATCTGCACCAGGCATGGCCAGGGGCTGTGCTGCATAGGTATGAAGGTTTTCTGCCTCGGAACCGCCGCCGCCCTTATAAACAAGAAGGAGTCCGTTTGTAGTCTTTCTTTGTGTCCCGCCGGAAGGAGAATTCTTCTGTACTGCTTTTGCGTCAAGTCCGCCCTCTCTGGCATTGATTACGGTAGAACCGCCGCCGTCCATATTTACAACGGTGCTGCAGCCAAGAGCCACAAGATGTTTTGCAACATCTGTTAATCCAAGGCCGGTTGAAAAATTAGCCTGTCTTCCGTCCAGAACATAAAGGAGAATGCTTCCGTCAGGCTTAATGCCGATAATCGTTCTGGGATTCAGATTTGTACCCGGTGTAATATACTGCCCATCCTTATACAAAACATAATATACACCAAGTGCCTCCGCACTGTTTCTCAAATTGCCACTGCCCCAGTCATCTACGGAAATTTCCACTGTGCTTCCCGGAACCAGCTGTGAAATTGGCACTGCATAGGGTGAGTCCCCTGCTGCTGAGAGCACCAGTTGATTATCTCCTATGGGCGTATTAAAATTGCCATTTCGCACTTCCACAACCGTAGCGGTAATAGCACCGCCAATGCCCGGTTCAGCATTTTCTACGGATCCGGCATCCAAAATTACTTCAACGGATGTCTGGGAGGTCTTTGTGGATGCGGCATATTGCCGGTTGAATAAATGAAGGGCCTTCGCCCCGCCGTGGGGTACATTAAAGTAGCCGATCTGTGCGGTGTATTCCGTGGGAACATAGATGGTCTGCGTCGCACCAGTCTGCGCCGGCGGGGTTACCGCTCCCTCAGAAGTTTGTCCGTTATTCGCCTGAGAATTAGGATCTGTCACCATCTGGTCAACAGGCACTACCGTTGGAACATTGATGATTCCTTTCAGCGTATAGCCTACGTTTACTTGCTCCAATGACGCTTCTCCGTTATGATTAAAGGATATAACATATTCCGGTGCATATCCCGAAGTTTTCACTTTGCCGTTATGAATCGTAAGTCCTTTGGGCGTACCTGATGCCATATCGTACAGGTCCCCGTTGATTCCGGCTACCACCTTATAGCCCTGGGCTTCCAAGGTGCTTACCATGGTGTTCATGGTATACATACCGGTTACTTCCCCTTCGAAAACAAAAGGAATCAAATCCGTGTTTGCCGTATCCGCATGAACGTAGTATGCCCTTTCAATACCGTTCGCACTGTGCCCGGCAAGTTGTTCATAATAATATGTATCGTTGTAAATTTCGGATTTTGTTTGATAATAAACATTCCCGATTCCGTCTTGATATGTAAAACCTGTTAAAAATGTTCCGGCAAGCATCGCTGCCGTCAAGACCCCTGCTGTGACTTTTCTGCTGCTTTTAAACGCCATGAATCCCTTAACCCCCTAACTCTTTTCTGCTTTAATCCTTACGTATTGCATCGGCTGACAAGGAATTCGCTGAATTTGTACCCTGTCAACCGATACTATCAACATTCTATCATCAAACCAGGGGCAGTTAAAGTTACACTTCCGTTACATTTGGAATTTAACGCCTGAAAAAAAATCAAAATCATACAAAAGGATGCTTTTTCGCTCAGAAAAAGCATCCTTTTCAGTAATACTGTTACTATGATTTTGCTCTCTGCAAAAAGGCTTTCTGCGATTAGCATGAATCCTTTTGTTTAGAGCAGTTCTTTTCTTGACAAATTGATTCTGTTCTGGCTGTCGATTTCTGTTACCTTTACTTTCACCACATCTCCAATGTTCATCACATCTTCAACCTTTTCAACTCTCTCCTTAGCCATCTTGGAAATGTGCAGCAAGCCTTCTTTGCCGGGCAGAATTTCAATGAAAGCTCCAAAGTTCATAAGTCTTGTGACTTTTCCCTCATAAGTTTCACCAACTTCTACTTCCTTCACAAGAAGTTCGATGGCTTTTACGCCCTTACCTGCAGATTCCATGTCAGGAGCAGCGATATAAACAAGTCCGTCGTCGTTGATATCGATTTTTACGCCGGTCTCAGCAATAATCCTGTTGATGGTCTTGCCTCCCGGTCCGATAACGGTTCTGATCTTGTCTGGGTCGATCTGCATGGAGATGATTCTTGGTGCATAAGGTGACATTTCCTTCCTTGGTTCCGGAAGTTCTTCCAGCATCTTTTCCATAATGAACATTCTGCCTTCATGGGCCTGGGCCAGTGCATCCTGAAGGATTTTTCTGGAAAGTCCGTGAACCTTGATGTCCATCTGAATGGCAGTGATCCCCTTTGCGGTACCTGCTACCTTAAAGTCCATGTCTCCAAGGAAGTCTTCCATTCCCTGAATATCGGAAAGGATTGCAATCTTGCTTGATCCGTCGGGCTCAACGCGCTCGATCAGTCCCATGGCGATTCCTGCTACAGGGGCTTTGATCGGTACGCCTGCATCCATCAGGGAAAGGGTGCTTCCGCAAACAGAGGCCTGCGATGTGCTTCCGTTGGAAGCAAGCACATCAGATACCACTCTGATGGCATATGGGAATTCCTCAACACTTGGAAGGACTGGAATCAGCGCTCTTTCTGCGAGGGCACCGTGACCGATTTCACGTCTTCCCGGGCTTCTCATTGGTCTTGCTTCACCGACACTGTAAGGAGGGAAGTTATAGTGATGCATATATCTCTTTTCTACTTCCTCGCCAATACCATCGATGGTCTGGGCTTCACCCATTGGTCCCACTGTTGTTACAGAAAGAACCTGAGTTTGACCTCTTGTAAACAGGCCTGTCCCATGGGTTCTGGGGAGTATGCCGGTTTCACACCAGATTGGTCTGATTTCATCAGACTTTCTATTGTCCGGTCTGATGCCATCATCAAGGATGAGGCTTCTGACCTGCTCTTTTGTAATGCTGTATAATACTGCAGCAATATCTTTTTTATTATCAGGATAAATTTCTGCAAAGTACGCTTTCGCTTCCTTTTCAACTGCATCCATATTATCCAGTCGTTCCTGTTTGTCATAGGTCTGTATCGCCGCTCTCATCTTCGCGGAAGCATATTCCTTCACTGCCGTTTCAATCTCTTCTGAAACTTTGTAAAGGACTACTTCTCTTTTCGGCTTGCCAACTTCAGATACTACCTCTTCGATAAATTCGATGATTTTTTTAATTTCTTCATGGGCAAACATGATGCCTTCGAGAACAACTTCCTCAGACACCTCATTGGCACCGGCTTCTACCATCATGATGGCTTCTTTTGTACCGGATACAACCAGATGAAGATCACTGGCTTCTCTCTGTGCCAAGGTCGGGTTTACAATGTATTCTCCGTCAACAAGGCCGATGAGTACTGACGCTGTAGGTCCTTCGAATGGAATATCAGAAATAGATAATGCCACTGAGGAACCGATCATGCCGACGATTTCCGGTGAGCAGTCAGGGTCGACGCACATTACTGTGGCAACCACCTGTACGTCATTATAAAAGCCCTTTGGGAAAAGCGGTCTAATTGGTCTGTCAATCAATCTTGAACTCAGGATTGCTTTTTCGGAAGGTCTTCCTTCTCTTTTGATAAAGCCGCCGGGTATTTTCCCTGCAGCATACATTCTTTCCTCATAGTCCACACTAAGAGGGAAAAAGTCGATATCGGCTCTGGGTTCTGCAGAAGCAGTAGCGGTAACGTTTACCACAGTGTCTCCGTATTTTACCATCACCGCACCGCCTGCCAACTGGCATACCTTGCCAATTTCAAGCTGCAGTAATCTTCCGCCTACTGCTGTTCTAAATGTTCTGTAATCTTCAAATCTCATTAACAACTTCCTCCTGTTAATTTTTCTTCCTGTTTTTACTCTACATGTGCTCTCCGGCACAGGCGGTTACCCGCGTTGTTTGCGTTTTTCCCAAGAATCGACTGTCCTGAATTCATTGAGCTGCTCGCTTATACTGTTTTCAAATGAAAACATGGATTGTATTTTGAAAACAATACAATACTATTTTCCTTACGGCAACGCCCCTTCGGGACTCCAACTCGCGTTTGCTCCCTGCTGTCCGTTTTTCCATTGCCGCTAAAGCTGCGGAAAAAAGGCAACGCCGCCTATAGACAACTTTGTTGTCTATAAATTAAATTGTAAATAGTATTAAATGAAAGGCGGGGAATTCCCCCGCCTTTGATTTTTAGAATTATTTTCTTAATCCCAAACGAGCAATCAGACCTCTGTATCTGTCCAGATCCTTGTTCTTGAGGTAATTAAGAAGGTTTCTTCTCTGACCTACCATTTTTAACAGACCTCTTCTGGAGTGGTGGTCTTTTTTGTGAATCTTCAGATGCTCGTTCAAATCATTGATTCTGTAAGTAAGAATTGCAATCTGAACTTCAGGAGATCCAGTATCTCCTTCTTTTGTCTTAAATTCTTCGATAATTTGCGCTTTTTTAGTCTGGTCAATCATTTTTCTTTCTCCTTTTCTTTTTTTCACCTTCTGCCGTGTACCAGCGTCGGAGAGTCGCAGAACTCAGCGGAAGGTAAGTATTGACAATAAATATTACCATATCTATGCCTCAAAGTAAAGCCTTTTCATGTCTTATTCTGCTTCATTTGGAAGCAGAAAGATGCAAATTGCAGCTTTTTGATTTTACCGCCCCGGTGCAATCGTAATACAAGATGCAAATCGGGCGTGCTACACAGGAATATTTTTGCCCTTTTGCTAATGTTTTTATACCGATTCCCTATTCTTTTTAAAAAAAATAAAACACTGCCCCTATCCCCTTACCGGTTTTGAAGAGACGAAATGGTATCAAAAAATCCGGGATACGAGATACTGATACACTGGTGATTTCGGATTTGACTGTCGCCTTCTGCTGCCAGCGCCAGTACTGCCATGGACATGGCAATCCGATGATCATGATAGCTTTCAAAAATTGCTCCATGGACAGGCCTTCCTCCGCGTACAATCATGCCGTCCTCTGTAGCAGCTACATCGACTCCTGCTTTTTGCAGTTCCTTTTCCATGGCGTCAATCCGATTGGATTCCTTGACCTTTAATTCCTCCGCATCCTTGATCACAGTAGTACCTTCTGCAAAGGCTGCAGCAACAGCCAGTATGGGTAGCTCGTCGATAAGCCGAGGGATCAGATCACCGCCAATTTCAGTTCCCCGCAGTACAGAGTGCTTCACAATCAGATCACCTGAGGGTTCAATGTTATGTTTATTTTCTTCTATTGTTATCGATGCTCCCATTGCTTTGAGTACATCTAGAATTCCAGTCCTTGTGGGATTCAAGCCCACATTCTTTATTCTGATTTCGGAGCCCGGAACAATTAACCCTGCAACGAGAAAGAACGCAGCAGAGGAAATGTCTCCCGGTACAACAATTTTATGACCGTAGAGTTCTTCCGCTGGTTTTACCGTGATTCGATTGATCTCCGTGGATATCGCTCCGCCAAATCCATTGATCATGAGCTCGGTATGATTTCTTGATGGTTTTGGCTCAAGAATTACTGTATCCCCCTCAGCATACAGGCCTGCAAGAATCAGAGCAGATTTCAGCTGAGCACTTGCAACGGGCAGGGTATATTCGATTCCCTTTAGCGCTGTCCCAGTGATAGTAATTGGCGTAAAGCTGCCATCCCTTCCGGAAAGCTTCGCTCCCATTTCCTGCAATGGGTGAATGACTCTGTTCATGGGCCGTTTTCGGATGGAAGCGTCACCATCCAGCACGGAAGTAAAGTTCTGAGGTGCTAAAAGGCCACACAGCAATCTGGTTGTAGTGCCGGAATTACCGGTATAAAGAAGTTCTCTGGGTTCCTGTAATCCTCTCAGTCCTCTTCCGGTTACCGTTACTCTGCTTCCTCTCATTTCAATGGGCACTCCCATTTTCCGGAAGCATTCTATAGTAGAAAGGCAATCCTCACCCATAAGGAAATTATCGATTTCCGTTGTTCCTTTTGCAATGGACCCCATCATCACCGCTCTGTGAGAAATCGACTTATCAGGTGCTACGTCAATGGTGCCCTGGAGTGCCTTTGATGCTTTCAGTTCCATGTTTTTCTCCTGTTCTCTAATGATTCAAAGGGGGAAGGACATTGGTTGCGACCTTATCGACGGGTCAGGGTTTGATACGCTCTGCCCGTAACCAATAGTTTTCACCCATAATCGCCGGATCTTTACGATCGTATTTATTTACTCTTATAGCTTCCAATGATTTTGACAAAGGGAAGCTCTTCCGTAAGTTGAAACATCAGCGCCCTTATGTGCTCATCCTTGAGATTTCCGGTAAAATCCACATAGAAAAGATACTCCCATGGACTCTTCCCGTCCGGTCTGGAATGAATTTCTGTCAAATTCACCCCATAATCTCCAAAGATACCCAGAACTCCTGCCAAACTTCCGCTTCGATGCGGACAGGCAAATACCACCGCGATTCGATCATGGTGCTCCTCGACAATGAGTTGTTTTGAAACCGCTACAAACTTGGTGGCGTTCTCCTTATTATGGTTAATTCCCTCTGCAAGAACAGTAAGACCGTAACACTCCGCTGCATTCACTGAGCAAACAGCACCGCAGCTTTTGTCGTTCCCATCGGCAATCTCTTTGGCAGCAACTGCTGTATTGCTGCTCTCTCTGGTTGCAATTCCTCTTGCCTTTAAAAATTCAGCGCTCTGGGCAATAGCCTGAGGGTGAGAATATACGGTTTTAATGTCAGAGAGCGCTGTCCCTGGCAGTGCAGCAAGGCAGTGGTTTACACGAATGATTTCACAGGCATTGATATATAGATCATGCCTGAGAAGCAAATCATAAACCTCATAAACGCCTCCGGCTGTGGTATTTTCCAATGGGACCACTCCCGCCTGTGCAGTGCCGCTGTTGATTGCGAGAAATACATCCTCAAAGGTATTCACTGCGCTTATATCCGCGTCGGGAAACAGATGATTTACCGCCGTCTCTGAATAAGAACAGGGCAGTCCCTGATATACAGCCTCAGCAATGGAAATGGTCTTTTCAATATAATTCATCTCAAAGGCAGCACCCAGATTCAGCAGTTTACGATACTGGCGTGTTCTGCTGACCTCCATCAATTTGCTGAGAAAGATTCCGTATGATGCCTGCAAATCGCCGGGCACATCGGCGGTAAGCTGATGTATAATCTCCGCCTCCCGTTCGGGTTTCAATATTTTATCACCGGTCTGCAATTTATTTTCAGCCACTGCCTCTGCGATACCCATTCTCTTCAGAAACAGTTCCTTCATTTGCAGATCGATCTCATCAATTTTGTGTCTCAATTCGTTCAGTGTCATAGTAAGCGGTTCCTTTCAATGTGAACGGCAATCCACGCCTGACAGGCGTTTTTTAATCACCGCGCAGGTTTCGGTTCATTTAAAACTGCTGAAACTGCTCAGTCGCATACCCTCTGGCTTCTAAATAAAGGTCAAGCAGTGCAAGAGCCACCGCTGATTCGATGACAACCGGCGCCCTCATGGCAATACAAGGATCGTGTCTTCCATGAATCTTAAGCAGTTCCTCCTCACCGGTCTTCAGGTTCAAAGTTGCCTGTTCCCTGCTTATGGAAGGTGTGGGCTTAATCGCAGCCCGTACAATAATCGGCATTCCGGTGGTGATTCCTCCCGAAATACCTCCATTGTAATTGGTTCGCGTTTCAATGTTATCGTTGTTTTTCACATAGCAGTCATTTATCTCAGATCCTCGTTTTTCCGCCATCTCAAAGCCAAGCCCAAACTCGACTCCTTTTACGGCAGGAACACCATACAAAATCGATGCAATTCGGCTCTCCACATTGGAAAACATCGGGCTTCCAAGACCTGCTGAAACACCTGACACAGCACACTCTATCACCCCTCCGACAGAATCAAGATCCCGTCTTGCCAGGTCTACCGTCTCCTTCATTTTTGGCTCTGACTCCGGGTCCAAAACCGGGAATGCTGCTTGCTGCAACTGAGTCAGTACCGTTTTGCTGACGGAAGTGTAATCAAAGGCATGATCCTTAACATCACCGATCTGATAAATGTGAGAACCGATTTCGATATGATAGTTTCTTCTTAAGTAATCTTTGCAAAGGGCCCCTGCAAATACCATGGGTGCCGTCAGCCTTCCAGAAAAGTGGCCTCCGCCTCTGATATCGTTGAATCCCTGATATCTGAGCTGTCCGGTATAGTCACTGTGGCTGGGTCTGGGAATCGTGCGTAGAGATTCATAATCCCCGCTTCTTGTATCGGTATTTCTGATGACAATACAAATTGGCGCCCCGGTGGTCGTAAGCTCGCCTGAAGCGGAATCTGCCAGCATTCCGGAAAGAATCTCGGGCTGATCCCCTTCTCGTCTTCCTGTGGTCAGACTGCTCTGTCCGGGAGCCCGCCTGGCCAGCTCGCTTCTTATGAATTCCATATTACAAGGGTGCCCGGCAGGAAAGCCATCGATGACGACGCCGATTCCGTTGCCGTGGGATTCCCCGAATATTGATATTTTAATATGATTGCCCCAAGTGCTTCCCATCTCAATCACCTAACACTTTCATCATCTGCCTGAGTTCTTCAACGGACAGTTTCCTGGTATCTGTCTTTCCAAAATTCTCGATGAAGATAAAATGAATGCTCCCGCCCTGTATCTTCTTGTCGGCCATCATAGCCTGATAAATATCTGCTACCGGATATGGCAGTTTTGTGGGAAGGCCATAACTTTGAAGAAGGGTTTTCAGTCTGTCATAGCAGCCTTCTTCTGTAATTCCCGCAGACTCTCCCATTTGAGCCGCCGCAATCATGCCCATGGCAACGGCTTCACCATGGGACAGATCCGTGAAATCTGCTAATTTTTCCAGCCCATGGCCGATGGTATGGCCAAAATTTAGAATTCTACGAAGCCCCTCCTCCGTCTCATCTTCTTCCACAACACGAATTTTTATTGCAACACACCGTGCGATCAGAGACTCCAGTTTTTCTTTTTCCTGCTTGGAATCAACTGCAGAACCGTTTTCTTTTTTAGCCAGATCCAAAATTTCTTCATCCCAGATACAGCCATATTTGATGACCTCGGCCATACCTCCGGTAAAAATATGCTCTGGAAGGCTGTCAAGCACCGCCGGATCGATCAGGACCACATCAGGCTGACGAAATGCTCCAACCAAATTTTTGCCAAGAGGAAGATCCACACCAGTCTTACCACCCACGGAGGAATCAACCTGGGCCAGCAAGGTTGTAGGAATCTGAACCAAATGTCTGATCCCCCGCATATAAGTTGCGGCAGTAAACCCTGCAATATCTCCTGTAACCCCTCCGCCCAGGGCAACGATCATATCGTCCCTTCCAAACCGGTTTGCGCTCAGATCCTCATATATTTTAGAAACAGTATCCAGATTTTTAAATTCTTCCCCTGCGGGGATCACATGGCTGTACACAGGAACCTCGAAGATTGCAAGTTGCTCCAAAACAGCCTTTAAATAAAGCTCTGCCACATTGGAATCTGTAACTACACAAATTGCCGAAGGCAGCTTGCGTCCAGAGAGCTCGGCTCTGCAGAGTTCTCCTGCCTGATTCAGAATGCCCCTTCCAATCAGGATCGCAGAGCTGTTATGTTTTCCTTTTAAATTTAATTTCCTCATATCAATTAACCAAATCTTTCTAAGCTTCTTTCTCCCATTTGCGGAAATAGCCCTTCAACACTTCTTGCATTCTGCGGTTCTTGCAACATTGTTAATCTTGCACCTGTTAGAGTTCTCTTTCCATAACCGCTGAAAGTAACTTGAGCTTTTTCATCGTCCCTTCAAACATTTCGTAAGTAAGGCTCTGTGCCCCGTCACTGAGCGCATTTTTCGGATCGTTATGAACCTCGATCATCAGTCCGTCGGCTCCCGCTGCTACAGCTGCCATGGATAAGGATTCAACCATCCAAGCCATACCGGATGCATGGGATGGGTCAACGATGACGGGCAGATGGCTCAACTTTTTGAGTGCGGGCACTGCGCTGATGTCCAGCGTGTTTCTTGTAAAGGTCTCATTTGTACGAATGCCTCTCTCACATAATATCACATTTTCGTTTCCGCCGCTTAAGATATATTCTGCCGACATGAGAAATTCTTCCAGTGTATTTGAGAATCCTCTCTTGAGAAGGACAGGAATTCTTGCCCTTCCAAGCTCAATCAGCAGTTCAAAATTCTGCATATTCCGCGCACCAACCTGGAAGCAGTCAACCTTGCCGATGAATTTTTCGACATGCATTGGGTTGGTGATTTCCGTAATAATCGGAAGCCCGGTCTCTGCTTTTGCGATGTTTAGAAGCTCCAGTCCCTCTGCCTTTAATCCCTGGAAGGAATATGGGGAGGATCTTGGTTTCCATGCACCGCCTCGGATAATGGATGCGCCTGCCTCTTTAATGTGCTTTGCAATATCAACGATCTGCTCTTCCCCTTCCACCGAGCAGGGGCCTGCCATGATCACCAGCTTATTGCCACCCACTTTAACGCCTCCGATATCAACCACGGTATTCTCCGGATGCATCTTCCTGTTTGCTCTCTTGTAGGGCTCCTGAACCTTTATTATTTTATCCACATGTTCACTGAGAAACGCAGAGCTTCTGTCTACCGAAGAAGTATCTCCTACAACACCTAAAATCGTTGTCTCAGCACCGACAATGGGGCAAACCTCCACATTGTATCGGCTCAGCCACCCTGATATTTTATTGATGTCTTCCTGTGTCGTTCCATTCTTTAATACAATAATCATTTCCATTCTCCTTTTCCGGTTACAAGTTCAAGCTTATTACAATTCAGAAAAAGCGTTGAAATAAAACAAAAACCTTCCGCCCCCTATGTAGGGACGAAAGGTAATGACTCTTATCTTCCGCGATACCACCCAAATTCAGCACTAAAATAGTACTGCACTCTTTTCGAATACGAAGCTGCCTCTTGATAACGCATCAGCAGAAAAAACTTAATAACCGCGCGTTCAATGAGGTGAGAAATATCTCCAGCTCATTATATTCTATCCCTGTAACGTGGGAAAACGCCTTAGCCTACTTTCGAATTGTTCAGCCAGGAGCTCAAGAGGGAACTTCAAAATAACTTCTCTAATATCCACTTCCAGTCAATGATGGATAATCCCTGGTAGGTCCCTTATCTTTACTTTCCTCTATCATCGCTTTTCCGTATTGTTGATTATTAATATGCTAACCGCAAACTTTCGGATTGTCAAGAGTGAAAATAAAATTATTTTTTTGACTCACAGAAATTATTCTTTAATCGAGCTTCATTGATCCTGTTGTGATAACGCTCTGCCTCTGCACAGTCTCTGTCAATTTGCAACGCCAATTCCTGGACATTTTCAAATTTTATCTCAGGACGAATCCGTTCCAAGAATTCCACTCTGATTTCCTTGCCGTAAAGTTCTTTGCTGAAATTAAAGATATGGGTCTCGATATTCTTCAGATTATCTCCAATGGTTGGTTTAATCCCTACGTTTGTAATCCCCTGGTAACAGGTTCCGTTATAATTGCAGTAAGTAACATATACGCCGTGCGCGGGGGTAACCATCGCCTCGTCAATCAAGATATTTGAAGTTGGAAAGCCAATGGTTCTGCCGATCTTGTTGCCGACGACAACTTCACCGCCTACCGTATAATTTCTCCCCATATATTTTTTACATTCACCGACTCTTCCCGCTGCGATAAGTTCACGGATAAAGGAGCTGCTTACCAGATTTCCATCAATCTTAAAGGGCTCCAGAACATGAATTCCAAAACCGTCTTTCATACCGGCCTTGATCAGTGTTTCGGGAGAACCCTCCGCTTTATAGCCAAAACGGTAATTGAAGCCGCAGTAGACCTCTCTCATTCGAAAAGCACCGACAAGCAGCTTCTGCATAAACTCTTCAGCTGAGAGATGTTGAATAATTTCGTTGAATTCCAGTGAAAACAAATAATCAACACCCAGTGACTGAATAATGGCTGCCTTATCTTCGGGATATAAAATATTTTTAATGACCGGTTTTCCTGCCACCACGTTTTTAGGATGGTTTGCGAAGGTAAAAACAGCGCTTTTCAGACCGGCCATCTTAGCACTCTTAACCGTTCTGCGGATCAGTTCCTGATGCCCTTTGTGGACGCCATCGAAATTCCCCAGAGCAACAACGGTTTCCTTGATATTCTTTATTTCATCCAGTGAATTGAATTGTTTCATCTTTTTTACCTGCCGTTTCACTCGCTTCAGTCCTATCAAAGATAGTCCTGTCGCTGAGAAAAATCTTGCCCGATGGCTGTGACTCTTCTGACTTCTTTATTCAGAGTCACCACGCCCCTGGACTGTTTTTTCTACCGTTTCACTCGCTTCAGTCCTATCAAAGATAGTCCTGTCGCTGAGAAAAATCTTGTCGGCTACGAGTTTTTTGTATTGGGGACTATAGAATGCAACGCCGAGAAATGCTCCCAATTCCCGTTCGCCGAGGGCTTTATCTTTTAGATAAATATTATAAGCGCTTCGGTATTCCTCTCTAATGTTCAGATTGCTTTCCGAATCGTTGTTTTGCTCTTTAAACTCCGGTTCCCTGATCACATCGATCTCAGACATCCGAAGATGGCCGCCATTGGCAAACCATTTTCCCCGATCGTCAGATACCAATGCCTGGCCAAAATGTACCAAGGGGAAATCAGGGGACATGAGATAGGGTTTTGCACCATTCTCTTTTAATTCTTCCATGGTAACCGTATCGTTCAGGGTAAATGCCCCGCTGGCTGTTCGGATCAAACAGCTCATAACCGCACCACAGCCCAAAACAGTGCCTGCATCATGACAGATTGTTCTTATGTACGTTCCTTTTGAGCACGTAACATCATAAATAGCGCGGCCCTTCTCTTGATCATAAGATATAACCGTAATATTTTTTATGTCAACCTTCCTTGGTTTTATCTCCACGGTTTCCCCCTGTCTGGCGTATTCATACAGTCTTCTGCCGTTTACCCGTACCGCAGAATAACCGGGGGGATACTGGGAGATTACACCGTGAAACCGAGAAAGTGCTTCCTCTACTTTCGCTCTTTCCGGGAAGCCCTCTTGTCTCTTATCCTGCAAAATCGCACCCCAAATATCCTGTGTGTCTGTCTCCAGACCAAGCTGCATTTCGCAGCGATATTTCTTATCATCCAGGTCGAGATATTCTGTGATTCTCGCCGCACTGCCAATACATAAAGGAAGTACGCCGACTGCCATTGGGTCCAGCGTACCTGTATGCCCTATTCTTTTGATCCCCGTAAGTCTGCGAAGAAACTGAACCCCGTCATGGGATGTCATCCCCGCGGGTTTCAGTAAATTGATAATTCCGTCTGTGATCATTGTTCGTTTTCCTCTAGATGCGCAATTACGGCTGCTGAAATCTGTTTTTTGGCTTCCGCCAATGAAGCGTGTATCGTACAGCCTGCAGCCTTTTTATGTCCGCCGCCGCCAAAGGATTGAGCGATCACCGATACATCTCCATAGGTCTTCGCCCGAAGGCCGACCTTGATCTCGTTTTCGCTGTTCTCTTTCAGAAACGCGGAGATCTCCACCCCACTGATATTTCGAAGGATCTCGATGATTCCTTCTGTTTCTTCCATCAGCGCACCTGTTTTTTGCAGCATCTCCTGAGTCACATATGCGATATCCGCTTTTCCGCCGCAAACCATTTCAATGGTGCCGATCACTTCGTTCATGATCTTCAGCTTTTCGTGACGAATATTTTGGTATACCTCTACGCTGATTTTTTCCAGATCAATTCCGATTTCAAACAGCTCAGCTGCGATGAGATGCGTAGTCTTTGTCGTATTGGTATACTGAAAGTTACCGGTATCTGTAGTAATGGCCGTGTAAATTGCTTCAGCCATCTCCACATTTACTTCCATTCCCATCTCTTTAATGAGATGAAAAACGATTTCACCGGTAGCAGCAGTATTTTCATCAATGTAGTTCAGTTCCGCAAAGAAGTTGTTTGTCCTGTGATGATCAATGCAGATACTGCGCTTCCCTGTCAGAAACTTTTCCTTGCGTTTGAAAAAACGTTCGATATCGCTGCAGTCTACTGAAATCGAGACATCAGGGCACTCTAGAATTTGCTGGTCATAAGTGCAGTAATCCTTTTCCAGAAAGGCTAAATAGCCAGGAATATCGTCCTCTATGAGAATGTAGGCTTCCTTGCCAAGCTTTCTTAGTGCGATGCACAAAGCGATGGAGGAGCCTAAAGTATCCCCATCCATAATGACATGGGGATACAATAATACGGTATTTGCTTTTTTCAGTTCAGCTGCGATCTGATTCAGTGTGTTTTTCATCATTATCTTCATCCGCTTTTTCTATACCAAGAGTGTCGATCAACTTTGAGATATGTCTTCCATATTCCAACGAGGTATCGAATTTGAACAGCAGATCCGGTACATGGCGCAGTTTAACCTGCTTACCAATTTCCCTGCGAATCAGCCCCTTTGCGCTCTTAAACGCGGCCAGAACCTCATCCTTTTTCTCATCGCTGGTTTCCTCCGAAGGCCTGCTGCCAAGAACTGTAATGTATACCGTGGCATAACTGCCGTCTTCTGTGACCTCCACTGCGGAAACGCTTACCATTCCCGAAAGTCTCGGATCTTTGATCTCCCGAAGAAGAAGATCGCTGACAATTCTTCTGATCTCTTCTCCCAAACGGCCTGATCGATATCCTTTTCCCATTTGCGCTCCTTTTATCTTTTGTCCTGTTTCGTTATTTTCTCTCTATCTGCTCCATCTTGAACGCTTCGATGATGTCGCCTTCCTTGATGTCATTGTAGTTTTCAATACCGATACCGCACTCATAACCGTGATTTACTTCTTTCACGTCATCTTTGAATCTCTTCAAGGATGAAATCTTACCCTCATGAATAACAATACCGTCTCTTACAAGCCTGATCTCAGCGTTTCTCAGCACCTTTCCTTCCAGTACGTATGCACCGCCGATGATGCCTACACCAGGAACCTTAAAGGTGTTTCTGATTTCTATCTTGCCCAGAACTACTTCTTTAAATACCGGGTCAAGCATTCCCTTCATGGCTGATTCCACTTCGTCGATAGCATCATAGATGACCCTGTAAGTTC
Organism: Bacillota bacterium; assembly: GCA_029239605.1. Classification (GTDB taxonomy): domain Bacteria; phylum Bacillota; class Clostridia; order Peptostreptococcales; family Anaerovoracaceae; genus Anoxybacterium. The sequence goes on along the minus strand of JARBUO010000002.1, from coordinate 42,874 downwards.
TGATTTCGACCTTTTCTCTTTCTGCGAGATTGGTAATCGCAGTACTAGGTCTTACATTAAATGCAATGATGATGGCACCGGAAGTATTTGCCAACATGATGTCGGATTCGGTAACGGTACCAACACCGGTATGAATTATCTTCACCTTAACGTTTTCATTCTTTAATTTTTCCAGAGATTGGGTCAATGCTCCCACGGAACCCTGAACGTCACCTTTGATGATAAGGTTCAGCTCTTTGACTTCACCTTCCTGAATCTGACTGAAGAGCTGTTCCAGTGTTATGCTTGAGTTTCTGGCCATAACCTCTTCTCTCAGCTTGGATTTACGGTTTTCTGCGATTTCTCTCGCAACCTTATCTTCCTTGACAGCGTTGAATTCATCGCCTGCCTCAGGAACTTCTGTGAGACCAAGGATTTCTACCGCTGTAGCGGGGCCGGCCTTTCTGATGGCATCACCTTTGAAATTGGTCATGGCTTTGATTCTGCCGGAGCAGGTTCCTGCTACGACGCTCATGCCTGCCTGCAGCGTACCGTTGAGTACCAGCAGAGTAGCAACAGGACCTCTGGTTTTATCGAGTCTCGCTTCAATAACGGAACCCATGGCCAGACGATTTGGATTCGCCTTTAATTCCAGAACCTCCGCCTGAAGCAGAATCATTTCAAGAAGGGTATCGATTCCTTCTCCTGTCTTTGCAGAAACGGGCACGCAAATGATATCTCCGCCCCATTCTTCGATGAGAAGGCCATGCTCCGTCAAATCCTGTTTGACTCGCGTCGGATCTGCTCCCGGTTTATCCATTTTATTGATCGCAACAATAATTGGAACGCTGGCAGCCTTAGCATGGCTGATGGCTTCTACCGTCTGAGGCTTAACACTGTCATCTGCCGCAACTACAAGAACTGCAATATCCGTTACATGGGCACCTCTCGCCCTCATTGCTGTGAAGGCTTCATGTCCCGGTGTATCCAGGAACACGATTTTCTGCCCATTGGCATGCACTTCGGACGCACCGATGTGCTGTGTTATCCCGCCGGACTCGGAAGCTGTAACGTTTGTTTTTCTGATGGCATCCAGAAGAGAGGTTTTACCGTGGTCAACATGACCCATGACGGTAATGATCGGCGGTCTCGCTTTCAAGTCTTCCTCCTGATCCTTAAACAATTCCAGGCCTTCTTCTACGACTTCCTCTTCTACTTTACCCACCACGATATTGACCCCCAGTTCGGAACCAAGAATCACAACGGTATCTTCATCTATATTCTGATTGATATTTGCCATAATACCCAGCTTCATCAGCGCCATGATAACCTGAGAAGTGGACTTTTCTATCTGATCTGCTAGACCTGCAACAGTAATCGGAACATTGATGATCTTCGTTCCTGGTGGCAGTTCAGCCAGATTGATTTCTGGTTCTACCGGCTTTGGAGCTGGCTTTGGACGAGGTTTTGACCTTTGAGCAGGTCTTTGCAGGTTAGGCCTCTGCTGGTTGTTAGGCCTCTGTTGGTTCCCTCCCTGGTTAGATCTCTGCTGATTGGTCTGGCTGCCAGGCTTTTGCTGTCTTGGGTTCTGAGCTCTCTGATCCGGTCTCTGCTCTCTGTTGTCCGGCCTGTTCTCAGATCTGGGCTGGAACGGCCTGGATTCACCCGGTTTGTTATGATGATCTCTCTGTTGCTCTCCTGCTCTTGGACGCTGCGCGTTTCTATCATCGGAGGACCTGTTTTGATCAGATTGCTGACTGCCGTATGGCGGTCTCTGCTGGCCACCGTAGGAAGGTCTTTGTTGACCGTACTGGCCGGACTGTGCCGGTCTTTGGTTCTGTCCGGAATAGTTCTGAGAAGATCTTTGCTGTCCCTGCTGTCCGGATTGATTCGACTGATGATGCTGACCCTGCTGGCCCTGTTGTGCCGGTCTTTGCTGATATCCGCCGGAAGGACGCTGACTCTGATTCCCCTGCGGTCTCTGGGCCTGGCCTTGGGAAGGTCTCTGCTGCTGATGCTGGGATGGCCTGCTGCTTCCCTGATTCTGCGGGCTCCTGGCCTGCTGCTGTGTTCCATTGGGCTGGTTTTGGCTGGGCTGGGAAGTCCTATGCTGCGATTGCTGCTGTGATTGCTGCTGCGGCTGGTGAGGCGGCTGGGGCTGCTGTGCCTTTACCCCTGCTGGCTTGGGAGCGCCTTTAGATTCTGGGCTGGCGCTGGGATGCGCTGCCGCCTTAACGACCACCTTAACTTCTTCCTTATCCTGCGATTCAGTCCTTTTGGGAGCAGCCTTAACGATTTTCGTTTCCGAACCGCCCTTTCCCCTCAGCACTGTGTTTTTGATCGCGACTACGTCCATATCGGACAACACGCTCATATGGCTCTTGGCATCAATCCCCATGGAATTGATTTTATCCAACATATCTTTACTGCTCATATTCAGTTCTTTCGCTAGTTCATGTATTTTCATACTGGACATTCGAACACCTCCATTCTCTTATTACGCATCCGCTGAAAATTTTCGAATGTGGAAAATTTCCTATTATCTGCGCGCTGTACGAGGCAGCTGTTGATTTCCCCTCGTCATTTTCCGTCAATTTCTTTCATGATCGCCTCTGCAAAATTCCCATCGGTAATGCCGAAAATCCCTCGATCCTGGTTTCCCGTGATCTGAGACAGCTCCTCTGAGAGACCGTAAACCCTAACAGGTACACTTCCCTCCTCTGCCACCCTGGACAGCTTTTTTACCGTATTTTCGGATAAGTCCTCTGCCAGGATCAGCAGTTTCAGCTTTCGATGCTTGATGGCATGCAGGCAGGATTGATAGCCTGATACCAAGTTCTTTGATTTGGCTGCGAAACCCAGATAGCTATCAACTCTTCTTCTCATGTTCCGCCAGCTCCTTGAATAAATTGTCCAGCTCCGCTTCTCCTATTTCTATCTCAAGGCCCCTGCCGACAGCTTTTTTCTTTCTGGCCTTTGTAAAACAATCGGTATTCGGACATAAATATATGCCTCTCCCATTTGCCTTACCTGTCAAATCGATTTTGGGACCGCCGTCTGCAGCAACGATTCGAATCAATTCTTTTTTCGGTTTTGATTCCATGCACCCAACACATCTGCGCATTGGGACTTTTTTCGTTTTCATAGAAACACCCCCTTATCTATCTGTATCTCTGCCTCTTTACTCAGCCGATTCTGTTTTCTTTCTTCCGCGTTTTGGCTTTGGTTCTTCAGGTACCGCTTCCACTTCTACGATCTGATAATCATCTTCTTCCAGCGGAAGATCATCTCCCGTTTCTTCCCATTCCTCAAAGCCGTCTTCTTCTTCAAAACGCTCAAATTCAACATCATTCTCAAACTCGCCTTCCTCGGGAAAGAATTGAGTATGGCTTTTGATATCGATTTTCCAGCCGCACAGTTTGGCAGCCAGTCTAACATTCTGCCCTTCCTTGCCGATTGCCAGAGAGAGCTGATAATCCGGCACGATAACCGTTGCCGATTTTCCTTCTTCGTTGACGATAACTTTCTCAACCTTGGCTGGGCTCAGCGCGCTGCTGATGAGTTTTTCCGGATTCTCGCTCCAGTTGATAATATCGATCTTTTCACCGAAGAGCTCATCTACAATGGTTTGAACTCTGGTTCCTCTTGAACCAACACATGCACCAACAGGATCGACGTTTTCATCTGCCGTATAAACTGCCATTTTGGTTCTGGAACCGGCCTCTCTGGATATGCTTTTTATTTCAACGACACCATCCTGAATTTCTGGAACCTCCAGTTCGAACAGTCTCTTAACAAGACCCGGATGGGATCTGGAAAGGTAAACCTGAGGTCCTTTTGTGGTCTTCTTAACGTCCATGATATAAACTTTGATTCTGCTGTTGATCAGATATTTCTCTCCGGCAACCTGCTCTGTGGCAGCAAGAATTCCTTCCGTTTTACCCATGTTGATGAATACAGTATCATTGCTTACTCTCTGTATAATTCCCGTCACGATCTCTGATTGTCGATTGGAATAGTCATCATAAATCAAGCCGCGTTCTGCTTCTCTGATTCGTTGTACAACAACCTGTTTGGCAGTTTGAGCGGCTATTCTTCCAAAGTCTCTCGGTGTAACCTGCTTTTCAATCACATCGCCGACCTCGTATTTAGGATCGATCTCTCGTGCTTCCTCAATAGAAACCTCTACGAAGGGATCCACAACAACCTCCACGATATCCTTTCTCATAAAAACATCAATATCACCAGTGTCTCTGTCAATATTCACTCTGACATTTTGAGAAGTTCCGTAGTTTTTTTTGTATGCGGATACAAGGGCAGATTCGATGGCTTCAATTAAAAGGTCTTTGGAGATTTCTTTTTCCTTTTCTAATTCCTCAACTGCCTTAATAAATTCTCTGTTCATTATGACTCAACTATCCTCCTTAAAATATAACGAAGTTCAGAAACTTTCGCTTCGTTGTAACGCACAGATGTAAGAAAATTTTCTACAGTCGCAAATTTTCTACTAAAACGTTAGAACAGCAAGCTTTGTTTTTGCCACTTTTTCCATTGGTATCTCAATTCTGGCTTCTTTTTCGTCCAGAATGATCAGGTTCCCGTCGTGCAAGCCTTCCAGCTTGCCAAAGAACGTCTTTTTACCATTCAAACCCTGATACAGGGTAATATCCACATAACGGCCCGCATAGCGAACGTAATCGCTGTCTTTCAGCAGCGCCCTGTCCATCCCTGGTGATGAGACTTCAAGGTAATAATTTTGTTCAATAGGGTCAAGGGAATCCAGCTTTTCACTGAGATATCGGCTTACCTTCTCGCAATCGTCTGTCCCAATGCCCTCATCCGAATCCTCAGCCCGGTCAATATAGACTCTAAGGAACCAGTCTTTTCCCTCTTTGACGAATTCAACGTTGTATAGTTCGTATCCGTTCGTGTCCAGAAACTCTGACAATTCTTCCGTTATCAGTTCTTTTATCTTGTATTTTGCCATTGTAACTCCTTTGAACGGACAGCTCCGTTCTCCCCTGAAATTAGATGCCCTAAGGCATAAAATCCTCTTCTTTTCCTTCACAAAAGTGAAAGAGTGGGATTGCCCACTCTTTTGCATTTACAAGTCAAGTTTTCTACTACTTTTTTACAATAGCACAAAAACCTTGGTATTGCAAGCCTTTTCTAGAAAAAAGTAATCAAAATAACCTTGTATCAGCAGTTTCTTAGCTTTAGAAAAGACAAAGCTGGTCGGATTCGGGAATATCCGAAAGCACGCCGTGATTGGTCAGTGCTTCAATGGCTGTTTTGTTGACTTTTGCCCGGTTTCGCATGTCATCGACAGAAATAAACGGCTTCTTCTCATATTCTGCAACGATGGATTTGGCAGCACTTTCTCCCACACCAGAGAGTGCTACAAAGGGAAGCAGCGCTTTTCCATCCACCGCAAGGAATCGTGTTGCATGGGATTTGCCGATTTCTGCCGGTGCAAATTCGTAGCCTCTGGAATACATTTCATAAGCGATTTCCAATACAGTGACCTCATCTTCTTCTTTTTTTGTGGCATTTTTTCCTTTTGCCTCGATGAGTTCGATCTTATTCATGATGGCTCTGGCACCTTTCAGTATGGTGTCGGCATCAAATTCGCTGACTTTTGTCGTAAAGAGTACGCAGTAAAATTCCACCGGATGATAAACCTTATAATAAGCAATACGGTAGGACATCATAACATAGGCTACTGCATGGGCCTTGGGGAACATATATTTAATCCTTCGGCAGGATTCAATATACCATTCCGGAACGTTATTTTCAGCCATAAGGTCTGCCTCTTCCTGTGTAATGCCCTTACCTTTTCTTACATTTTCCATGATCTTGAAGGCGGTTTTATTCGGCAGCCCTTTCAGAATCAGATAGTTCATGATGTCGTCTCGGGTAGAAATTGCGTCCTTCATGGTGGCAAGACCGCTCTTGATAAACTCCTGAGCATTGTTGATCCATACGTCTGTACCATGTGAGAACCCGGAAATACGAACCAGATCCGCAAACATTGACGGCTGTGTATCATCCAGCATCTGCCTTACAAACTTTGTACCGAATTCCGGGATTCCATAACTCCCATGAGTAAATTTATATTCCGGGTCTTTGATATCAAGACCTTCGATTCCAAGAAAAATGCTGTCTACCTTTGGGTCCTTCAGCGGAACCAGTAGCGGGTCCACTCCGGTCATATCCTGGAGCTGACGGATCATGGACGGTACGTCGTGGCCGAGAATATCCAGCTTCAGCAGGTTTTCATCGATGGAGTGATAATCGAAGTGGGTCGTTATAATGTCTGTGGTCATGTCGTTTGCCGGATGCTGTACCGGGCAAAACTCGAAAATTTCATGACCCCTGGGAACGATGATGATCCCGCCGGGATGCTGTCCGGTGGTTCTTCTCACGCCTGTACAACACTCTGTCAGACGGTCTGCCTCCCACTTATTCACCGGCTGCTGACGTTCTTCAAAGTATTTCATGACGAAACCGTAAGCGGTTTTCGATGCAACGGTACCGATGGTACCCGCACGGAATACGTTTTCTCTGCCGAAGATGTCTTCGACATATTTATGGGCTACGGGCTGATATTCTCCCGCAAAATTCAGGTCAATATCGGGCTCTTTGTCCCCTTCAAAGCCAAGAAATACTTCGAATGGGATACTGAAGCCGTCTTTCTTATAAAGGGTACCGCATTTGGGGCAGTTTTTGTCCGGCATGTCGATACCGCAGTCATAGCTTCCATCCGTAATAAACTCTGAGTTTTTACACTCCGGATTGGGGCATATGTAATGGGGCGCGAGCGGATTTACCTCGGTGATACCACCCATAGTGGCTGCGAAAGACGATCCAACCGATCCCCGGGAGCCGACCAGATATCCGTCTGAAAGGGATTTCTGAACCAGCATTTCCGCAGATACATACATGACGGCATATCCGTTGTTGATGATGGAGTTCAACTCTCTGTCCAGGCGCTTTTGCACCAGCTCCGGCAGCGGATTCCCGTAGATCCCCCACGCTGTCTCCATGCAACGCGTTCTGAGACGTTCTTCCGCGCCGTCAATCTTCGGCGGGAATTTTCCGCTGGGAACAGGAACTACTTTTTCTACCATGTCTGCGATTCGATTGGTTGCTTCGATTACCACTTCTCTTGCGGTTTCTTCTCCCAGATAATCAAATTCCTCCAACATTTCCTCTGTGGTTCTCATATGGAGCCCTTTATCGCCTTCGATGTCCTTGAAGCCTTGCCCTGCCATGAGGATCTTCCGGTAGAGCGCCTCTTCCGGGTTGGAGTAATGGGCATCACAGGTTGCTGCAACGGTTTTGCCCAGCTGTTTTCCAAGATCAATAATCTTCCGGTTGATATCCTTAAGAGCCTCCCGATCCGGTACAGTACCGTTGTCAATGAGAAATTGATTATTGACCAGGGGCTGTATTTCCAGATAATCATAATACTCAGCAATACGTATAATCTCATCCTCCGGCTTTTTATGGAGAATGCTCCGATAAACCTCTCCGGCTTCACAGGCTGATCCAATGATTAAGCCCTCTCGATGAGCAGTAAGAACCGATTTCGGGATTCTCGGCCTCTTGTAGAAGTATTCCAAATGGGAGATCGAGACCAGTTTGTAGAGATTCTTCAGTCCCTCCTGGGTTCTTGCAAGCAAAATAATATGATATGTATTCTTTGACTTATAATCAATCTTACCGTCTGTATCCTGAGAATCATCATATAAATACCCCTCCAGGCCGTAGATCAGCTTGATATCGAGTTTCCCGTACTTGACGGTCTTTGCTGCATCGGGAAATGCTTGTACCACACCGTGGTCCGTAATGGCAATGGCCTTCTGGCCCCACTTGGCAGCAGTTTTGATCATCCCGCCAATTTCATTCAGACCATCCATGGCGCTCATCTTTGTATGGGCATGAAGTTCGATTCTCTTTTTTTCACAATTGTCTTTGCGGTCTTCCTTTTCTGTTTTTTCAATATCCTTCCCCATGATGACCAGAATATTCTCAAAGGTGTCAAATTCCGCATTACCACGGATTTTGACATAATCCCCGGATTTCAGATTTTCATCGATTTCCGTCCATTTTTCTTCAGAAGCAAAGAGCTTCACGCACATGGAGGTGATCTTGTCCGTTACAAGTAAGGTAACAAGTTTTTTATTGTTTTTAATGGTTCTGGATTCTTTTCGGAAGAGCATACCCTCAATGGTTACCTGCCCGCTGTCTACTGTAATGCTGGACATAGGAACCGGTGCATCATTGATATTTTTTCCCATAATGCGGTTTCCCACCATGGGTTCTTCCTTTTCTCTCCGTTTCCATTTCTCACCGCCCTTGGAAAAACCTCCTCCATTGCCGTTTCCCCCATTGCTTCCGCCTGGTTTCCCTCCAAAGGCACCGACTGCTCCGTTTCCGCCGGAGCCTCCGGAAGCAGCCGCCTGTTTCAAGGCTTTTGTAGCTTCTTCCAGCTCTTTCTGCGCCTGCTGAGCACGTTCCTTAGCCGTTTCTTTATAATTATCCGTATGATTTTCAAATACTACGTTTGTCTCAATCCCAAAATCCCGTTTCAGGTACTGTTCAAAATGACGGGCAACCTTATCGTTGAGCTCACTGACAGCTACTGCTCCCAGAGCCATTATGGTCAGCCGTCCGTCTTCTATTTTAAATTCCTTAGGAAAAATTGTCTTTGTAATTGCGGCATAACTTCCGTTGATCTCATGGATCATGTGTTCAATATAATGTTTAAGGATCTCGGTTTCGCTCAGAATCACATTCTCGTAGATGAAATTGAGCTTCACACCGTTTAATCCCGGTATCTGGCTTTTGACCAGATCGGAGACACGCTCCGCATCCGCAAAGGGAAATACAAAGTTCAGCTGAATATCAAGGGAAAGGACAGCCGTTTCTTTCGAAACGACTGCCTTTCCGATTGAGAAAATATAGCTGTCTTTGGGATGCTTGCCGATTTTATTCCAGTTGATTGTGCTTTCTATTAACGATTTCAATGATAGCCTCCGTAAATGCCTCGTTCTATGATTTAGAATCCTCTTTCACAAGTTCGGTCAGAGAGGTTGCAAGACCTGCAAGGCCCTGTATTTCTGACGGGATAATGATTTTCGTTGCCTTTCCATCTGCTGCCTTTCCAAAGGCCTCAAGACTCTTAAGCGCAATAACAGGCTGGGTAGGGCTTGATTCCACAAGCATTTTTATACCGTCCGCCGTAGCCTGCTGTACCAGCAGGATTGCCTGTGCATGCCCCTCAGCTTCTCTGATTTGCGCTTCTTTCTTAGCCTCTGCAGATAGAATGGTCGCTTCCTTGCTTGCTTCCGCATTCAAAATTTGCGATTGTTTATTTCCCTCAGCAATCAATATCGCCGACGTTTTTTCTCCCTCAGCTCTTAAAATGGCTTCTCGCCGTTCTCTCTCTGCTCTCATCTGCTTTTCCATAGCCTGTTGGATATCTCTGGGGGGAACGATATTCTTTACTTCTACCCGATTGATCTTAATACCCCAGGGATCGGTGGCTTCATCCAGTACAAGGCGGATTTTCGTATTGATATGCTCTCTGCTGGTAAGGGATTCATCCAGTTCCAAATCTCCTATAATGTTTCTCAGCGTCGTCGCAGTCAGATTTTCTATGGCTGACATGGGATTCTCAACGCCATACGCGTAAAGTTTTGGATCCGTAATCTGAAAGTAGATCACCGTATCGATTTCCATGGTTACATTATCTTTTGTAATAACAGGCTGCGGCGGAAAATCAATGACATGTTCCTTTAAGGAAACCTTACGGGAAATTTTATCGATAAGCGGTATTTTAATATGCAATCCAACCTGCCAGGTGGAATGATAAGCTCCAAGACGTTCTACCACATAGGCTTTTGCTTGGGGTACGATTCTGATATTGGTCACCACAAGAAAAATAGCGATGGCGATCAGCAGAAAAATTGTTAAAATTGGAACGATATTCATTTTTATTCTCCTTTCACTCTTTCAACAACAAGCTTGACTCCCTCAACTCTTACGACTCGAACCAAATCATTTTTTTCCAGGATCTCGACTTCCTGATCGGTAACTGCTGTCCAGACGAGTCCGTTCAGCTTAGCCTGCCCCGGATGATACGGCTTTATCGTTTCCGTAACGATAGCTGTCTTTCCAATCAATTGTTCAATATTATTTTTCTCATGGCCGATCTTCAGACGCTTTTCCGCAAGAGGCCTTGTGAAGTAAAGCAGAATGATGGATACGATGAGAAAAACCGCGATTTGAAGGATCAATGGTCCACCGATCAACGCGATGATGCAGGCTGCTACGCCCCCTACCGTAAACCAAATTGTTGTCAGCCCCATTGTGAAAGCCTCAATAACAGCAAAAATCACCGCTATGATAACCCATATCAGCGGCTGTGACATTTCAAGTCCCGGAATCATTCCCATGCCCCCTTTCTCAGGAAACTTTTATTGATAACAATTCTGAGCTGCGGTCAGTTCTTCAAGCCGCCACTTCGGGCAGCATTGCTTGCCGCATCCCATTATGTCATTTTAAACTAATATTTTTTCCTCCTCTATGTACAGGATCAACTCTTTTGCAATATCCTCTTCCTGCACCGTTTTGATGATTTTTCCGTCCTTGAAGATCAGTCCCTTCCCCTTGCCGCAGGCTACTCCGAAATCCGCCTCCCGGGCCTCTCCCGGGCCGTTGACTTCACAGCCCATAACAGCGACAGTAAAAGAAGGAATTTGTTTCTCTTTCATTTTATCTTCGATGGGTTTTAAGGCTTTTTCCACATCGGAAGTAATCCGAGCCAGATCAACTCCGCATCTCCCGCAGGTTGGGCAGGATACAAACCGGATGGAGCTGCTCCTTAAATCCAGTGCTTTCAAAATTTCCGCCGCAAAGAAGACCTCGTTTACCGGGTCTCCTGTCAGGGATACTCGTATGGTGTCTCCAATGCCGTCCAGCAGCAATGCGCCGATTCCTAAAGCGGATTTGGCCTTCCCGCTTTCAAGAGTTCCCGCTTCCGTGATTCCGATATGTAAGGGATAATCGGTTTTTTCACGAATGATTTTATGAGCAGCGTAGTTCAGTCTGACATCTGACGCCTTTAGTGACAGAATGAGATCAGAGAATCCCATTTGTTCCAAAAGTGCCGCATTTCTCAGGGCGCTTTCTGCCAGGCCTTCCGCAGTAACTCCGCCGTTCTTTTCAAGTATATCTTTTTCGAGAGAACCGGAATTTACGCCAATTCGAATGGGAATTCCTCGTTCTCTGGCTGCATCCACAACAGCCTTCACTCGATCCCGGCTTCCGATATTGCCAGGGTTAATGCGAACCTTATCCGCTCCGTTATTTATAGCTGCGATAGCGAGGCGATAGTCAAAATGGATATCCGCCACAAGGGGCACGCCGGTTTGTTTTTTGATTTCACCAAATGCCGCTGCAGCTTCCATATCTGGAATGGCGCACCGCACGATATCACAGCCTGCATCGGTAAGTCTTTTAATCTGATCAACAGTAGCTGTGATGTTTCGCGTATCTGTATTTGTCATGGACTGTATGGAAATGGGTGCTCCGCCGCCAATGAGGACGCCCCCGCAATTGATCTGTCTGCTCATAATAAGAACCTTCCGATATCCTGATAGGTAATATAGATCATCAGTCCGAACAGGAGAATGAGTCCGATAAAGTGTATTCTTCCTTCCGTTTCATCCGTTACTGCCTTTCCCGTAAAGAGTCTGATCACCATAAATAAGAGTCTTCCTCCATCCAATGCAGGGAACGGAAGCATATTGACGATGGCAAGATTCAGGCTGATGAGCGCTGTAAGCTGTGCAAGATACAGCATTCCAAGTTTGGCGGAATCCCCCACCATATAAACAATTCCCACGGGACCTGTCAATGACTTGGTGGACACTTCACCAGTGAAGAGCTGCCCGATTACCTCCACCATTTTTACTCCCATTTCTACCGTACTGGAAGCGCCGAACACCAAGGCCTTACCCGGATTTTTTGTATAGGCCGGGCCAATTCCAATCATTCTTCTGCCTTCATCAGATTTGACAACACCGACGGAAAAGGTCTGTGTCGATCCACCTCTTTCTACCACAACGCTGAGGGTATCAGCAGTACTTTTTCCAATGGTGTCAGTAATATCCTGCCATTCTTTGATCTTTGTATTTTCGATTTGTACGATCTTGTCCCCGGGCATAAGTCCTGCCTGTGCTGCGGGCAGGTCCGGTGATAGATCTTTAATAATATTCGTCGGCATTCCTACTGCAAGAAATACCAGTGAGATGATTACAACAGCCAGCAACAGATTCATCACCGACCCGGCTACAACCACCAAAGCTTTCGCCGGAAAGGATTTGTTGTTGAATGCCGCTACATCATTAGATTCTTCGTCTTCTCCCTCCATTTTGCAATACCCCCCGATGGGCAGTGCCCGCAGAGAATATTCCGTATCTCCTTTTCTAAAGTGAAGCAGAAGCGGCCCCATACCGAGAGCAAATTCATTAACGCGGATTCCCACTGCTTTTGCAGACAGAAAATGACCCAGTTCGTGAACAAAAATTAACAGACAAAAAATCAATAACGCATATATGATCATCATAATTTTAAATCCCCCCTGATTCTCTGATCAATATCCAATATATCCTCCAAACCGGGATGATATACCGGTTTATGATCTTCCAATACCCGTTCAATGGTATTCTGTATGTCCAAAAATCTGATCTGTCCATCCAGAAACCATTGTACCAGAACCTCATTTGCAGCATTCAATGCCACCGGATAGCTTCCGCCGGCACGAATGGCTTCGTATGCCAAGGAAAGACATCGAAATGTCTCCATATCCGGTTTTTCAAAATTAAGTTCGCCCGTTTCCAAGAAATTTATTCCCCGATACTCATTATTCATCCGTTCGGGATAAGTTAGTGCATAGCTGATTGGTATTCTCATATCCGGCACACCAAGCTGCGCAATAACAGAATGGTCGCAGTATTCCACCATAGAATGAATGATACTCTGAGGGTGAACGACGACTTCAATCATTTCAGCAGGAATATCAAAAAGCCATTTGGCTTCAATCACTTCAAGACCCTTATTCATCAAAGTAGCGGAATCTATGGTAATCTTGCTTCCCATGTTCCATTTGGGATGTTTCAATGCCTGGGCCAAGGTAACTTTTTCCAGCTGATCAAGCCCGTAGCCTCGAAACGGACCGCCTGAAGCCGTCAGGATGATCCGGTTTACTGCCTTGGCATCATTCCCCTGTAATGCCTGGAAGATTGCACTATGTTCGCTGTCAACCGGCAGAAGCCGCACGTTGTTTTTCTTGACAGCGTTCATAATCACTTCGCCCCCTGCCACCAAGGTTTCCTTGTTGGCAAAAGCAATATCCTTACCCGCCTCAATGGCACAATATGTGGGCAGAAGACCCATCATACCGCTGAGGGAATTCACAATCATATCACTGTCAATTTTGGCCGCGGCGGCGATAAGCCCCTCCATACCGTATAAAAACTCTGTACCCGGAAATTCCTTTCCCAAAGCCAAAGCATCGTCCTCACAGGACACCACAGCAAGAGGCGGATGATGTTTTTTTAGTTGTTCCCGAAGCAGCTGCACATTAGCACCGCATGTCAAAGCAGTGACAGCAAACAGATCCGGATTGCTCTCTATAAAATCCAAGGTCTGGGTTCCTACCGATCCGGTAGATCCCAGGATGGCTATTTTCTTCATAAATTCCTCCAAAAATTTGGGATATGTACCGCCAGCCTTATTGCAATATCACCAATACGATATAGTAATACACCATTGGGGCTGTGAAAAGCACGCTGTCAAAGCGGTCCAAAATTCCTCCATGACCGGGAATTAGGTTTCCAAAATCTTTAATACCCATTTTTCTCTTGAATATTGATGCGGTTAGATCACCAAGTTGTGAAACGATACCGCCCAGGATTCCGATGATAATGCAGTGATAGAAAAGCTGCGGCACTGCAAAGTATCCGAAAATTCCGCAGAAGAGAACACTTCCTAAAATTCCTCCGATGGACCCTTCTATTGTTTTCTTCGGACTGATTTTCGGGGCGAGTTTATGTCTGCCGAAAGCATAGCCTGCAAAATAGGCCATGGAATCCGTACCAAAAGCGGTAATAAAGATCAGCCAAACCAGAATGCCGTATTCACCGGTTTGATCCACCAGAGTGACGTGGAAAGACAGGAACACCACATAAAAGATGCCGGTCAGAGTCGCCATTGCATCGTTCAGTTCCCGTTTTTCAATATTAAAAAGATAGATCAGGCTCAATATAACCACCGCGAAAAGCCAAAACATATAATATTGGATTTCGGACGGTGCAAACAAATTGACTGCATAAAGGCCTAAAATACTGAGATTTGCTACTCGATAGGAGGGTTTGATATTCATCTGCTCAAAACCCTGATAGAATTCCCTTACCCCCATCATTCCGATGATAAAGCAGGCAATCAGCAGCGGTCTTCCCCCAAAGACTACCAACGCCAGAAGCGGCAGCATGATAATTGCCGATAAAATTCGCGTTTTCATTGAGTAATTCACCTGCCTCCGAACCGTCTTTTGCGGTTTTGATAGATTTCTATGGCTTTTTCAAATTCTTTACGGTTAAAATCTGGCCACAACACGTCGGTAAATACAAATTCACTGTATGCACACTGCCATAAAAGATAGTTGCTCAACCTGATCTCACCGCTTGTTCTTAAAATCATTTCCGGATCAGGTATACCTGCAGTATACAAATTCTCCGCAATTTTTTCTTCGGTAATATCATCAACTTTCAATGTACCTTTTTCAACCTCAGCTGCGAGTTTTTTAACGGATCTGAGGATTTCATCTCTTCCTCCGTAGTTCAACGCAATGTTAAACTGCAGCCCTGTATTGTTTTTCGTCGTCTCCAGGGAACGTTCCAGGCTTTTGACCGCATCCCGGGGCAGCTGTTCGTAATCCCCCAGAATATTTACTTTTACGTTGTTTTCGTGGAGCTCTCTGAGCTCTTTTTCGATGTAAATTATGATCAGCTTGAAAATGCCGCTGACCTCCTCGACAGACCGCTTCCAGTTTTCCGTGGAAAAGGCATATACCGTCAAATGCTTCAGACCCAAAGAGGATGACGCTTTGACAATTTCCTTTAATGCAAGCATGCCCGCATTATGTCCTGCCATACGCGGCAGATTTTTTCCCTGCGCCCATCGCCCATTGCCATCCATTACGACAGCAACATGCTCAGGCATTCTGTTTAAATCAATCATATCCTGCACACCGTCAATACTATGTTTTTCTGTTCTTCCGCAAGGCTTGCACCTCTGTCAGAAACCTTAATTCGAATTACGCGGAGTTCTCCGCTCTCCAATTCTTTCTTAGCCGGTTTTGTCTCCGCAATAATAAAAGCTAGCCCTTCTGCCTCCAGAAGGGCTGCTGCATCATGAAGCTCCATACCTAAAATGTCAGGAAATTCATTCAATGGTTAGACCTCCATGATTTCCTTCTCTTTGTCTGCAATAATCTGATCGATGTCTTTAATACACTTATCAATCTTCTTCTGAACATCATCAAGGGATTTTTTCAAATCATCCTCGGTAATTTCACCTGCTTTTTCCTGTTTCTTCAGTTCGTCGTTTGCATCGCGTCTTTCATTTCTGATGGCAACCTTTGCATCTTCGCCGTACTTTTTCACAACTTTAATCAGCTCTTTTCTTCTTTCTTCTGTTACCGGCGGAATCACAAGGCGAATCACCTTACCATCATTAGATGGATTAATCCCCAGATTCGCAACATTGATCGCCTTTTCAATGTCATGAATACACTTGGGGTCAAAGGGTGAAATCATTAACGTTCTCGGATCGGGAACGGATATATTCGAAAGGTTCTTGAGAGGTGTGGGACTGCCGTAATATTCAACAACAAGCTTGTCCAGAAGTGCCGGATTTGCCCTGCCCGCTCTGACGGTATTTAATTCATCTTTTAATACTGATATACTCTTCTTCATTTTGTCGTCAAGCATCTTTTGTACATCAACACTCATAATTTCATCCTCCGCTTTTTTATTTTTACTTTGATTCTTTATCTTGTTATGATATTATTGTGCCAATTTTTTCACCATATATGGCTTTGATTACATTGTCCGGTTCGGATAGACCGAAAACGTGAATCGGTATGTTGTTGTCCATGCAAAGGGAGGCTGCTGTGGAATCCATAACGCCAAGACCTTTTTCAAGAACCTCTTTATGCGTAAGCGCATCATATCGAACCGCATCGGGATTCTTTTCCGGATCATCGGAATAGACTGCATCAACCTTCTTGGCAAGAAGAATGATGTCAGCTTCAATTTCCGCAGCACGTAATGCTGCTGTCGTATCTGTGGAGAAAAATGGATTTCCTGTTCCTGCGGCAAATATCACCACCACATTCTTGGAGAGATGCGCCATAGCACGCCTTCTGATATAAGGTTCCGCAACTTCTTTCATCTCGATTGCAGTCTGAACTCTGGTGGGAATACCATTTGCCTCAAAAGCATCCTGAAGAGCCAGAGAATTGATGACTGTCGCCAGCATTCCCATATAATCTGCCGTGGCACGATCCATACTTTTGCTGGTTCTCCCTCTCCAGAAATTGCCGCCTCCGACTACAACAGCCACTTGTACACCCAGTTCGACCAACGCCTTGACTTGTTTCGCAACCATGCTGAGCATATCTTCATTCAAGCCGAATTTTGCTTCGCCTGCAAGCGCTTCTCCACTGATTTTTAATATAACCCGTTTATATTTTGGCTCCATAACCCGTGTCCTTTCTGATTTTTTAATTTATGAACCTAATTTAAAGGACACTAGAATTTAGTGTCCTTTTATTATACCATATCCTGATTAGTTGTTCATCTATTTTGCAAACTTTTCCATGACACTATTAAAACGATCTATTGCAAGCTACCAACTCTCTAATCATACGAATTCAGGTCCGATAGCTATTATACAACACCATTTTGAGGTTGTCTACGATTTAATTTCTTTCGGGCTTTTTTCCACTCTCTTGACTAGGTACAAGACGGTCTGCAAAGACGAATTTGCCACTGTAGTTGCTTTTCCCCGGGGATCCGCCAGTATGAAAAATGGGCAGCGTAGCTGGCATTGATTGCTATGAATTTCTATATCCTACATAAAAAAGTGATACTTGATTCTGAATCAGGTATCACTTTAATTGAATCATATTATTCTATTTTTGAAGCAGTTCGCTTACTGCATCTGTTTTGCTACTTCTTCAGCAAAGTTTTCTTCTTTCTTTTCGATTCCTTCGCCTACTTCATAACGAACCATTTCAACAATTTTTGCCGCTTTGCCGATGGCTTTTGCAGAATTGTCGATGTATTGCTTTACGCTGACTTCTCCGTCCTTTACGAACTTCTGCTCAACAAGGCAAGTTTCCTTCAGCTCTTTCTTTAATCTTCCGGTTACCATTTTTTCAACGATATCTGCCGGTTTGCCTTCGTTTAATGCCTGCTGAATCAGAATCTTCTTTTCGCTTTCGAGATACTCAGGATCAACTGCTGATTCATCGATGAACTTTGGATTCATGGATGCAACCTGCATTGCCACATCTCTTCCCATTACATTGATTTCTTCAGCGGTCGCTTCTGTTTCAAATCCAACGACAACGCCGATTTTACCGTTACCGTGGGTATATCCTACATAAACAACTCCCGGAGTCGCAAACTTCTGAAATCTTCTGATGTTCATATTTTCGCCGATCTTAGCGATTTTAGCATTCAAAGCGTCCTGAACGCTTCCTTCATCACCGTAAGGAAGTGCGAGGAAGGATTCAACGCTGTCAGAATCACCTTCCAGAACCTTATCAGCTAATACGTTAACGAATTCTATGAACTCTTCATTCTTAGCAACGAAGTCTGTTTCTGAATTTACTTCAACAACAGCAGCTTTCTTGCCGTCTGCAGCAAAAGCAAGCTTAACCAATCCTTCAGATGCAACTCTTCCGGCTTTTTTTGCAGCCTTTGCAAGACCTTTTTCTCTCAGCAGTTCGATGGCCTTATCCATATCTCCACTTGTTTCAACAAGTACTTTTTTACAGTCCATCATTCCTGCGCCTGTTCTTTCACGCAGTTCTTTTACTAAACTTGCGGTTACTTCCATTGTCCTTCATCCTCCTAACAATTCATATGTTTTATCATGCTGTGATTCGATCAGAATTATTCCGCTGCTTCTTCGGAAACTTCTTCTGCAGGTGCAGCTTCTTCCGCTTCAGCAAAGCTTTCGCCCTGGTTGGATTCAATGATCGCATCAGCCATTCTTCCGGCAATCAGTTTAACCGCTCTGATGGCATCGTCGTTAGCAGGGATGATATAATCAACATCGTCCGGATCACAGTTTGTATCTACGATACCAATGATCGGAATTCCTAAAATTCTAGCTTCTTTGATTGCAATTCTTTCTTTCTTTGGATCAACTACGAAGATTGCAGCCGGCATACCCTTCATATCTTTAATTCCGCCCAGGAACTTTTCAAGCTTTTCCAGTTCAGCCTTCAGCTTGATAACTTCCTTCTTTGTGAGCGCTTCAAAGGTTCCGTCAGTTTCCATGTTTCTGATGTCGTTGAGTCTCTTGATTCTGCTGGAAATTGTCTTGTAGTTGGTCAGCATTCCGCCAAGCCATCTTTCATTTACGAAATACATTCCGCATCTCTTTGCTTCGTCTGCAATAGCAGCCTGAGCCTGCTTCTTCGTTCCAACAAAGAGAACGGGTCTGCCTGTGGATGCAACTTCCTTCATAAAAGTATAAGCTTCATCGATTTTCTTGACGGTTTTCTGCAGGTCGATGATGTAGATTCCGTTTCTCTCTGTAAAGATATAAGGAGCCATTTTAGGGTTCCATCTTCTCGTCTGATGTCCGAAATGCACACCGGCTTCCAGTAACTGTTTCATTGAAATAACAGCCATAATTTTTTTACCTCCTGGTTTTTCTCCTCCACCGTACCTTCCTTAAAAATGGCCATTTTGCAGGCACCCATGTTTCAGTAGTGCGGTGTGTGAATTTGAAATAATCATTGTAATATGTCCCATTTGGAGACACATCCTCGAATACTATACACTATTATTATTTGAAAATCAAGGAAAACTTATCAAAATACTGATATTCAGGCAACGAATTTTCTTTATTTGCGCGCTTTCTCAGCGATGCTGCATTCATATTGATTCTTCTGCAAGTTTACTTTGCATGATCCATCAAAAATTTGCTGTAAAAGCTGCGGGTATGGCGAAAGTTATTCTCTCCTACCCGCAAGGTAAAACCACCTTTAAAGTAAACAATGCCATCTTCCATTCTCACGATTTTATTGAAATTGACAATGCAGCTTTTATGGCAGCGATAAAAGTCACCGTTTAAATATTTTATCACCTCATCCATTTTTCCATAAAACCTGTAAATTCGCGGAACAGTATAAATATACACAACCCGGAGCTGAGTTTCAATATAAAGTATTTCTCCGACTGATACCCTCGAGACTTCCTTCTTTGTAATAACAGGAATATAATTCTCCTTACTTTGTCCAATTGCGTTCATTTCGCTCCCTCCTTCTCTTCACCGGCTATCCTTTTACCTGCCGCCGGTACTCTGTCCAATTCCATTTGGGGAAACAGTGATCGCCTTGTAAAGGGAGAGTCAGAAGGCAATAGTCTTCTTAGTGCGAGTTTATTACCCTTTTCAAGCTTTTCTGTTCCCTTATATTATAAGGGGGCGAATTTTTTCAAAATGTTGCAAAAATTTCTATTTATTCTTTAATTTATTGATTGAGAGTGACAGGTTCTATAATATAAACACGTTTCTGTCAGGAATCATTCAACCCGGTATTGTTGCACGGGCTTTTTAATTCCAAAGAGAAGCTTATCTCCTGGGACAGTGAAAATTAAATCTTTTACTGTCTCTGCTGCAATCAATATTCCCGCTGCAGCGGGTACAAAAGAGATGCTGGAAGATATTCCCGGATCTTCATCATTGACCTCTTCCCGGTGTGGTTCTTCTATGGAATAAAGGATCTTGTGCTGTTTTATTCCGAGCCCAGCCAGTTCCTTTTTCATATTTTTTGCCATGGTGCAAACTGACGCCTTTCTGATCTCACCGATTCTGAGTTTGACGGGATCAAATCGATTCCCTGTGTTCATTACGGAGATTATGGGTACGCCGGCCTTGACTGCCGTTTCAATCAAAATTAACTTCTCGGGCATCTCGTCTATTGCATCGATGATATAGTCATACTGCGCGAGAGAAAAACCGCTGATACTGTCGGTATTCAACCGCTGATCCAACTTCTGAATCGTCACTTCCGGATTGATATCCTTTAGTCTTTCTTCCATTGCATCAATCTTTCGTCTGCCAACGGTACTGTGAAGTGCAGCTGCCATCCGGTTCAGGTCAGAAGGCTCCACCACATCGTCATCCACCATGGCAACATTGCGGATCCCTGCACGGACCAGTGCTTCCAAAGCATAGCTTCCGACACCGCCAACACCGAAAACAATAATTTTTTTTGACTGTATTTTTTTCAGCATATCAGCCCCCAGGAGCATCTGGGTTCGTTCATATATGTTTTTCATCTTACACCTCTATGGTTTTCTTCTTACTCTTCATTTGAAACGAATATGAATCAAATATAATTTCATGTCAATTTACAGTGCCATGCAGGAAAGATGTGAACTCTCTTTTCTGATGCATTTGCGATTATTATACCAGAAATTTCCCCTGCTTATCATCCTTTTGCTGAAAGAAAAGAAAAACCCCAACCGTCAGCAGGCTTCCCGCTTCACACTTGGGATTTCATTTATCAGCTCTTCATCTGATGTTTATTTACAGCACTTTATTTAAAAATGTCTTGATTCTCGGATGGTCTGGATTTACAAAGATATCATCGGGAACACCGTCCACAACGACCTGACCGTCGTCCATAAAAATGATACGATCGGAAATTTCTCTGGCAAAATTCATCTCATGAGTTACGATGATCATCGTCATCTTTTCATCCGCGAGATTTTTTATCACTTGAAGTACTTCGCCGATCAGTTCGGGATCCAGCGCGGAAGTCGGTTCATCAAAGAGCATGATCTCCGGTTCCATGGCAAGCGCCCGTGCAATGGCAACTCTTTGTTTCTGTCCTCCGGACAGCTGATTGGGATATGCATCCTTCTTCTCACTTAAGCCGACCTTTTCCAGCAGCTCTTCTGCTTTCCTAAGCGCTTCTGCCTTGGTCTTGCCTTTTACCAAAACAGGTGCTTCAACAATGTTCTCCAGCACTGACATATGAGGAAAGAGATTAAAGTTCTGAAAAACCATTCCCAGGTTGCTGCAGATCGCCAGAACTTCCCGGCTGCTCTTATAAACTGCTTTTCCAGTTCCATCGGCCTTTGCAATAAATTGCCCTTCAAAGCTGATACTCCCCTTGTCCGCAACCTCTAAATGATTCAGACATCTGAGCAGCGTGCTTTTCCCCGACCCGGAAGGGCCGATTACAGATACGATCTCGCCTTTTTTTACTTCCAGGCTGATTCCTTTCAGCACATGTAGGGAATGAAAGTATTTATGCAAATTTTCGACTTTAATAATAGCTTCCATTCTTCCCTCCTAGTTGTAATACGCAAAGCGCTTCTCAATATATTTAAAGATATTTATGATTACGAATGTCATGATAAGATATAGTACTGCTGCAACGAAATAACCTTCCACGCTTGCTGTCCTGGAAACCACGGATTTTGCATTTCTTAGTATGTCAGCAAGGGCAATGGCTGATACAAGCGCAGTATCCTTGATCAGCGTAACCGCTTCATTTCCAGTGGGCGGCAGAATCACTTTTACCGCCTGTGGTATGATGATTCGCCTCATTGTTTGTCTGTAATTCATCCCCAGGGCTTTTGCAGCTTCGTACTGGCCTTTGTCAATGGACTGGATGCCCGCACGGAAAATTTCAGTAAAATACGCCGCATAATTCAAAACAAAGGTTATGTAAGCGGCCATTTCCTTACTCAACTCAATACCGGTAAGAATCTGAAGTCCATAATAAGAAAAAAATAGCTGGAGCAGCAGCGGGGTTCCCCGGAAAATCCAGGTGTACAGTTCCAGCAGCCATTTCAAAGGTGTAATCCTGGTCAGTTTTCCCATTGCGCAAAGCATGCCAAGCGGAATGGAGAAAAGTAACGTGACTGCGTAAATTTTGACAGAGATCGTTGCTCCCTCCAAAATAAACTTGCTGATATTCCATAAGTTCTCCAATAAATGAACCACCTTTCCAATCTTACGTTCCGTTATAATTAAAATGAATCAATTCGTTGTGCGCCAGGAATGAATCAAAGTTTCCCGAAGAAAGAATAAAGCCTCTGCCAAAGCAGAAGCCCTATTCCTTTATTTAATCTAAGGAGCACGCTTATTTAAAGTCGTCAGCCGTAAGCTGATCAACGTCGCGGATAACAATGTTCTCGCCAAACCATTTTGTTGATAACGCTTCTATGCTTCCGTCTTCATATAATTCGTCCAGGGCTTTATCGATTGCTTCTCTCAGAGCAACCGCTCCCTTTGCACAACCTATTCCATAATACTCGTCTGCGAGGCTTTCGTCAAGCATTCTATATTTGCCAGGATCCTGAGACATGGTATAACCGATCAGAATTTTATCAATTGCAAGTGCATCCAGCCTGGAAGATCCAAGATCAAGAAGCGCTGACATATAATCATCATATTCAGGAATATCAGCAACAGAAGCCGACAGTTCCGCATCTGCATTCAATGCGTCCAGTCCTGCACTTTCAACCTGCGCGCCCACAACCTTACCTTCCAGATCAGCTTTTTTCTGGTAAGAGGAGTCCTGCGCAACTACCAGAACCTGCTCGTTGTTCAGGTAGGGCTTTGTAAATTCGACCTGTTTTATTCTATCAGCGGTGATTGTGTATCCATTCCAAATAACATCAATTTTTCCGCTGTTCAGTTCCATTTCCTTAGCAGACCAGTCGATAGGCTGAATTTTTGCTTCAACACCAAGTTTTTCTGCAACTAATTTAGCAAGCTCAACATCGAAACCAGTAATTTCTCCGTCTTCTCCAACAAAACCCATCGGTGGGAATTGATCGTCGATTCCAACCACGATTTCACCTTTCGCCGTCAGGTCTGTTAAAGATGTATCGTTATCTGCTCCTGCAGCTGGTTCTTCCTCAGAGGCACCACCGCCTCCGCAGCCAACTGCAAAGATGCTCATGATTAGTACCAGTACCAGCAATATACTTACTTTTTTAAACATATTTTCTCCTCCTCAGTTTGTTTCGATCAACTTATATTGCTATTATACTTTACTGTGCTAAATTTGTAAAGTACTAAAAGAAAAAAGTTCCTCTAAAAAAGATTGCTGCTTTAGAAATGAAAAAAAGAGCAGGTTCTTCTGCTCTTTTGGTTATCCGTTCAAGCGCAAATTATTGTGCTTGGCTATCCCTTCTATAGGTAATCAGGTCTTCCGAAATTTCATTTGCAGCAATGGAGACCGGTTTTTCAATATCAACCTCAGTAAGCTTTGGCTTTCCGTCAATAATGTCTCTGGCTCTTTTGGCAGCCAGAATAACGAGCGTATATCTGCTGTCAGCTTTCTGTCTGATCAAATTAATGGATGGATATAACATTTTAAATCTCCTCCTTATATTTTGCAATCAATTCATAAATATCTTCCGAGACTCTGGAATGTTCCGCTTTGATTATGGCGGCCACTCTGTTAACCGCTTCGTTGATGTCACCGTTTACAACACAGTAGTCGTATTTATCAATATAGGATACCTCTTTCAGGGTTTCTCCCAGTCGAAGATTAATGTCATCTTCCGATTCGGACCCTCGCCCTGTAATCCTTTTACGCAGCTCGGACATAGACGGAGGCAAAATAAAAATAAACACGCCTTTTGGGTAGGATTCCCTAATTTTCAAAGCTCCCTGAATATCAATTTCAAGGACAACATCCTTACCTTCCTCCAGCTTACTCAATACGATGTCCTTCGGAGTACCGTAATAGTTGCCATAAACTTTGGCATATTCCAGAAATCCTTCCACCTGGATCGTTTCAACAAACTTTTCCTCGGAAACAAAGTAATAATTCCTGGCTTCGATCTCACCGGGTCTTGGTTTCCTTGTTGTCATGGATACGGATAATTCAATATCCACCTTTTCTAATAACTTTTTACATATCGTACCCTTCCCCGCTCCCGACGGACCGGAAACGACGAACAGTAAGCCTTTTCTCATAATCATTCCTCACATATTTTTATCTGTCCTGCAATTTTATAGAATAGAATAGTTCCTGCCGTTAAAATACAGTATTTCTGCAACGAAGGAACTATTGAAACATAAACATTTACGTGATAAAACTGCTAAGTGTAAAGATTATGATACAATAAAATATCGGTTAATACAATACAAAATTTCCGTTTCAGTGAGAAAATCGGTATTTACCATTTGCAGTTGTCATACGATTCTACTCGATGTTCTGTACCTGCTCCCTGATCTTTTCAATCTCACTCTTGATCTCCAGGACTTTATTTGTAATTTCAATATCATTTGCTTTAGAACCGATGGTGTTGGCCTCCCGATTCATCTCCTGCACCAGGAAATCCAACTTTTTACCGTCAGGCTGATTGCTCTTTGAAATAATACTGTTGAGCTGCAGGATATGGCTGTCAAGTCTGACAAGCTCTTCAGTAATACTGCATTTGTCTGCAAAGATCGCTGCCTCCACAAGAATACGGTCTTCCGGAACAGTCACATTGTTCCCCAGCAGTTCTTTAATACGATCCTTTAGCTTATCGGCGTAACATTTCGTTACTTCCGGGGACCTCAATTCAATTTCCTTGACATAACCGCGGATGTAATCCCCTCTTTTAATAATATCCTCCGCAAGTTTAGAGCCTTCCAGGGTTCTCATATCATCCAGTTTTCTTGCTGCTTCCAGAACAGGAATTTCAAGACTTTTATAAATGGCTTCCTCATCTTCCACATCGGGAATGGCTTTCATGACATCTGGAAGTGTCGAAAGGAACTGCAGCGTAATATCACCACACAAATCAAAAGTCTTCTGTAATTCCCGCAGGTTATCATAATACTGCTTTGCCACCATCGTATTAAGCCTGACATTGGTGTCATCCTCAGTGATATTTTCCACCATGATAGATACATCTATCTTTCCGCGCCTTGCGATGTCTTTCACCGCGCTTTTTAGCTTGTCCTCTGCAAAGGAATAACGTCTCGGCATCTTAAAGCTGATATCACTGTACCGATGGTTTACCGACTTAATTTCTACAATTATGCTCCGTTTTCCGTCCGTATATTCGCTTCTGCCGAAGCCGGTCATGCTCTTGATCATACAAGTTTCTCCTTGCTTTGCTTGTTTATTTTTATGATTATATGGTATGATAGCATTGATTTACAACGCGCAGCACGGTTTATTAGACATATTAACCAGTGCCGTTGTTAGATTTTCACCTGTCAGATATAGAAGTCGGTGAAAAGTCTATGGGTCATTTTTTCTTCAATTCTGCAAACCCTAATCATTATACAACATTAAAGGAGACGATACAATGAGTTTTGACGGTATGGTTACCGGTGCTGTGGTCAGTCAGCTGAAGCAAAGTCTGACGGGCGGCAAGATCGAAAAAATATATCAACCGGAAGCAGATGAGATTATATTAAACATTCACTCCGGAAAAGAAAATCATAAATTATATATTTCTTCAAACAGCAGTCACGCCAGGCTTCATCTTATCACAGAAACATCTGCAAATCCTTTGAACCCCATGGGGTTTTGTATGCTGCTTCGGAAGCATATCCAAGGCGGGCGGATTACAGCTGTTGAGCAAAAGGATTCCGAACGAATCGTGGAGCTGTTTATCGATACCATCAATGAACTTGGCTTTTCTGTAAACAAAAAGCTCATCGTGGAAATCATGGGCAAGCACAGTAATATTATATTGATGGATATCGCATCCAATAAGATCATAGACAGCATCAAACGAATCTCCATCGACGTGAATCGATACCGGCAGCTCTTGCCCGGCCAGCAATACGTCTATCCTCCTTCTCAAGGCAAGATTCCCTATTATGGCATCACAGAGTCTCAGGTTGGAGCAATCCTGGAAGGGGCAGCCGAAAATGAGGCCAAGACTCTTATGTCCCACATTCAGGGAATCAGCCCTCTCATAGCCGAAGAAATCGTCTTTGAGGCAGGGTTGACGGGAACATCGGTCTTTCATATTTTGTCTGGCATGTCGGAGAAAATCAGAAGCAGCGCTTCCGAGCCGAAAGTATATCTGACAGAGGATGGAACACCCTTTGACTTTCATTTCTTTTCCCTAAGGTCCATCTCTGATTATTATCAGGAAATCGGATTCCAAAACATCAGTGAGGCAATTTCTTATTATTATACGAATAAAAGTTCCTCCAATAGGATCCGGCAAAAATCTTCTGATCTGGAACGGGCTGTCAGCGGAAGCCTGGATAAGCTTTATCTAAAAAAACAGAGGCTGTCAGAGGATCTTTTAAAAGCTGAGAATTCTGACGGACTTCGTCTGTTTGGTGAGCTTTTGACAGCCAACCTTCATCAAATTCAGCAAGGTGCTTCCAACGCAGAAGTTCTGAATTATTATGATAATACAATGGTTACCATTGAACTGGATCCCCGATTTTCTCCAATCCAGAATGCACAGCGATATTATAAAAAATACAGCAAGGCAAAGACAGCCATTACAGAAAAGAACATCCAGCTTGAGGAAACAAATAGTGATATCGCTTATCTGGAATCGGTATCATCTTATATTGAAAAGGCCTCCTCTGTGGAAGAAATCGAAGAACTGCGTCAGGAGCTGGTGGAAGGCGGTTATTTAAAGAGAAGAAAGAATAACTTCAAGCCGGGGAAGAGCAAGCCTGCACCTTATCAGTATCAAACAACAGACGGCTTTCGTGTTTTGGTTGGAAGGAATAACAAAGAAAATGATATTCTAACGTTCAAGACAGCTTCACCAAAAGATGTCTGGTTCCACACAAAAGATATTCCCGGCTCCCACGTAATCCTGTTCACCCAGGGAAAAGGCATGACAGAAACCGCAATCTTCGAAGCTGCTGCCCTTGCGGCATACCACAGTAAGGGTAGAGAATCTGAAAATGTACCTGTTGATTACACCCAGGTACGCCATGTAAAAAAACCAAACGGTGCCAAACCAGGAATGGTCATTTTTACGGATAATCGTACCGTTTACGTCAACCCAAAGCTGCCGTAAATCCGTCAAAGGCTGCCGGTACCAAGCAATTAGGGCATTTAAATCCTTTGCTGATCATTTGAAAAATAGAGAAATTCCGACGCATTTCAAATATGAATCGTAGCCGAAGGCTGAGATCACAGAATTCCATCCAGTGCTCTAAATTAAAAGTGCAATTTTGATCAGAACTTAACCTGAATCAAAATTGCACTTTTCAACCTATATTTCTTTTGCAGTTCTACCCTGCATTTTTGATGATGTTTGTATCCGGCAGCAACATGGAGCAGAATTTTTTCCAGACCGCTTCGATCTTTTCATCAGTGTCATAGATCAGGCCGCCGCAACGCTCGATAATATCTTCGAGATCCTTCGTAAAAGCACCATAAGCGTGTTCCGAAATCGTTTCGCAGTTCTCACTCTCAGATCCGTTGGCAATTCGGATTCTATCTGTCAAAGAGTTTCCTTCTCTGTCTTTATCAATTCTGACCACAAGTGCTGGCTTTTTGCTTATTTTCGTATGCTCAACCGTCAAATTAAAACGATGAGCGGCATTTTTAATCCAGGCAATGGCATCCAGCTCGTTCTCCTGAATCAGAAAACTGATATATCCCCCGTCGGGTTTTATCTCCCGATTAGGGTGATCCTTTTTCAACCCTGAGCAGGAATAGATAGACTTAAATCCTGCTTTGTTAATGTTGTCAACAAGACCAGCAATCGAATAATCAATTTCACCTGCGGTGCTCGTTTTCTTGACGATTGTTCCTTTTTTACTCAATTGACCATCTACAGGAATCTTTATTTGTTTTTGACCGGACTCAATTTTACATATTGGGCTGTTCTCTTTGTTCATAAACATATAAATCTCCTTTCATGATTAATTTAATAATGAGGGGTTGCTGAACACCCCTAAGATTTGTATCAGAAGCTGTTCATACCGGGTTCCAATGGGTGAAACGCCGCCCAGGTCGTATTATTAGATTAATTTTGCGACGCTCAGCTCCTGACAAAACGATTCGCTGAACGATAGGTGATTTATGGTTTCGAAGCACCTGCATTTCTAATGCAAGGTTTTCGGGTGGAAAGGTATGCTTTTGTAATTGAATTCTCTCGAAAATAGCGGAAAGGATCAGAATTGTACCATTTTCGAATCGTTCAGCAAACATCAAAAAAGATGAAAATGGATTAGTTTTATATTCCCTGTTCTATCTATATTATTCACTGATCGTTTTATAATTTCAAGTCTTACACGAAAATCACAAAAAATACCATGGAAACTATTCCATGGTATGAATTTGGTCATGCCCAGCCGGTCTGCGGAAAGACATTTTATTGTATCAGGATACTTAATTTCGTATTACCTTGAGGACCCATTCCGCCATAGTGCTGATTACTTCTGAACCGTCGGACTCAGCGCCGCCGTTATGAATCTCATGAAAAAGTCCCGGCCATTCCAGATAGGTGCAGTTCTCCCCCTCCACCCTGGCCAGCCGCCTGCTTCCTTCGGGATCACAGATTTTATCTGCGTCACCCTGCATGAGCAGAAAAGGCTTTGGCACTGTACTGTCATCCGACGGGAGTTGCTGTTTCAAGAGCGCATCAGCCGTATCAAAGCCGTCCAGTGCAGTTCTTACTGTAATTTTGCCATGCATCAGATGTTTGTTTTCCTGCACTGACAGAATACCGGAGTTGCCTAAGTCTTCTGATTTAATTTTCGCATTCATTGTAAAGTCCGGCATAAATACAGCCATGGTCCTGGAAAACTGGTAGAGATACCATGGTATTTTTCTCTGCAGAACCAGCCATGGAGAGGTGATTACACATGCTTTGATCAAGGACCGGTGCTTGCCTCTCCTTCGATAATCCAATGCGATATTTCCTCCCATACTGTGGCCGTAAAGAATGATTGGGAGGCCCGGATAGTTCTCCCTTGCATAGTCGATCAGCAGATCGACATCTTGAAGAATCTCTGTTCTGGGTGCAGTATGTCCCCGCTTTCCCGCAGACAATCCATGTCCTCGCAGATCGATTCCCATAAGCCCCAGCCTATATTCCATGAAACACTTGCCGACTCTGTCATATCGCGCTGCATGTTCACCAATGCCATGGATCATACAAACCGCCGCCTTTGGGTCTTCCGGTCTCCACTCATGCCCTGCAAGCTCCACTTGATTGTTATGTAACTCAAATCTACTGTACATATTATTCCTCTCGCGATTAGACAATTAATTGTATTATATGATAAATTATTACATTTTATGCACTATTTATTACATTTAGGCAACGTGTTATTGCTTTCTTACCCGCCCCATCATAAAATAAAATTGCTCCTACAAGAAACGGCAGTTTCCCCGAAAGGTCTGAGACAAATTCTCCTTATTAGTACAGGAAGAAAGAAGGTTCATATGAAAATTAAAACCAGCAAAGCAAAAAGATATCAATTTACAAAGATAGGAGAATTACGCTGCGGTTTATGCGGCGGGCTGGAAGATATCACCGGCTTTAAAAACGGATATGTCTGCACCAGCTGTCTGCAATACGTTAAAACTCTATAAATCGATATTCCCTTTTTCTCGTGTCCAAATCGTTACTCGTTATGCTCAGAAAGGGAAACTGCCGAAGAAAGGCTGATTCCATCTGTATCAGCCTTTCTTTTTACATCCCATCCATATCAGCTTTTATCTTTTTGCTTGCTTCCTGTCTTCTCCGCAGACCCGGCTTTTCTACCAGCAGAGTGCTGGTAGAACGGTTTTTGGGTATCCGCCTTTTGTTCCGTATCTTTTTTCCTTTTCGGCTTTGCCTGCAAATCCAGTCCCGATTGTTCCCTTTTCGGCTTTGTCTGCAAATCCTGTCGCGTTTGTTTCTTTTTTCGTGCTTCCGCTTCCATCCGTTTTTTTGTCTTGGGCTTCATAATAGAATAACCGAATTTTCCAAGAGGATGTTTTTGAAGTCCGAAGTATTCACCATGGCTGTAACAGAGCAATCCCGCACGTTCCAGCTCCAGTTTTCCATTTTCATGGAACAGACTGTCATCGGCATGGACCGCCAGAATATCTGCAACAAACATGTCATGAGATGGATACTGATGCACCTCCCTCACCCTACATTCCAGATTGACGGGTGCTTCCAGAATCATTGGGCATTTCACATGCTGCCCCGGAACAGGAGTAAGCTTTTGTTCTTCAAATTTATTGACATCACGTCCGGATTTCACGCCGCAGTAATCGGTCTGAAACGCTAGCTTCTCCGTGGTAAGATTGATGACAAATTCCCCTGACTTTTCTATTAAGGAATGAGAATGTCTCGATTTTCTGACCGAAATATATGTCATCGGCGGCTCAGAATTCACGATACCGGTCCAGGCGATCGTAATAATATTGGTTTCTCCTGCCATGTCCCCGCAGGATACCATGACGACAGGGACAGGGTTGACCATGGTCCCCGGCTTAAAGGTAACTTTACTCATACATTGTCCCCCCAAGTTTGATCAATACATTTTTAAATTCATCCGGCAGCGAACTGTCAAACTCCATATACTCGCCGCTTCTGGGATGGCGAAAGCCAAGCAGTTTGGCATGCAGCATCTGTGATGTAACACCCAGAACCTGTTTTCTCGGCCCATAGACAGCATCGCCAAGCAAAGGGTGGTTGATATATGCCATATGCACTCTGATTTGGTGCGTTCTGCCTGTTTCCAGCCTTGCTTCCAAATGGGTGAAGGCGCCAAATCGCTCCAGTACCTTGAAATGAGTCACCGCATCCTTGCCGCTCACGCGGTTTACTGCCATCCGCAGCCGATTTTTCGGGTCTCTGCCGATGGGAGCATCCACCGTTCCTTCATCTTCCTGAAAATTATGATACACTACCGCTCGATAGGCTCTTGTGATAGAGTGATCTGCCAATTGCTCAGCCAGACTTCTATGAGAGGCGTCATTCTTTGCAACCATGAGTAGCCCACTGGTATCTTTATCAATGCGATGAACAATACCCGGCCGAATAACTCCGTTTATGGAAGATAGACTGTTGCAGTGATAAAGAATTGCATTGACAAGCGTTCCAGTATGATTTCCTGCCGCGGGATGAACGACCATGCCCTTGGGTTTGTTGACAACCAGAACATCCTCATCTTCATAAACGATCTGGATGGGTATGTCCTCCGGCGCCACGTCCAGAAGAACTGGCTCTGGAACGGCAACCGTAACAATATCTCCGGTTTTCACCTTATATTTTTTTAAATCATTCACCGTTCCGTTTACGGCAACCTCACCTTGTTCAATGAGTTTTTGAAGATGGCTCCTTGATGCTTCCTCAATAAGTAGAGAAAGGACCAAATCAAGTCTGGTCCCCTTCATGTCTTCTTCAATCATAAATTCAAATATACTGCTGTCTTTTTCCATTTAATTTTTACTCCTGCTTCGTTTTGGTTCAATGATAAGGACATAGAGAACCATTAGCCCGCAGCCTACACAAACCGAAATATCTGCAATATTAAAGATCGGCCAGAATCTGAGGTCCAAAAAGTCAACCACATATCCATTTACCGCCCGGTCGGTGAGATTGCCAAGACCACCTGCAATAATCAGTGCAAGACTCAGAAGCAATAACGAGTGCTCCGTTTTCCTTTTTTTAATGAGATAAATCAGAATGCCGGTTATGACAATTACCTGTACCCCAATCAATAACACCGTCTTATTTTGCAGGATGCTGAAGGCTGCTCCGTAGTTTTGAATGTACGTGATATGAAAGATACCGTCAATGACCGGAACTGACTGATTCAGTTCCATCCCGGCCTGGATCAGATATTTGACCAGTTGATCGGCAATTAAAATCAAAGCAATTATGATAAAGTACATTGATATGAGCGGAATTATTAAACCCCTTCTCCTTTTCTAAGATTTGTAATGGTTTCTTTGCCAAAGGAGCTTTTATGCTCTGCCACCGTCATTTTGCCGTCTGTATAAGGCTTCAATTCCTCGATAACTTTATCAGCGAAAAGCTCTGCGCTAAGATTATCAAATTTCTCCAATTCTGATTCCAAGAGGCTCCGATATCTCGTGCGGAATATGTTCAGGCGGTTTTTCATGGAAACCATTTCTTCATTGAGTCTTTCCACTGATTCTTTTGCTTCGCGCTGAATGAGTTCAGCATCCAGCTCCGCATTTTTAAGTAAGATTTCAGCCCGTTTCTCAGCACTGACTGAAATATCCCCCATAAGAGCCTTTGCAGCTTCCAGTGTCTCCAGGACTGCGTTCTCGGAATTACGGTAGCGCTCCACTTCTGAATTCAAACTCTTCACCTGATCTTTTAGTCTACGGTTTTCTTCCAGCATTTTCTCAAGATCAAGGGTAAGAAGATCAAGAAAACCATCCACGTCCTCTTCTTTATAGCCCCGGACGGCTTTCGCAAATTCTTTATTTTGGATATCTAAAGGAGTAATCATTCATTTACCTCACTGTAACCCAGTTTAAAATATCATTATTAAGAGACGAATTACCAGATTATTAATTGCAGTCAACGCGATGATCGCAAGAATAGGCGAAAAGTCGATCATGGTGTTCAGCCCAAACCGACCAAGCAATCTCCTGCATGGGGCAAGCATCGGTTCAGTAATCTGCATTATCGCAGAATAGATCCGGTAAAGATTCCCATACGGTCCTCTTACAAACCAGCTGAGAATCGCTCTTCCTATGATCAGATAGACAAGGATCTGAAAGAAGGTATTAATGGCATTAATTAAAACATAAATCATACATTATCTCCAAACATTCTTGGGAGAACCGCTGAAATCGATGCCTTTGTGATCGATGTTTGCGGTCACATCCACATTCTCGGGTGCAAAAATAAATATGTTGTTGGCAACCTTTTGAACGTTTCCGTTCAAAGCATATGTAGCTCCGCTCAGAAAGTCAAAAATCTTTCTTGCACTGTCGGTCTCCACCTTTTCCAGATTGATGATCACTGGTTTCTTTGCTTTTAAGTTATCTACCAGTTTTGGGCATTCATCAAAGCTCTTCGGTTCAATAACAACCATTTTGAACTGCGTTGTAATTTGAGGAGTGCTTTTATTCTGCATGGGCAGAACTCTGTTATCCTTAACTTCTTTGATTTCTTTGCTTTCATTTCTCGAGGACATATATGATCCTCTGGGATCCATTGGCTTTCTCTCAAGGGATGCCGAAGCCGCATGAGTCTCTTCCTGTTGATCCTCCTCTTCGATTTCTTCGATACCGATCAATGTCTTGAGTTTATAAAAAAAACCTTCTCCCATTTTTCTACCTCCTGTTGGACTTTATCATTGGCATTATTTGCTGTTATTTGTGCTTTGTTTCGTTTTACTTCCTGTTACTCTTTTAACTGCTATCCTTGTATCTGATAATTTCTTTCTCCGAAAATAGCAGTTCCCACACGAATCATATTGGAACCTTCCATGATTGCAGCTTCATAATCATGAGACATCCCCATGGAGAGATATCTAAAATCCAGCGCTGCGTGTGAATGCTGTACGTACTGGTCGAACAATTCTTTCACTTCTCTGAAGTAAATTCTCACGTCCTCAGGGTTATCTTCAAAGGGCGCGATGCACATCAGCCCTCTGATTCTAATATTCGGACAATTCTCAAGGATTGCTGTAATCAGTTCCCCGGTTTCCGCAGAGGTGATGCCAAACTTGCTTTCCTCCTGAGCTGAATTTACCTGTACCAGAATGTCCATAACAAGGTTGTGCTGTTCAGCCCTTCTGTTGATTTCCTCGGCTAAACGAAAAGAATCAACTGAGTGAATCATGGCAACCTTATCGATAATATATTTTACCTTATTTGTCTGCAAATGTCCAATCATATGCCAGCGGACGGGCTTAACAGAGTCAAACTTATCCATGATCTCCTGCACCTTGTTTTCGCCGATATCTGTAATGCCTGCATCGATGGCTTCATTGATCTCTTCTGCAGTTCTTGTCTTTGTTACAGCAACCAGCAAAACCTCACCAGATTGTCTCCCGGCCCGTAATGTTACGGCTTCCTTATTCTTGTTTATCTCTTGAATATTTTCTCTGATTCCCATGATCGACCCACCTCTTCGTTAGGGTTATAATGATAGCTGAAATTTGCTGTAACCGCTATAGAATTACGGCAAATTTTTATTTAGGGTTTTTTAAAATTTCATCATAGATATTTACTGTTTCCACCTTTGTGGCACCATTATCGGTGTAAAAATAGGATACCTCTGCAAGAGACCATTCTCCATCGCTTGTAATAATTTTAACAGGCTTAAAGACGTACTCTCCTTTCTTATCCTTGACATAGACACCCGGCTGACCATCCTTTGTGGTAATACTTTCATTTTTAATAGTTAGGCCCTTATAATCTGATGTCACGACATCTGCTTCGATTTTTCTGATCTGAGCAAATTCCTCATAATATCGATTGAATTCAAGAATTACAAGAAATTCATTACCGGCATCCACAACATCGTAAATCTTCCCTTCCACTTGTCCCAGCGGAAGATTGATCGTCGCAGTTTTCCCTTTTTCATATTTCACGATATTTTCAGGAGCTACCCAGAATACCGCATACCAGAACTTGTTATCCACAACCTTGTAAAGCGGTTCTTTTGCCTGTGTTGTCTCTCTGGCCAGATTCTGAACTTCAATGCTCAATCCATCCACCTTATCCCGGCTCAGCAGTGCCATGTTTTCCGGCGTAAACTCCGATTCATAACCATCGATATAATAGCTGATGATTCCGGTTGAGCCACTGATATAATCCTGGGGAATCACTCCCGCGGGGTTGTTAATGGTTTGGTTGTGCTGCATAATTTCTTCTCTTGCTGCAGAATCTGTTGCCTGTATGTAATCCCTTTTTTGGTTCAGCCTCTCAATCTGCTGGGCAAAACGCTCAGCCTGATCGATTTCCCCCTCACTCAGTGCTTCGCTCTGCTTTGCTTCCAGCTTTGCAATCTGCGCTTTAATTTGCTTCAGATCATCACTGAAAATGCTTTCACCGCCATTGAATCGGGAAATGCGATCTGTAATCTTACTATAACTGCTTTCTTCTTCTCCTTGTGCCCCGGATGCAATATCAAGAATTTTAACACCCTTTCGCACCATCTCGCCTTCTTTGACATTGTAGTGGATGCTGCCGGTTTTATTTGCAAAATAAACGGTTTCGTTCCGCACCAGATACGCTGTAACATGATCTGTTACCTGGATGCTTCCATATTGTATGATCTCCGTTTTTTTTAGCGCACCGGTTACATTCGGAAACACGTAAATAATGACAAAAAGGATGACCAAGGTGGAAAAAAACAGCATCATCAACCTGTTTCGTGTTTTCATAGCCTGTCCTAACCTCCGCCAAATCCTTAATTAATGCATGCCTTTCGTATGCTCTATCAATTATATATTAGAATCTCTGTCGATTCAACTGTCATCCATCAGCGGATTCCAGCATTTTCTGCAGGATTTTCTTCTCGTCCTTTGTTAAATTTTTTTCTGCCTTCAGATAGTTTTCCCAAAGATCGGGCCTTCGCAGCCTCGTCAATTCCAGAGATTTCTCATACTGCCACAGATGAATTAGTTTATGATTTCCTGAAACAAGAACCTCAGGAACCTCCATACCGGCATACGCCCTGGGTTTTGTATATTGCGGATATTCCAAAAGGCCCGAATAGATGGATTCCTCATGGTGGGCATTACTGCTTCCAAGAACCTCAGGAATCAATCGCGCTACAGCATCGATAAGAATCATAGCGGGAAGCTCACCTCCTGTAAGAATATAGTCTCCCACAGAAACCTCTTCCATATCCCAATGATCGATAATCCTTTGATCGATCCCTTCATAGTGACCGCATAAAATGACCAGATCTGAACAGTGAGAAAGTTCGCCGACCAGTTCCTTGTCAAGCAGCCTGCCTCTTGGGGACATATACAGAATCCTTTTTCCTTGGGCTTCCACATGCTCCAGCGCGCGAAAAACCGGGTCCGCAAGCATCACCATTCCAGCCCCGCCGCCAAAGGGATAATCGTCCGCCTTTTTATGTTTATTTTGACTGAAATCTCTGATATTCGTCAGTCGGATATCCAAAACCCCGTTTTCGTTTGCTCGTCCCAAGATGCTTTCTTCTGTAACTGGGCGAAACATTTCGGGGAATAAGGTTAAAACATCTATTTTCATATTTCCATCCTGTCCGCTCAGTGAAAAGGAAATGGCCTTTTTCCCAGACGCTCATCCAAATCAATCAAAGCGGTTTATCCTTAAAGTTCTGCCAGACCTTCGATCAGTCTGACGGTCATTACTTTGTTTTCCATATCAATCTTCAGAATAAATTCATCCACAGCGGGGATCATGAATTTTTTACCGTCTTGTTTTTCTACCTCATACAAATCCTGAGAGGTATTTTGAATCACATCGCAGAGCGTACCCAAAGCAGCTCCACGCTCATCCTGCACTGAAAGACCAATCAGATCAAAGATATAATAGGTATCCTCCGGAAGCACCCGCACATCCTTTTTCTCGATGAGCAGATCCTTTCCCTTATGTTTTTCAGCTTCTGTCCTGTCATTGATGCCCGCAAGCTTTAAAATTACCATATCCTTCATATAACGAACGCCTTCTATCTTGACCAGTCTCTGATCCAGATAGATTTCAGACAGCTCCTCAAAGCGCTCTTTATAATCAGAATAGTGATATACCTTCAGTTCACCTTTCAGTCCGACAACATTGACAACTTGTCCGATTTTTATCTTTTCCATAATTCCTCTATCTCAAAAAGTGGATTCGCCACTTCCGCCAGGGAACCCAACCGCCCTTGGCCGCAGGCTCGCTTCGCCCCCTGCTGTCCCGTTTTGTCTGCTATATCAAAAAATACGGGCACATATATCCGATATATGTGCCACGAACGCAGTATTGCAGAATCTTTATTGAACGATTTCTACTACCACTTTTTTATTTGCTTTGGTCGCTGCGGCTTTTACGACGGTACGAAGCGCTTTGGCGATTCTCCCTTGCTTGCCGATTACCTTACCCATGTCATCCGGGGCAACCTTCAATTCGATAATAATTGCCTGTCTTCCTTCTACCTCTTTGACTTCAACCGCATCAGGATTATCAACAAGTGATTTTGCAATAGCTTCAACCAGTTCTACCATAAGTTTTCACCGCTTTCCTTATCCTATAATTCCTGATCTTTTGAAAAGACTCTTTACAGTATCGGTAGGTTGAGCTCCGTTTGAAATCCATTTCTTAGCCTTTTCGCTGTCAATTTTGACATCAGCCGGATCAGTCAAAGGATTATAGTAACCTATCTCCTCAATAAACTTTCCATCTCTTGGTGAACGGGAATCGGCTACAACTACTCTATAAAAAGGCTTCTTGTGTGCTCCCATTCTCTTCAGTCTAATTTTTACTGCCATATGTTCCACCTCCTTCTTTTTGTCTGTCATTTTCCCGAATTGACTCCATTGACAAACGATTTTAAAATATATGTTAAACTCAGTATCTGAATTTAATCACCTTAAAAACCCTTAAACATTCTGTTTCGTTTGAATTTAGGGGCATTTGAGAACTGTTTCATCATTTTTCTGGCTTCCTCATACCGCTTGATCAAATTGTTGATCTTGCTGACCGGCTGACCGCTTCCGGCTGCGATCCGCTTTCTTCTGCTTGCATTGAGGAGGGAAGGATCTTTCCGTTCCGCCTTGGTCATGGACTGAATAATGGCTTCCATTTGAGAAAATTCTTTTTCTCCGCCTTCCAGATCGACATCCTGCATGGCTTTGCCGTTCATACCCGGCAGCATATCCATGATCTTTGCCAGTCCGCCCATCTTCCTTATCTGTCCCATCTGATCCAGAAAATCTTCCAGCGTGAACTCGTTTTTCTTCATCTTCTTTTCGAGTTCAGCGGCTTTCTCTTCGTCATAATTTTCCTGAGCCTTTTCAATCAGGCTCATCATATCGCCCATTCCCAGAATCCTGGACGCCATACGTTCAGGGTGGAACGGCTCAAGTGCGTCGAACTTTTCACCGACACCGATAAACTTGATGGGCTTGCCTGTAACGGTCTTTGCAGACAGAGCTGCACCACCTCGGGTATCACCGTCCAGCTTCGTCATAATGATTCCGTCAATGCCTAGCCTTTCATTAAAGCCGGTTGCCGCATTTACCGCATCCTGACCGGTCATGGCATCTACCACAAGAAGGATCTCATGGGGCTTGGTTCTTTGCTTAATCCTGACAAGTTCATCCATCAGTTCATCATCGATATGAAGCCTGCCCGATGTATCCAGAATCAGCACGTCATGACCTTTGTATTCCGCCTCCTTCATCGCTTTTTCAGCGATGACCTCGGGCTCTTTGCAGTCCCGCATGGTGAAAACGGGGACTCCAACTGTCTTTCCTACAATCTCCAGCTGATCGATGGCTGCGGGCCTATAAATATCACACGCTGCCAGCATAGGTTTTTTCCCGTTTTTTTTCAGGTAATTTGCAAGCTTTCCGCAGGTTGTTGTTTTACCGGTTCCCTGGAGACCAGCCATTAAAATGACCGTAAATCCTCTTGGAGAATATGTCAGCTTGCTGTTTGTCCCTCCCATGAGGGTAACCAGCTCGTCATTTACGATTTTGATTACCTGTTGTGCAGGTGTCAGACTGGCCAGAACATCCTGACCCAGAGCTTTTTCCTTGACGCTGTCAACAAACTGTTTAACGACTTTAAAATTGACGTCGGCCTCCAGCAGCGCCAGCTTGACCTCTCGCATAGCTTCATTAATATCCGCCTCCGAGAGAATTCCCTTGCCCTTGAGTTTTTTAAAGACTCCCTGCAGTTTTTCTGATAGTCCTTCAAATGCCATATGCGGCTCTCCTTATAACATTCTCTGCGGCTCTATAGAACCGATTCGCAGAATCATCCTCTTATCAAATTTACGAAGTATTTCTTATTCATTAATTCGGTCGATAATGGACTTAATGTCCATCAGTTTTGACCGAAGCTTTTCATTTTCACTGTTTTCCCGGATCAACTCATCGATCTGTACGTCGATTGCCGATACCGCATCTTCCGTCTCCATGAATTTTTCAACAAGGCCCAGTTTGTTCTCATATTCGTGCAAAGCTTTTTCAGCCTTTTTCACCGCGTCATGAACCCCTTGCCTGCTAATGCCATACTCTTCGGCAATCTCCGACAGTGAGTAGTTATCTTCATGGTAAAGCTTCAGTATTTCCTTCTGCTTTGCAGTGAGCAACTGACCATAAAAATCATATAGCATACTAATTTCTATCATCTTATCAAACATCTGCAATCAGCCTTATCGTCATATTTGGCAAGCGTTTTTACTTGACACCATGTAAATTTACCATAAAACATCAGTGCTGTCAAGTATTAATACTTGCCGCCCAAAGATAATTTTGCTGGTTCCTTTCATTTTATGGTAGCTGTTTTTCGCATCAGAAGTTTTCGCCTTGGCCCTGTTCCATTTTGTCAAATCATTTTCTGAAAAGCAAAAATCAAGAAGGCAGTTCACAACCTTCTTGATTTTTTATCTCCGCTGTCTCACGAATATTGTTTCGGTCTATGCAAGGGACTTCTGCCTCACCCATTTCAGACGGGATGCCTCCCTGACCGCCCTGCAATGTTCACACAGCATTTCATTGCCGTGTGCATCAGCAGAAAGGCCAATCCTGTGTTCATCAGGAGAAGGGTCAATCCTTTTACCCACATAGTCCAGCTGTTCTTTGGTGCCGATAATCTCACCGCACCAGGAACAGGAAACCAAATCAAATTCCTTATTCCAAATGGTCCTTTTTCTGTGAAGATCCGTGAAAGGAATTGCTCCGCTGGGACAAACACTCGCGCAGGAACAACATCCGATACAGCTTTCTGCAGGTTCTTCAAAGGGTGTAGAAACTTTTCTTGTGATCCCCCTATTGATAGTAGCAATTGCACCGGTACCCATTTTATCACAGGCAGCGACGCACAGTCCGCAAAGGATGCATTTTTCATCGTCCTTTGTTAGCCATTGATGATTGTGTTCTACGCCATATTCCTTCGCAAGCATACCGATGGCATCACTTTCCGGTGCTCTGGCCATCAGCAGTGTCAATATAGCTTTCCGCATGTCTCTCAGCTTCTCTGAATTGGTGATCACTTCAATTTCTGTAACCACAGGATAAACACAGGCAGTGACAATTTTTCTTTTTTCACTCCTTTCCGTCTGTCCATCTCCCTCGACTTCTGTCCGCTTTGCATCCATCACTTCCACAATACAGATTCTGCAGGTGGCAAGACCCGCCAGTGCCTCTTCATGACACAGGGTTGGAATGTTGATATGATTTCTTTTTGCAATCTGAAGAAGATACTCTCCAGATTCTGCTTCACATGCCAAACCGTCAATGATTACCTTCATTCCGCACCTCCTATCCGATTTCCACTGCCTGGAATCTACATACATCGATGCAGTTTCCGCAGCGGGTACAGAGTTCCTCATCAATCACATGCGCCAATCTGGGCTTCCCGCTGATCGCGAGAGCACCGCAATTCTTTTTACAGAGTCCGCAGCCGGTGCATTTTTCTCCAAGGATGCGGAATGTCGTCAGTTTCTTACAGATCCCTGCAGGACAGCGCTTAGCCTGAATGTGAGCAAGATACTCTTCACGGAAGTATTTTATGGTAGACAATACCGGATTGGGGGCACTCTTTCCCAGACCGCAGAGCGCTGCCTCCTGCATCATAGAGCCCAGCCAGATCAAAAGGTCCAGATCCTCCTCTGTGCCTTTGCCCTCGGAAATTCCATCAAGTACTTCCAGCATTCTTCTCAGACCCTCTCTGCAGGGCACGCATTTTCCGCAGGACTCCTCCGAGAGAAAATTGAGATAATACCGAGCGGTATCCACCATACAGGTCCGGTCATCCATGACAATCATCCCTCCGGAACCCATCATGGAATCAGCAGCTTCCAGAGAATCAAAATCAACCTTCATATCCAGCAAACCTTCCGGAATACAGCCTCCCGACGGACCTCCTGTCTGCACGGCTTTGAACCTTCGCTCTCCGATAATACCTCCTCCGATCTCAAAGATCAGCTCCCGCAGAGTGATTCCCATGGGAACCTCCACCAGCCCGTTGTTTTTCACCTTTCCCACCAGAGAAAATACCTTGGTTCCCTTGCTGTTTTCCGTTCCGATGGAAGAAAACCATTTGCCTCCCCGATTGATAATTTCAGGAATATTGGCCCAGGTTTCCACATTGTTTAAGAGGGTTGGCTGTCCCCATAATCCCTTTTCTACCGAGCGGATATATTTTGCTCTCGGCTCTCCTGTATTTCCCTCGATTGAGGCCATAAGGGCGGTTGATTCTCCGCAGACAAAGGCTCCTCCGCCCTTTACGATCTGAAGATCAAAGTCATACCCAGTGCCAAAGACATTCTTCCCGAGAAAGCCTTTTTCCCTTGCCTGACGGATGGCCTCTTCCATGGTACGCACAGCCAGCCCGTACTCGTTTCTGATATAGAGATATCCCGAATTTGAGCCTACGGCCCAGCTCCCGATCAGCATCCCTTCAATGACGCTATGGGGATCTCCCTCAAGAATGCATCGATCCATGAACGCTCCCGGATCACCTTCATCTCCGTTGCAGATGATATATTTGGGATATCGCCCAATCCCGGCACACTGTCTCCATTTTCTGCCCGTTGGAAATCCTGCCCCTCCTCTTCCCCGAAGACCGGAGCATTCGATTTCTGCAAGAATCTCCTCCGGGTTCATCTTCAAAGCGCTTTCCGCCGCCGAATACCCTCCCCGATCCATGTAATCCTGGATGGAGAACGGATCGATTTCCCCAGTATTTCTAAGTGCAATTCTGAGCTGTTTTTTATAGAAGCTGTTTTCTTCTCTCGTTCTGACACGATTCCGCTGCTCCGGCTCCCGATGCATTAAGCGGTCGATCTCCTGATTGTTCCGCACCGTCTTTTCGAACACCTCATCCACATCGCCCGGCTTGACCTTGTAATAGCAAAGATCGTCGGGCAGAAACCGAACGATGGGGCCATTCTCACAAAGTCCGCTGCAGCCGGTTGCTTTGACCATGGGCACCACCTCAAGAGGAAGGCCCGCTTGCTGGATCTTCTCTCTCAGACCGGTGACGATATCCATACTGTTATTTGCAAGGCAGCAGGTACCGCAGCAGACGAGTATCTTTTCAATGTTTGTGACATCATGCCCATTCATCTGCATTTCCTCCGTAATGACTCAGGATTTCTCCCACCATCGTGCGGGTCACACTCCCATAATATTCTTCATTTACCACCAAAACCGGGGCCAGGGCGCAGGACCCCAGGCAGCTAACCGTTTCCAGAGAAAAAACTCCGTCCTCTGAAGTATCGCCCGGTTTCAAGTGCAAAAGCTGTTCAATCTCCTCCAGCAGTACCGACGAGGAGCGAATGTGGCAGGCTGTTCCGTCGCAGACCCGTATGATATTCTTTCCTTTTGCTTTCAGGCTGAACGCTTTATAAAAGGTAGCCATTCCGTAAAGCTTGCTCAGGGGCACACTAAAATATCCTGAGGTTTGGCACAGGGCTTCTTT
>JARBUO010000066.1 GCA_029239605.1 Bacillota bacterium | reverse complement strand
TTTCTCTGAGAATAGTAACAACAAAACAAGGGTATCTCAAACGTTCCTGTTCTGATCGTTTGGGAAACCCTTGTTTTTATTTGAGGAGAAAAAAGCGATATTGATTTGAGAAACAGGTCTCTGTTTCCTGGAAAGGCATTACCGGGCTTTTTTGTTGCGGGATACAATCACGCTCTGAAGCACAATGAAGAAGCAGAGCAGCGCTGACAACGCGATGCGGACCCACCAGCTGGAGAGGGTTCCCTGGGTTGTAATGAGACTGGAGATCGTACCCTTTATCAAAACGCCAAAGAGAGTTCCTATGGGATTTCCTACGCCACCGGTCAGCAGTGTACCGCCAATGACCGCCGATGAGATTGCGTCCATCTCTAGCCATTTTGCCTGCTCTACAAAACCGGCGCAACTGTTCAGCCCGAATAAGAATCCTCCCAGGCCCACAAGAAAGCCATTCAATACGTATGCCTGCATCTTCGTTCGGCGGACGTTGAGCCCCATCATCATGGCGCTCTGCTGATTTCCGCCCACTGCGTAAACTCTTCGACCAAATTTTGTATAGCGAAGCAGGATTACCATGGCCACAACCACCAGCAACGCGATGATAACGGTGGGATAAATATAGGCCGGCTGAAAAATCCCCTTTTTGTTTACAGAACCGAAAGGCAGAAAAATTTTGAACTTGGCCCAGGAGAGGAAGACCTCGTTTTTTATGGAAATCATCTCGGTACTGATCATGGAGGTTAAGCCCCGCCCCAGAAAGAGGCCCGCCAGAGTAACGATAAAGGGCTGGATATCGAGATAAGCAACGAGAAAGCCCTGTACGATACCAAAGGCTAAACCGATGCCCAGAGCGATAAAAATGGCCCCATAGGCGCTCATATGGTTCACTTCCATCTGATATGCCACCGCCATGCAAACAAGCGCTGTAACGGAGCCTACGGAGATATCGATCCCCCCTGTGATCATGACCAGCGTCAGACCGCAGGCAATGACAATGAGCCCCGCATTGGAAATGAAAAGATTGAGAAACATCTGCGGTTTGGCAAAACCGCCTTCGGCAAAAGCAATCATTCCCGCAGCGTACATGACGACGAATAAACCGATGGTGATGATCAGCAAAAACGTGGTGCCGCTCATATGCTTCCTGTCGTTTAATGTTTTCATCACTGCACCTCCTCTTCTGCCTCGGCAGGTTTCATGGGTTTTCGCCCCGCCGGCAACGTAAGTGCAATGAATTTTCTGAAAACCGGGCTTTGCAGAGTAACGATAATAATTACAACGATTGCCTTATAGACAGGAAGCTGGTCTGCTGCAACATTCATGGCATACAGCGTTGTTGTAAGTGCCTGTATTGTGAAGGCTCCTATTACAGACCCTGCCAGACTGAATTTCCCGCCTCCAAGGAGATTTCCTCCCAGTGCCACCGCAAGAATTGCGTCCATTTCAAGATAAAT
Organism: Bacillota bacterium; assembly: GCA_029239605.1. Taxonomy (GTDB): domain Bacteria; phylum Bacillota; class Clostridia; order Peptostreptococcales; family Anaerovoracaceae; genus Anoxybacterium. The sequence goes on along the minus strand of JARBUO010000066.1, from coordinate 20,831 downwards.
CCCAATATTATTTGCATCCGCCGAATAAATACGGCTGCTTGCTACAATTCCGGCAACCCCTGCCAGAAGGCCACAGATCACGTAGCTGATAAATTTTATCCTTGTTGAATTCAGACCTACCAGCCGGGATGCACTTCCGTTGATTCCCACACTCTCAATATAAAGGCGGAGTGTTGTCTTCTTCAGAATGATGCTCACCAGAACAACGATCCCAATAGCAATAAAGACAGGCGTGGGAACAGGGCATCCGGGGATGTACCCGCCGGCAAGCTTATAAGCATCCACCCGTACGTATGTAATTTGCCCGTTGGTAACAAGCTGAGCAATCCCTCTGCCTGCCGTATAGAGAATCAGTGTCGCCACCATGGGCGGAATATTGATTTTAGAAACCAAAAGCCCGTTGAATGCACCGCATAGCGCTGCGGCTGCCAAAGCGGCCAGCACCGCCAGAAGGAAAGGATTCTGAAAGCTGTTGACCGATACCTGACCTCCGGACAAAACCTGACAGCACACTGCACCGGATACCGCCATTACCGAACCTACACTGATATCCTGTCCGCCGGAAGCCGCTGTCACCAGTGTCATGCCCACCGCTAAAATCAGAAGTTCTGAGGAGCGGTTCACCACATCCACAACATAGCCATATAGAATACCATTATTAATGGATACCTGAAAAAAATTAGGGGTTTTAATCACATTTGCAAGAAGAACCACTGCAAGACACACAAGGGGCAGAAAAAGGTGATGCTCTGTGATTTTTTTCAGATAATGTTTCCCATTTTCAGCCATTACCATGTTCACCTCCTGCTATGGTTTTCATAATTTTCTCTTGGGTCAGATCCGCTCCCGACAATTCTCCAACCTTCTCCCCATCGCGCAGTACGGCCATTCTTGAGCAGGTGCGCAGCATTTCCTCCACTTCTGAGGATATGAATGCGACACTCATTCCCTCGTCTGCCAAACTCAGAATCAGCTTTTGAATTTCCGTCTTTGTTCCTACGTCAATTCCTCTGGTTGGTTCATCCAAAATCAAATATTCCGGGTTGGTAAGAAGCCATCGCCCGATAATTACTTTCTGCTGGTTCCCTCCCGATAAACTCCTGAGCGGCGTTTCTCTGGAGGCTGTTTTAATTTGCAGCAGATCGATATACCGATCTGTAAATTCCTCCGCCTCTTTACGGCTCATAGGCCGGAACATGCCGCGCTTTGCCTGAAGTGCTATGATAATGTTCTCACGTACCGAAAGATCTGCGATGATACCATCTCTCTTGCGGTCTTCCGGCAGGTACGCCATCCCCTTTTTCATCGCATCCAGCGGCGCATTTATTCTCACGGTTTTTCCTTTTATTTTCAAAGTACCGTTGTCAGCCTTGTCAGCACCGTAAATTGCCCGTACCAATTCGCTTCGCCCGCTGCCGAGAAGACCGGTAAAGCCCATGACTTCGCCTTTATGGGCCGTAAGATCAAATGGCTTGATGGATCCCCGGCGCCCAAGGTTTTCCGCCTCAATCACCGGTGTTTCATCAAATTCTTTTCTTTTCTCGTGAGCATTCCTGATTTCCGCAAGATCATCAAAATCTTTACCCATCATTTTCGCCACCAGCTGAAGCCTGGGGAGATCCTGCGTCATGAATTCACCTACCAATGCTCCATTCCGAAGCACCGTAATCCGGTCACTAACCGCATATACCTGTTCCAGAAAATGGGTTACAAAGATAATACCGACGTTTTGTTCCTTTAGCCTGCGCATCAAAGAAAAGAGTTTTCCTACCTCTTCATCATCCAGCGAAGAGGTGGGTTCATCTAAAATAAGAACCCGGCATTGCATGTCAACCGCCCTTGCAATGGCGATCATCTGCTGCACCGCAATGGAGCATCCGTCAAGCTGTTTGGTGGGCGACACGTGAATGTCAAGCCCTGTCAGCAGCTCTTCTGATTTCCTGTTCATTGTTTTCCAGTCTATGAATCCAGCCTTTCTTGGCTCCCTGCCGAGAAACAGATTTTCAGCAACGGTGAGATTGGGACATAGTGTAATCTCCTGATAAACGGTGCTGATACCTTTCTCCTGTGCAGCCTGAGGAGAGTGAATTGAAGCAGGACGATCCTCGCCTGCGATCCTGATCTCCCCTGAGTCGGCTTCGTAAACTCCTGTTAAGACTTTAATCAAGGTAGACTTTCCTGCACCGTTTTCTCCCATCAATGCGTGTATTTCTCCGCTGCGAAGCGTAAAATCTACATTTTTCAGCGCTTTCACCCCGGGAAAAGCCTTGTTGATACTCCGCATTGATAGTACAATCCTGTCTTCCATGGTTTTCTCACCCGCTTTCACAAGATTCAACCTGCTTGAACCTTTGGACAAAAGAAATAGTGCGGAGATCCGGAGATAGATCCGGGATCTCCGCACCATGCCATAACAAATCATGAATCTTCTACTGATATCGATGAGATGGATACACGGAATGGAAGCTCAGTGTTATCCTAATTTATTTGCTGACTCATGCCGATTTCGGTCAAGAGATTAATACGAACGGGCATCGATATCTGCCTGTGTAATGGTGGTTGCATCAAAGGCCGCTTCGTCGACATATGCCTTCTTATCCGGGGTTCCGCCGGATTCCAGCTGCTTGATGATCTTTTCTACACGAGGTCCGTGAAGCGGATTACACTCCACATTATAATTAATCTTTCCGGCAAGGGTATCGGTCAGCCCTGCATTGGTAGCATCAAAGGAAATGATCTTGATGTCTCCGTCTCTGCCATAGGTCTTCCCTGCTGCTTCGAGGGCATCGATTACGCCGAAGGCTTCATTATCATTTTCACAGTAAACCACATCTATTTTGTCATTCTGCTTCAGAACGCTTTCCATAACTTCCTGGCCTTTTGCCTGAGTGAATTCACCGGACTGCTGTGCGATGATCTTCAGATTGCTATTTTTTGCAACGGCATCTTCCAGTCCTGCGGTACGTCCGATCTGAGCCGATGAGCCGATGGTTCCCTGAATATGTACGATATTGACAGGATCCTTATCTTTGAAGTTTTCGACGATCCAGGCGGCAGCTTTATCACCTTCCTGACGGAAGTCTGAACCAACCCAGGCAGTGTACAGGCTGTCATCGGATACATCGATCATACGGTCTACAATAATTACAGGAATTCCCGCATCTTTTGCTTCCTGCAAAACGGTATCCCACCCTGTCTCCGTTACGGGAGCAAGTACGATATAGTCAACTTCCTGCTGAATAAAATTACGAATTGCAGTGATCTGATTTTCCTGCTTTTGCTGGGCATCATCAAAGATCAGTTTGTATCCGTTGGCTTCCACAAAGGTGTCTTTCATGGATTGAGTATTGGCGGTACGCCAGTCAGACTCGGCTCCAACCTGAGAAAAACCAACAACGATCAGGGCATTGGCATCATCCTCCGGCGGTGCAGCTGCGTCTCCGCCTGAGGTTCCTCCGCATGCAGCAAGACCAATGATCAGCAGTGCTGCCAGAAGAAACACAAGAGACTTTTTTCCTTTCATTATTACTTCCTCCTTATTATTAAGCTCAGCGACCTAATGACTTCGCTTACTCATTCTGATTTTAACCCAGGGGTATTGAAAAGCCCATTGATAATCTTATTCATTTCTTGTTTAATTTTATTGTTTTACATTATTTTTACATGGATCGGTACACCAGGTTGAAAATCCTATGATACAGGTTGATTTTTTTTCGATATATGGACAGTCACTGTCGTACCCTCATCTAATTTACTCTTGAAGGACAGGCCGTACCGGTCTCCGTAAGACATGCGTAGCCGCCTGTGTACATTCATCAGCCCCAAACCGGTATGCCGGTCCTGATAGATTCCTGCCCGCAGAGATTTCAGCTGTTCCGGCGTCATTCCCGCCCCGTTGTCGGAAACAGAAAGATAAATATCTTTGCCGGTGGATCGTCCGGTAATCGCGATGGTCCCCTTACTCCGTTTGTTTTTTACGCCGTGGTACAGCGCATTTTCCACCAGAGGCTGCAGGGTAAGCTTAGGAATGGTATACTGCAGCAATTCTTCCGGTATGCTGATCTGATAGTCCAGGATATCTCTGTATCGGATCTGCTGAATGTTCAGATAGCTCTCGACCTGCTGCATTTCTGCTTCAAGGGTGATGATGTCCTGACCTTTACTGAGGGAGTTTCTGAAAAAAGTTGAGAGGCTCGTCGTCATCTTCACCACCTCTGCATTCTGATTGGATTCGGCAAGCCAGACGATGGAATCAAAGGTGTTGTATAAAAAATGCGGATTAATCTGTGCCTGAAGCAGCTCCATTTCCGCTCTGTGGAGAGCACTCTGATCTTCCCTCACATGTTCCAGCAGCTGATTGATGCGGCCGATCATTTTGTTGAATCCATCATCCAGCGTTTTGATTTCCAGATTATTGGTCTTTACCGGTATGATGGTGAAATCTCCTGCTCCGAGCCGCTCAACCTTTTTACAGAGTTCGTGAACCGGCCTTGTAATGCTGTGGGTAAATCGCAGTGAATACCAAAGCATAAAAAACAACAAAGCCATACTGATCATTCCAGTAATGATTACCGTCGCGATTACCCGGTCGCTGATCTGCTGCTGGAGCGCAGAGAGTTCCCGAACCTCGTCGTATATGTAATCGTGCATGTATGCTTCTATGAGTGCGGTTATGATGTAAGTGTTGTGCTCCAGCTGCTCCATACGGGAATCATAATCCGCCGTATTTTTAATCTCTACCATGCATTCGCTCAAACGTCTGCAAAGATTGAGCATGCTGCGGATGCGCCACTGATTTTCCTTCTGTGTCGTGGTTTTCTGAAGTCGTCCGATGACGTTCTGCGCATGTTCCACATCCTCCAGCGGCAAATGGTCAATATTGCTTCTGCTTCCTACAACGTAGTAGTACATCTCCAAATCAAGCTTGTCCTTGAAATCGAAGTTGAATTCGCTGGCAATGCTCGCATTGTGAAGGGTAACATCATATTCATGATTAAAGGAATAAAGCATAAAGAGAAGCACCGTAATCATTACGATAAAGGGAGCTGCTGCTACAATGAGCAAAACACGCAGCTGCCTGCTTAAGGTAGAGCGTGTTTTTAAAAGTCCGACCAATTTCCGAATCAAGTGCCTCATGTGGCCTTCCTCCTCATACGATAGTCCCGAGGGGAACATCCATTGATTTTCTTAAATATGAAACTGAAGTAATGGGGGTCGCTGTAACCTACTTGAAATGCAATTTCACTGGAGCTGGTATCGGTGCACCGCAGCAGTTCTTTTGCTTTCTCCATGCGGAGCTCTGTCAGATATTCCACAAAAGTTTTTCCCATTTGCTGACTGAATACGGCGCTGAAATGGGTTGGGCTGACGATTGCGACCTTTGCCACTGCATTGAGGCTGATTTCCGAGTCCGAATAGTTGTTTTTTATGTAGTCCACTGCCTTGTGAAGCTTTTTGACGTAGCGGCTGTTAACGGCCTGATCTCTTAGATTCAATGCATGCTCTAAAAGCTCTCTGACATACTGCTCCGATCCCTCCTGGGAGAGAATGGATGCCTGAAGCTGCTGCCCCTGCTTTTGAGAGGATGTAATAGAGTCCTTAGTATATCCGTATTTTTCTAAAAATGCTTTTACTGTAAAGTTGATGTTCAGAACGACATACTGGCGAAAAATCAGAGACTGAATCGCCTGAGTTCCGATTGCACGAAAATAATCTGCCACAAAAGTTGTCAGATCCTCGGGAAGGCCGCTGATCAGGAACTTCTCGATAATGCGCTGATCCAATTGGGCCGCATCCGCATCATTGAGATCAAAATCCACTGTATTGGCAATCGGAACGTCAGAATCTCCTGCTGCTGCAGCAGTTCTGTCAACGTAGAAGACATTTCCTTCCTTTGCCGATTGACGGTAAAACATCCCCTTGCGGGCTGCACGATAACAGTCTGCCACGCCGCTCAGCCTGTTGACGGGAGTGCTTACCACCACGGACCATCGAATGAGCTTTCGAATGGGCTGGCAGATTTCTTTGATGCATTCCACACAGTCTTCTGTTTCCTGCTGAATCGCTCCTCCATCAGCCATTACGAGAAATACAATCAAATCGATGCCGATACTGAACATGACCAGATTTTTATTTTCGGGAAAGCAGCCGCAGATGTCTGACTGCACATCTGCCATCTGGGACGAATATCCGGTGACCGGGTCCTCTTCCAATAAAAACAAAATGATATTATAGCATTCGGATGTCAGCGGAATTTTCAATCGCTCTGCCCGGGCCAACAGTTCTTCTACCGAGTGCTTCCCGGAAACGAGCTGATCAAAAAACCCCCTTCTGGAATTGCTGAGATATTCCTGAATTTCGCCGTTGAACTGAGCATGATATCTGGCTTGCTCCGCTTCTTTGTCTTTCTGCTGCTTCACCTCGCAGAGGATCTCAATCAGCTGATCTCTGGAAAGAGGTTTCAGCAAGTATTGGCTCACTCCAATGGAAATGGCCTCCTTTGCATAAATAAAATCATCATACCCACTCAGGATCATAATGGTTGTTTGCGGGAACTCCTTCCGCACAAGGCGGCTTAATGCAAGGCCGTCCATAAAGGGCATTTTAATGTCCGTAATCACGATATCAGGCTTCAGCTTTTGTATTTGAGGCCAGGCCAGTTCTCCGTCGGAAGCTTCTCCCACGAAGGAGAAACCGTATTCGTTCCATGCGATCAGCTCCCGGATGCCGTCACGCATAACAATCTCGTCTTCGACCAGGAATACACTGTACATGTTCGCCTTCTCCCTTTTTTATACAATTATAGCACATTTCTCATGTCGCAAATATCCAAATTTAAGCTTATTTTCCGTTTTGCCCGTAGTAAGCCCCGGCACCGTGTTTTCTCAGGTAATGTTTATCAAGAAGTGCGCTGGGCATCTGTGAAATAAAGGGGTTGGCCATTTGGTTCTGCCAGGCCATAAGTGCCAGTTCTTCCAGAACAACTGCATTATGTACCGCATCCTGCGCGCTTTTCCCCCAGGAAAAGGGTCCATGGCTTCTTACCAAAACTGCCGGTATCTGATCCGGATCCTGATCATGGAACGTTTCAACAATTACATTTCCGGTCTCCTCTTCATAATGCCCTGGATTTCCATAAATTTCATCATGGAGCATGCCCCGTGTACAGGGAATCTCCCCGTAGAAATAATCGCCGTGGGTCGTTCCCAGCGCTGGAATGCTTCGTCCGGCCTGGGCGTAGATCGTAGCCCATCTGCTGTGGGTGTGCACCACTCCGCCGATATTGGAAAAGGAACGGTACAGCACCAGATGGGTCTGTGTATCGGAAGAAGGGTTCATATGCCCTTCCGCTTTCTCTCCGGTTGCCAAATCAATTACAACCATGTCGTCAGGCTTCATTTCGTCATACTCGACTCCCGACGGTTTGATTACAATGAGGTTTTCCTTTCGGTCAACCGCTGAGACATTGCCCCAGGTAAAGGTAATCAGCCCGTAACGCGGCAGCATCATATTGGCATTGTAAACCTGTTCTTTTAATTGCTCCAGCATAAATCACCCTCCTTAAAAGCGTGTTGCATTGTTATTAGGCGGCTGCTTCGGGCCGAACAAATCTGCTCCGTAGCGCTTCGAACCCCATGCAGCCGCCTAAGTATTATTTTATTTCAACTTCCATGCAAGATCCGCCAGGAACAAGCTCTGTTCCATGGATTCCAACGTGGTATCCTTTGTAATATGTACAAATTCAATATCCATGATTCTCGCCCAATCCTGCATCTGCTCTGCAGTAACATCATAGGAAAGCGTGGTATGGTGCGCCCCGCCCGCCAGAATCCATGCTTCCAGTCCTGTCAGCAGGTCGGGCATTGCTTTCCACATCGTGCGGGCCACCGGCAGATTAGGCATTTCATAGATTGGCTTAATACACTCAATGTCGTGGCAGATCAGCCGCAGACGGCCGCCCATGTCGATCAGGGAGACTACGATAGCGTTTCCTTCTCTGCCTTCAAAAACAAGGCGTGCCGGATCCGATTTTCCGCCGATACCCAGAGGATGAACCTCGATTCTCGGTTTCCCTGCTGCGATGGAGGGACAAACTTCAAGCATATGGGCTCCCAAACTGCATTCCGCACCTTTTGTAAGATCATATGTGTAGTCTTCCATAAAGGTGGTACCGCCGATCAGACCCTCTCCCATTGCCTTCATTACCGCAGTCATAGCGGATACCTTCCAGTCTCCTTCCCCGCCATAGCCGTAGCCCTGGCTCATGAGACGCTGAGTTGCAAGTCCGGGCAGCTGTTCCATACCGTACAGATCCTCAAAGGTATTGCTGAAGGCGTTGCAGCCCTCCTGCTCCAAAAGCCGTTTCATTGCAAGTTCAGCCTTTGCCTGATATCTGATTTGATCCAGCTGTTCTGTCCGGATGTCATAGAGTGCCTCAAGCTCTTTCATCAGCGCGTCCGTTTCCTCTTCCGTAACTTCATGGATAGCGTCCACAAGCAAGCCTACCGGCCAGGTATTTACCTGCCAGCCAAGTTGTGTTTGTGTTTCCACCTTATCGCCCTCTGTTACCGCAACATTCCGCATATTATCGCCAAAGCGCATTACCTTGAGGTTTTTACTGAAGGCCGCTCCTGCAGCCGCACGCATCCAATCTCCAAGCCTCTTCTGAACATCCTCATCTTTCCAGTATCCTGCGATAATCTTTCGTTTCATCCGCAAACGCGCGCCAATAAAGCCATGCTCTCTGTCACCATGGGCAGCCTGATTCAAATTCATGAAGTCCATATCGATCTCTTCATTGGGAATCTGTCGATTGTATTGGGTTGCCAGATGGCAATAGGGCTTCTGCAATTCCTTGAGACCGTTGATCCACATTTTGCTTGGGCTGAAGGTATGCATCCACATAATTGTCCCGGCACATCTATCATCGTAGTTTGCTTCCTTAACGATACTGCTGATTTCCTCGGGTGATTTGGCCGTAAGCTTATAGATCAGCTTGCAGGGCAGCAGACCCGATGCATTCATCACATCGGCCATTTCCGCGCCCCGTTTCGCTACTGTCTCAAGAACTTCCGGCCCGTACAGCTCCTGACTCCCCACAATAAACCAAAATTCATAATCCTTTAATGCCATTACGGTTTCCTCCTTTACCTTCGATCAGTACTTCCAAAATATTATTGATGCCTATAAATATTCTAGATCCCTGATGTTAGAGCAGCGCTGATTTCATGCTCGAGCAATGAATCAACGATCCATAGATTTACTTTATTTTTGATTGTTCTATTTTAATGCGTTTGAGCCGTTTCATGACGTCATTGGTGCCCCTTCCAAAGTAATCGTGCAATGTAACATATTCATGGAAGAGCTTATCATAAATCTGTGCATGTTCCGGAATGGGCTGATATACGGCGTCCTTAATCTTCCCCATAACTCTTGCAGCTTCATAAACAGTATCGTAGCCACCCGCCTCTTTTCCGGCGGCAACTGCAGCAAAGATCGCACTGCCGAGGGCCGGGCACTGATCGCTTCCGGATATTTTTACCGGCATTCCAAGCACATCTGCGTAAATCTGCATCATGAGTGGGTTTTTCTGACTAATGCCTCCCGCTGCAAAAAACTCTTCCACAGGAACACCGTTACGCCGAAAGTTCTCTACAATCTCGCGGTTCCCGTAAGCAGTGGCTTCAATCAAAGCCCGGTAAATTTCCTCCGCCTTTGTCTGAAGGGTCATTCCCAGAATCATTCCCGTCAGATCTACGTCCACCAGTACGCTGCGGTTTCCATTCCACCAGTCAAGAGCCAGCAGGCCGCTTTCTCCCGGCTTCAGCTTCTGTGCCTTTTGACTAAGATAACTATGTACACTGATGCCTGCCTTTTTGGCTTCTTCGTGATATTCTGCTGGCAGGCAGTGATCTACAAACCAGGCAAAGTGATCCCCAACGCAGGATTGACCGGCTTCATAGCCGTAATATCCCGGCAGAATACCGTCTGCCACAACACCGCACATTCCGGGTACCTGTTTTTCTTCTGTTCCCATCAGCACGTGACAGGTAGAGGTTCCTATAATTGCAAGAATCTTGCCAGGTCCATCGATTCCAACCGCCGGTGCGCTTACGTGGGCATCCACATTCCCGATCGCTACTGCAGTCCCCTCTGCGAGCCCTGTTATCTTTGCTGCTTCCGGTGTAATAAGACCTGCCTTCTCACCCAGAGGTGTAATGGTCGTCCCAAGCTTTTCTGCCGCTACATTCTCAAGCCGGGGATCAAGCGCTTTGAAAAACTCGCTGGATGGATAACCGATCCCCTTGTTCCAGATCTCCTTGTATCCCGCAGTGCAGCTGTTCCGAGTCTCTTTTCCGCATAGCTGCCAAATGATCCAGTCAGCGGCTTCAATGAAGCGGTCTGCAGCTTCGTAAATTTCCGGCGCCTCCTCTAATACCTGCCAGATTTTTGGAACCGCCCATTCACTGCTGATCTTTCCCCCGTAGTTTTTGAGCCATGGTTCTCCCCGCTCTTCCGCAATGCGGTTTAAATCATTGGCTTTGTCCTGAGCAGCATGATGCTTCCAAAGCTTCACCCATGCGTGAGGATTTTTTTCATATTCAGGCATCGTGCATAAAGGAACTCCCGCTTCGGTGACAGGGAGCAGGGTACAGGCTGTAAAATCTGTACCAATACCAATTACCTGTTCCGGCTTTGCGCCTGCCTCTTTCAGAATTGCAGGGATCGTGTGGGAAAGCACCTCGATATAATCCTCCGGATGCTGAAGCGCCCAGTCGTGACCAAGGGGCTCTCCTGTGGGCAGAGATTGATCAAGGACGCCGTGAGGATAATCATAGACGGAAGAGCAGATCTCTGCTCCTGTAGCGGCATCTACCAGTACCGCACGTCCTGATAAGGTTCCATAGTCAACACCAATAACATATTTCGTCATATTGCGCACCTCTTACATACATTTATTAGCTTTTCTTTAAATTAGTACGTACAACTTTGAATTCATATTACCATGGTTTCTGTTGACACACAAGTGGGAAAACATATTTTTCAGGAAAATGATAACGGAAGGTATTGAACAGAAGTATGGGACGTGCAGAATAAGCCAGTACATGAGCGGCTCAAGAGATAGGCCTCCTCCGATGCAATGCGGGAAGGCATCGCAATAAAAAACCGGCATCGATATAATCCGCTGCCGATTTCTTCACACTTTTATTGAACAACATTATTTGTATCATACAACTTTTGTCTAGACTTTATTTTCTTATCCTAAATACATCGCTTGGATAATGTCCGGGCTCCAATGCTTCCCACAGTTCTGTTCGGAGGTATTCCGGGTAAACTCTTTTCAGGTTCATGATTTCTTTTCTGCTTAGAAACCGAACTTCTCGCAAGACCTGCCCGTTCTCATCAAACTCCGGATCCGAGCCCAAGCCCAGCTCACCGCCTGTAATTTCTCCAAGAAAAAAGTTCACAAACCTCTGACCCCGTTGTTCAGAAACCTCTTCTACATGCCAGAGCAGCCTTTTCACCTTGATGATAAGCCCAGTCTCTTCCTGAACTTCCCGCACCGCTGCCTGGGCTGCATTTTCATTTTCTTCTATTCCGCCTCCCGGTACCATCCAAATATCGTTTCCTTCGTGGGATTGCCTTACCATCAGGATTCTCCCTGCTTCATCGGGTAAAACCACTCTTACTCCACCTGTCCACATTTTGCTTCATCCCCCTTATGCGTTACCAATTACCACCGCTCCTATCAAACCCGCTAAAATTGTCAGCTTGATAGGGCTGATATTAAATTTTCCTGCCAATATTATTGTAGCAATGAAAAAGATCATGGGCAACAAATTAATATGTTCTTTGAAATTTGTGAATAGATCTGATGTAAACACCGGCCCATTAAAGATTGAAGTTTCCGCAAGAAAAATCACAGCAGATGCAATCAGTCCCACAGTAGCCGGCCGGATCCCTTTCAGCACCGCATCAACCGATTGGTTCTCCTGAAATACTTTCATAAAATGCATTGTGATTAGGATCAGGATCATAGAAGGCAGTGCTACGCCTGCAGTGGCAACGGCTGCACCCAGAAAGCCTTTATACTGAAAACCAACATAGGTGGCTGCATTTACGGCAATGGGCCCGGGAGTGACCTGAGAAATTGCAACCAGCCGCGAAAATTCCTCTGCACTCATGATACCGAAATCCTGTACACTCTGAAAAATTAAAGGCAGCATGGCGTATCCGCCTCCAAAGCTGAACAAACCGATTCGGAAAAACATATATGATACGTTGAAATATGCCATTACTCTACCCTGCCTTTTCTGTGATTATACTGATATACAACAAGGCCAGTCAACCCGCCGAATATGATAGCCCAAATTGCACTGATGCCTGCAAAAACAATGATGATAAAAGAAACGAGGGCAATGAAGTATTCTACCTTACCTTTTAAAATCTGCCTCCCCAATTTATATGCAGCTACCAGAATCATCGCGGCAGATGCGGCTTTAATGGCCTCAAGGGCGCCAAGTACATAAGCATTCTCTTCGATACTTCCAAGGAACAACAGGATAGCAATGATGCTGATATACGAAGGAAGAATGACTCCCAGCAATGACGCTACACTCCCGGATATCCCCTTTTTCTTATTTCCTACGTAGATTGCCGCATTGATGGCCAGAACGCCCGGAAGCGACTGACTGACTGCAAAGCAGTCGACGATTTCTTCCTCGGTAAGCCATCCTCTTTCCTCAACCACTGCTTTTCGAATCACTGGCAGCATAGCGAGGCCGCCGCCAATGGTAAAGGCGCCAACTTTAAAAAATGTAAAAAAAAGTTCCCAAACCAGTCTCATTGCTCGTCTTCCTTTCTTTTAACTTTCTTTAGATGCAGATTAAACTTCATGCTGCAGAGACGAATGGCCAGAGTTCCAAAGAAACAAGTGTACAAAGCAACCATAGTATTCCCCAGACGAGCATTGATTATAATATAGAAGATCGCTCCAACGACAGCGGCAACGGCATAGATTTCCTTTCGAAAGACAAACGGGATTTCCTTGGCAAAAACATCCCGCAGGGCCCCGCCGCCTGTTCCAGTGAGCAGTGCCAGTGTGATGATGACAAAGGGCATTTCCAGTCCGCTTTGCACAGCAACATTTGCTCCGATTGCAGTAAATGCTCCAAGACCTACAGCATCAAAAAACTGGAGTACATTTGCGTATTTTATAATTTTGCTGTAAAAAAGAACCGTTGCGGCTGCAGACAGAATGCTTATGATAGCAAAGAGCGGATTCTCCAGCGCCGCCGGCAGATTATCATTGATCAGAACGTCCCTGAAAATGCCTCCCCCTACTGCAGTAATGATTGCCAGAAATGCGATTCCATAGTAATCCAGTTCCTTATCAATGGCCAAAAGCGCACCCGATACCGCAAAGGCAACGGTACCGACCAGCTCTAAGATCGATATCAATTCCATTTTTTCTTCCTCAATGAAGCACAATCTTTGGTTCATATAGAAAGGCCACAGACCGGAAAGTTGCGCCTAACCCCTCAGGGATTCGGCTTTTCAGATCTATGACCTTATATTACTATTTGCTCAGTTCAGCTTTTACATATGCGATAGCGCTTGCCGCAGCGTCCACAGCACTGATTTCAGAGAAGGTTGACTCTTTTCTCAGTTTATATTCCACGGCTCCTTCTGCTGCTTTCTTGCCCACGGTAATTCTTACAGGAATTCCAAGGATATCTGCATCCTTAAATTTTACACCGGGACGCTCTTTACGATCATCGATGAGAGCTTCTACTCCTGCTTTCAGAAGTTCCTGATAGATGGTTTCTGCAAGGGTTGCCTGCTGCTCATCCTCGGTATTCACAACCGTAACGATTACGTGGTATGGAGCCACCGCCATGGGCCAGATAATGCCGTTCTCATCATGATGCTGCTCAACGATTGCCGCAAGAGTTCTTGTTACACCAATGCCATAGCATCCCATAATGATCAGCTGATCGTTCATATTTTCATCTTTGTAATAAGCACCCATGGATTTGCTGTACTTTGTACCAAGCTTAAATACCTGACCAACCTCGATTCCTCTTGCCATTTTCACCGGAGCACCGCATACCGGGCACTTATCTCCGGCCTTGATCAGTTTGAGATCGGTTACAATGTCGCCTTTATAATCCCGTCCATAATTCACATTGATCAGATGATGATCTGCTTCACATGCTCCGGCAACGAGGTTTTTCAACCCAACCAATTCAGTGTCAACGATGATCTTGCAGTCATGCAGACCAACAGGTCCTGTAAATCCGCCTACGCTTCCGGTTACGGCCCCCATTTCAGCTTCATCAGCAAACTCCACCGCATGTTCCGGAACACCAAGGGCGTTTACCAGCTTTGTCATGTTCAGCTCTCGATCGCCTCTGATAAATGCAGCTACATAAGAAACTGACCCTTCTGCTTCATCGTATACTTGAAATAAAAGCGCTTTTATGGTTTGTGTCTCACTTACCTTTAAGAAACCTGCCACCTCAGCAATGGTTTTTGTTCCGGGTGTAACGACCTTCTCCATTGGCAGTTCCGCTTCAGTAGAAGGTGCATCATCGACACATTCTGCTCTTTCAGATGTGGCAGCCATATCACAGCTGCCACAGTATGCAATTTCACTTTCTCCAACTTCAGATATGGCAGTAAATTCATGGGATGCACTGCCGCCGATCGCGCCTGTATCTGCCTCAACCGCACGGAATACCAAGCCGCAGCGTGTGAATACCTTCTCATAAGCATCGTACATATCACGATAACTCTGGTCGAGACCTTCCCAATCACGATCAAAGGAATAAGCATCCTTCATAACAAATTCACGGCTTCTCATCAATCCGAAACGTGGTCTTTTTTCATCCCTGTATTTTGTCTGTATCTGGTATAGATTAAGCGGAAGCTGCCGATAAGAGCTCACTTCGCTCCTTACAATATCAGTAAAGATTTCTTCATGAGTTGGACCCAGGCAGAATTCTCTTTCATTTCGATCTTTCAGTCTCCACATTTCCGGTCCGTATGCAAACCATCTGCCGGATTCCTGCCACAATTCTGCAGGCTGAAGTGCCGACATGTGGATTTCCTGACCACCCTTAGCATCCATTTCCTCCCGGATAATATCTTCTATTTTTCTCACGGAACGAAAACCAAGGGGCATGAAGCCGTAAACTCCGGACACCAGCCTGCGGATCATACCGGCCCGCAGCAGCCAGATATGGCTTGGTATCTCCGCTTCGTTAGGAACCTCTCTTAACGTTCTGATATACATTTTTGAAAGTCTCATTGATTCATTCTCCTTTTATTCAGATCGGTTTATTTCATTAAAATCAAAAGCCTTTTTTCCGCGGCTTCAGCCGCAATGGAAAAACGGACAGCAGGGAGCAAAGCGAGTCGGAGGCGAGGACAGCATCGCAAGCACCCAGCTTGCGTAGGAGGCATGACTCCGTCAGCGATGACGGATTAATGCCGTTGCATGTGCAGCAATACCTTCTCCTCGTCCGCAGAACCCAAGGCCTTCCGTTGTTGTTCCCTTAATATTAATTCTGCTTCCGTCGATTTGCAGGGTCTCCGCTATCCTTTTGACCATTTGATCAACGTAGGGCGCAATTTTTGGTCTTTCTGCAATTACAGTCCCATCGATATTTACCACGTAGAATCCCTTTTCAGAGATAAGTTCTCCGACTTTCTTCAAAAGCAAAAGACTTGAAATTCCTTTATAGGCAGCATCGTTGTCCGGAAAATGACGCCCGATATCTCCCATGGCTGCCGCCCCAAGGATTGCATCCATAATGGCATGAACAAGTACATCTGCATCAGAATGACCGAGGAGTCCCTTCTCATATGGAAGCTCAACACCTCCAAGAATTAGCTTTCTCCCTTCCGTCAGCTTATGCACATCATAGCCTGAACCGACTCGGATTTCGCTATTCGCCGAATACTGGCGCTCCTTCATTTCTGCTTCTTCATCAATCTGCATATTATTTGGGCCCGGGTACGGCAATTCAATATAAGAACCGGTTCCCGTTTCGATCCGGCCTCCGAGAATTGCTTCTCCAAAGACAATATCCTCCATCGTTGTAATCTTAATATTATAATAATCGCCCCGCACAATATGGGACTTCTCACCGATTCGCTCCACCAGAAAGGCATCATCGGTTCCGTAATAATTGTTTCGAAAGGCCTCCTCATATGCGCGAACCAATAGTTCCCGACGAAAGCCCTGAGGCGTCTGAACAGAATATAGACGCTTTCGATCAAGCGTCTTTGTTAAAAAATTATTGTCAACGGTTTTTACCGTATCCTTAACCGGAACTGCCGCAACAGCCGCTCCGTGTTTTTCAGCAATATCAATGGTCCGCCGAATCAGTTCACCTGTGACAAAAGGCCGGACTCCGTCGTGAACCAACACGATGTCCACATCATCGGGCAGCCGGCGAACGGCTTCATATATGGAATCCTGTCTTTCCTGGCCACCGGGGATAATCTCCCTGACCTTTCCCATCAGTTTTAGGGAACCGAGTTCCTTGCGGCACCGACTGATAAAATCCTCATTGGTAACGATGATAATGTCATGAATTTCCTTCTGGTCGGAAAAAGCTTTTACCGTCCTGGCAAGGATCGACATACCGCCAAGATTTCCGTATTGTTTCGGAATACCGCCGCCCATTCTCTTTCCAGAACCGGCGGCGGGTATGATGACAGCTGTTTTGACTTCCTTCGTCATTTGTTTTTTCTCGATTCAATTATAATTTCTATTCGTGATCAATGCGATTACCGTTTTGGTTTTGCAAAAATCATTCTGCCTGCTGCAGTCTGCAACACACTGGTTACCGTCACATGGATGGTCTGTCCAATAAATCTTCTTCCTTCTTCCACCACGATCATGGTACCGTCATCCAGATATGCAACGGCCTGGTTGGATTCTTTCCCCTCTTTAACAAGGAACAGGGTCATATCCTCACCAGGAAGAACCACAGGCTTTAACGTATTAGCCAATTCATTAATGTTTAAAACTTCAACACCTTTAATCACTGCGACCTTATTCAGATTAAAATCATTGGTCACAACCTTGCCATTCATCAGCTGGGCAAGTTTCAGCAGTTTGACATCCACTTCAGGAATTTCTTCCAAGGATTTTTCCGTTGCAGTATTGTAGATTTCAATTCCGTATTCGGTCTGAATCCTGTTAAGGATGTCAAGACCGCGGCGTCCACGGTTTCGCTTGAGTCCATCGGAGGAATCAGCAATATGTCGGAGCTCTACAAGAACGAATTCTGGAATAACGATATTTCCTTCGATGAAGCCTGTCTTCATAATATCCGCAATTCGCCCGTCTATAATGACACTGGTATCCAGAATTTTAGGAGTTGCATCACCGGATTTTCCTTTGGTTTTTGAAGGTGCACCTTTCTTTGCAGAAAGCCAGACCGGAATAAGATCTTTTCCCTTTCGCGTAGCAACCACAATCCCAAGATACCCCAAAAAAATGTAGGTAAAGACCGACAGCACGGTACCGATAAAGAAAATGTCGATACCGCTGTAAATCTGGCTGATCAAAAATGCAATAACA
Source organism: Bacillota bacterium (assembly GCA_029239605.1). GTDB lineage: Bacteria > Bacillota > Clostridia > Peptostreptococcales > Anaerovoracaceae > Anoxybacterium. Next base: position 3,232 of record JARBUO010000066.1, on the reverse strand, counting down.
AGGCCGACGATCAATCCGAAGGTCCCGGTGACGATTTCATTAGCAGGAACCTTTTGAAGATCTGTCTCAATATTCTTGGCTAAATTTTGACCATGACGACCAAACACAGGCGTCAATAAATAAAAGATAAGTCCAAATAATAAAGCGCAGCATAATGCCGCAATAAATTCCTGTGTCTCTGTTGCCATGATCTTATCTGCCAGACTGGACCCCTGGATCAAAAATCTCCCCAGCAAAAAAACTCCATATCCAAACAATACTCCGACCAGGCTGAAAATAATTCTAAACAGTTTTTTTATCATTAACCCTTATTAATCCCCCTTCTTTTTGTTTCATTTGACCGGACATTCTCTAAACGGACTTGTTGATGATTTCCTCAGCTACCTCCGGATCAATGTCCTTAACCAGAATAATCTCGCTGACAAGAATTTGTTTTGCATTGGAAAGCATTTTCTTCTCACCGGTGGAAAGTTTCTTTTCCCGGTCTGTCCGCATTAAGTTCCTGACGACCTCAGCAACGCTGTAAATGTCACCGGTCTTCAGTTTCTCCATATTCTCACGGTATCGTCTGTTCCAGTTGTTTGACATCTCACTGGAACCCGCGCTCAATATTTCCATGACCGCCTTGATTTCGTCAACAGAAATAATGGCCCTGACACCAATATCATTGCTGCTATCGACAGGGATCATAATTTTCATGTCTCCGAACGGAACTTTTAAAATATAATATTTCCTACTTTCGCCTAGAATCTGTTTTTCTTCGATTTCCTCAATAATTCCGGCGCCGTGCATAGGATACACGATTTTATCTCCTATGACAAACATGGTAGAGTCCTCCAGTCTCACTTATAAGTATAAGCCAAACTGAAAGGTACTGTCAAGCCAACAATTAAACAATTTTTTAGTCTATCACATCACTATTTTCCTGTCAATAAATTTTTAGCAGCGCACAATAAATACTTTTGCTTTATGTAAATATTGTAATTTCTGCCTTTTTCCTAGACCTAACGGACAAAAAAAGTGGCAAATGCCACTTTTTTTGAAACCTTAACTTTATTGTCCGCCGACTGCAAAAAAACAGCCGTACCGGATTGGTTCATGGAACGGCTGATAGAAAATTGATTGATCCCCATTAACATCTTATTCTTCTTGCGTGGAGAGATAGCCTAACCCTCTGTATAAGTAAATGAACAAAAAATCTCATCCACTATGGAAGTTCATACAAATAAAAATCAGGATTCGTGTCAGAGATAACCATTAATTTCATAAAACTAAATATCTTATGTCGCCGCCGGGCTCTCCTAATAGCATTTATTCTTTTTTCTTGAATCCCTTTCATCGATAACGTCATTAATTCCCTTTACAAGTGTGCACAATCCAGCTTCAAGATCCTGAAGTCCTTCACGAACACTTTCAATCCCTTCACACAGGCAGCAATTTTGAAGTTCGCACAGACCCTGACGTACGCCTTTAATGCCATCTTTGAGAGCGCATACGCCTTCTTTAATCGCATCATTATTTCTGTAGTCACATTCAAACTCAAAATCCTTCAAGGCTTCAATTACATCGGCCAGACCTTTTTCAACCTTGCAAAGTCCTTCTTCAATACACTTTATCCCTTCCCGAATCCTGCAGCAGCAAATGAGGTCCAGACCCTTCTGAATCATTTTGATGCCGTCTTCTATCTTGTATATCCCTTTTTGAATTTCTTCAATCGAATCCACTTGTTTGCATTCGCTGCAATCACAAAGTTTATTTCTATACATTTCCAATCACCTTTTTATATAAAATTCACCTTAGCATCGGCAGACAAGATATATCACAATGCTCTTCAGGTATAGTATAATTATATGAAAAGGTTGGCAAAAGTGTTAAAGAGGAAGTGCTGCAAAGGGGAAAGTACTTAGAAAAAATATATTTTCCACGCTTCTTTGCAGCTGCTTTCGCAACTGTCCAAGCTGTTGTATAATAAAGTTAATTCTTAATGATGCGGGAGTCAGATAAAATGGGTGTTAAAGTTACAGATCTTGTAGATATTTTCAAGTTAAAGGTCCTCAGCCAAGGTGCGGATGATACAGAAATCAGCTTGGTAGAAAGCAACCGCAGCGGTCTTCAGCTGTCAGGATTTTATGATTACTTTGAAGAAAAAAGAATCCAGCTCATCGGAAATGCAGAAAATGGCTATCTCCAAAGCCTGTCACCGGAAGCACGGCATCAGGCGCTGGAGGGACTGATCAGCCGCAGTGTTCCTTGCATTATCATTACCAACGGATTGGATGTGTCCAGTCCAATTGAAGCCCTCGGAAAAAAGCATGGACGGTGGATTCTATCCACCACAAACACAACCTCCAGGTTCTGGGTGGACATCACCCTTTACCTCCAAAGTGAACTTGCCGAGAGCATCTCTCAGCACGGGGATCTGGTAGATGTTTATGGCGTAGGCGTTCTCATCACAGGAAAAAGCGGTATCGGCAAAAGTGAAACAGCGCTGGATCTCGTGCGAAATGGCCATTTGCTTATTGCCGATGATGCCGTTATGATTAAAAAAATTGGTCAGGATCTGTTGGTAGGAACCGGCAGTGAGCTAACCAAAAATCTGATGGAAATCCGGGGGATCGGTATCATCAATATCAATTCTCTCTTTGGAAAAAGTGCAATCAGGCTCCAACAGAATATAGAGATTGTAATGAACTTAGAAGTTTGGAATGAAAGCACCTATTACGACAGGGTCGGCGAAGAATACGAAACCATAAATATACTGGGAATCGAACTTCCCTACATCAGAATCCCTGTAAAGCCCGGAAGAAATATCGCAGCCATCGTGGAAATTGCAGCATTAAATTACAGGCAGAATATGATGGGATACAATGCAGCCCGCGAGCTGAGCAATGCCATCAAAAACTTAAGCAAGTAAAAAAGTCCCTCCCTGCGGTTCAGATGACGGGCGGTCTCTCCTCAGCAAAATAGAGTATTCTTTTATAAAAATCAGGCCATGATTCTCATCTGTCGGACAAAACCCAAGCAGACCGAGATCATGGCCTTGTTTTTTAGTAATAATTTTATAAAAGAAAGGAGATTGCTTTCGCATTACGAACTCTTACAGTTCAAGAATGTAATCCAATCCTAAACGCTTCAGTTCTTCTTTTAAATATGCTTCAATTTCTGCGGCGCTGTGCAGGCTCATGGCATGTTCCGCCACCTTTTGCGCCTGCTCCATGCTCACCGAAGTAAT
>JARBUO010000215.1 GCA_029239605.1 Bacillota bacterium | reverse complement strand
TCATGGCAAGTGCCATGATAAGTACCAGTAACTTTTTCATTTCTAATCCTCCATTTTCTGTTGGGTTATATAGGACCATGTCCCATACGATCACTCTATCAAAAATCTGCCTCTGAAAACCATCTGCTGCATGAAACATGATTTTTTCGACATGAAACATGCTTTAAAAATTTACTCGCGAACCTATTATACAATACAAATGGTTGCTTTATTTCTATTTCGCACTCACCAAAATCGTATACGTTGCAACTTTCCTCCCATTATACCGTACCTCAACCACCTTCTTTCCGGTAGTCGTAAATGGTCTTCCCTTAGTCAGTTGAACTGTCTTTGAGGTATAGAAGGTAATCTTACTGTTGATACTTGTCTGTTTGCCCTTCGCATAGTTGACTGCTTTTAATCCTGCAGGGTCAAAGCACAAGGTCACGCCTAAGGCTGCCCTCATTAATTGGATTCATTCCGGAGTTTTTTACAGGGTCTGAATTCGCCTTTCCCCATTTCGCCGCTGATTGTTTGATGGTTGCCAAGACAGTCAGATAATTCTTCGAAGATACCTCTAATCCGCCTACAGTTACGCCTGTATAGTTTGCACCTGTCGGTCCCTTTATCCCATACATAGTAGCCTTTTTAAAGCTTCCTCCGGATGCCTTCTGTAGGACCACGGAACGTGGAGATGCGTCGCCAAGATCTAGGAATACGGCTGTACCTCCATCAAAACGCACAAAAGCATCAAAAGAGTGATCGCTTTTTCATAATCTTGTTCCTCCTTCGTCGTTAAAATACGAAATAACATTTATTCATATTCAGTCTATCAAAACTATCTCTTTTAAAACCATCCGATGCATGAAACATGATTATTTCGACATGAATCATAGTTTCGGGAAGTTGATTTTTATGGTAAACTTAGCTTGGAGAAATGGTATCATACAAAAGAGGAGGAATTCTTATGCTGCAGATAGCGGTCTGTGATGATAATGTTGACGAGCTTTCCAATATGGTACAGCTCATAGACCATTACCGAACATCAAAACATTTAAATTGTGAACACGCCATCTTTTCAAACGGATTCGAGCTGGTTTCAGTCCTGGAAAAAGGAAAGCGATTTGATATATATTGTCTGGATATTATTATGCCGGGTTTTACGGGAATTGAAACGGCGAAAGTGATCCGCACTTTTGACAAAATCGCACCAATTATATTCTTTACCTCATCACCTGAGTTTGCTTTGGAAAGCTATTCAGTGAAAGCCATCAACTATGTACTAAAGCCGATACGCAAAGAAAAACTGTTCCTCACCTTTGACGAAGTGCTGGAGCAGATTAAAACAAAAAAAGAGGAGGATGCGGTTATCGTAAAGAGTAACCATGGTATCCAAAAAATACTGATCTCCAATTTAGTTTTTGCCGAGGTCATCGGCAGAAACGTGCTCTATCACCTTCGCTCCGGCAAGGTCATCGAATGTACAGAAGCTTTTTCCTCTGTCTGTGATAATCTTCTGAAGTATAGGTGTTTTCTCAAACCCCACCGCTCCTATCTTGTAAATATGCAATATGTGGATACCATCGAAATTCATCAGATCTTCTTACAGACTCTTTCCTCTATTCCTATTGCACAGGGCAAGGCAAAGGAGATCAAACAGCAATATCTGAATTATCAAATGGAAGGAGAAGAATAAAGTGGAAGGAGATACTTTAAATATGGCAGTAACCGTAATTGGGCTTTTACGATTTGGATTCTCTCTGGTCTTTGGCATAGCGGTATCAGTGCTCTTTGCGGGAATCGAACCCACAAGAAAAAACCGGCTTACCACCGGCCTGCTCTGTGTTATTTTTCTTTTCGTTCAGACCGCCAGTTGGTGGCTCTTAGATCTGGATCTGACATCAAAGCTGTATCCGCTGATTATTCACCTGCCGCTAATCGTGATATTCTCCCTGTACTATAAACGCCCGTGGCTCATATCAGCCGTCAGTGTGCTTTCCGCTTACCTTTGCTGCCAAGCACCCCGATGGTTCGGCTTCCTTGCGGGATCTATCTTGGACAGCAGACTTGCAGATCATGTTTTTTATATCGCAGCAATTTTTCTGTTCTACTTTTTTTTAAAAAGATATGTGGCCGGGTCAGTCAGACAGCTTATGGAAGTGTCTACAAAATCCTGTTTATTTTTAGGCGGGGTGCCGCTTTTTTATTATCTGTTCGACTACACTACGGCCATCTACACCGATGTACTTTACCGTGGCACTAAATGGGCTGTGCAGTTCATGCCCTCAACCATCTCAATTTTCTATTTTGTGTTTGTTATCCTTTACTACACAGAGACGAAAAAACAGGCAATCCTCCAAAGAGAATGGGATATGCTAGATACACAGTTTCGGCTGGCACAGACCGAGTTTGCCACTCTGAAGCAACTACAGCAGAATGCCGCATCCTATCGGCATGATATGCGCCACCACTTCGCTCTTTTACAGGGACTGGCATCCACGGGACATATCGAGGAGGTCAACGCGTATCTACAAACTGCCCAGTCCGACATGGACGCCATCACACCCATACGCTTTTGCGAAAACGAAACCGTCAATCTAATTTTGTCTGCCTTCGCCACCAAAGCGAAGCAAGCAGGAATCCTATTGACGCTGGATGCAAAGCTGCCGGACTCACTTTCTTTCAGCGACACCGAGCTTTGCTCGCTCTTGTCAAATGCCTTGGAAAATGCCATACATGCCTGTGAAAATATAACCGACAGCAGGGAACGCAGTATCACCCTGCGTATGTATTCCAAGAACACAAAACTGTGTATTGACATCCGCAACAGCTATGAGATAGAACCGGTCTTTCATCAGGACCTTCCGATATCGACAAAACAGGGTCATGGTTTTGGTACAAAGAGTATGGCTCATATCGTAGAAAAGCATGGCGGTGTATTCCAATTTGGAATCAAGGATGGCTGGTTTATATTTCAGGCTACTATATAGGAATATTTAGACTGCGGGATATCTGTAAATCGGCTGAAATGATTTTTATGCAGGCTAGGCTATAACCGCCAGCTTGGCTTCCGACTGTTGATTGGATGCACGTATACAGCGTTTCATCTATCATTTTCAAAAAGGATATGATAGAATAACACCGAGGTGAAATTATGTATATTTTAGCAAGTGATTTTGACGGTACTCTAACGCAGCATGGTACTGTATCAGACAAGGACAAGGCAGCAATTGTAGCATGGCGCAAAGCTGGTAATCTTTTTGGAGTTAATACCGGCCGTGGCTACAGCGGTATAAAAGCAGAACTAGAACACCATCAGGTAGATTATGATTATCTTCTATGTAATAACGGTGGTTTGATTTATGAAAATGAGGCTAAGCCGATTGAACAAAAAACTGCAGATGGTGTAGTTCTTCCTTCGCTAGTTTCATTAATTTTGAACTCCGGAGGTTTTCACGCATCTATTGGTCGAATAGAGTATAATTGTGAAATCAATTACTGGATTAGTGAACATATGGATCGTAAACCAGGTCCTGAATTTACTCGAATTACAATAAGTGATTTGAATGAGATTACGTATTTTACACAGCTAAGCACTCAGTATGAGAAGGAGGAACAGGCAAATAAATGTGCGCAGCAAATCAACGAGCTATTTGGTGATAGTGTAACCGCCTTCCAAAACGGTGTTTGTATTGATATCGTTCCGGCAGGAGTTAATAAAGCCACTGGATTGCTTCGTTACATTCATTTAAAGCAAGTCCCGAAAGAGAATGTGTTAGTTATTGGAGATAATTTCAATGATCTGGACATGATCTTGGAATTTAATGGGTTTAGTGTTGACTCCGGAAGGTCCGAAGTCATAGCTATAGCAAGAAAATCCTTTGAAAGTATTGCTGGACTTATTGATGAATACATATAAATGTATCACAAGACTGTGCCCATGCGTGGCGCACTACAATGAGGAGATTACTGGATGGTAATCTCCTCATTATATTCTATAGCTATTCGTACTATAAATCCCTATTGTCTTATATAAACCCTTCGACTTCAGCAACTGCCTTATTTCATCAGGTACATGGCTGCTTCATAAGGTCTTAGATATCCTTCTTCCTGCGTG
>JARBUO010000214.1 GCA_029239605.1 Bacillota bacterium | reverse complement strand
CTTCAATGAATCAAATAAACGGGGCGATTCACTATCAATCAAAGGGTGGAAAGCTGACCGGTTCTGATCTGAGCGGTTCCGGTACCTTTCATGCCTCTGGTGACGGTTCCATCGATATTTCCTTCGGTGATGTGATCAGCGATATTTCCGCATACTCAAAAAACGGAACGCTTACGGTAACGCTTCCAAGCGGGCTTGCATTCAATTTTTCGGCAACCACCAAAGAAGGCTCTATTGACGCCTCTTTTGCAGACCAGCTTGCCGTTACGGATAACACTGCTGCAGGTGCCCTCGGCGTGTCCCCTGATGTAACCGTAAAACTGGAAACCCGAAACGGAGATATTAAAGTATCAAGATAACGATACCCTCCTTTGACAAAGGAGGGTATGGAAACTTGTACTCAAGATTAAACTTTATATAAAAGGAAATCCCCCAATAAAGATGATTTACAACTCATTGTTAATTGTCCATCGTTCAACGCTAGACGGAACACAAAATGATTTTTGCAAACATCCTTATTGGGGGATTGTATCATCCGGATACGTTTCTGTCGTTACTTGCGCGCGATTCGCCGGTGTCCTATGGCCTTAGTATCAGGACGCATCATACCAGCGCGCGAATGGATTAAACATCAGCGTTCGCATTCATCGCGTGAATGGATTAAAGATTCACATCAGCGTTCGCATTCTTTCCATAGACATAACCGCCTACAATAGCGATGAGGCAGATGACCACGAAAATGATGAACTGTGGATTTGCCAGTCCGCCAATAAGAACAAACAGTGAGCCCAGGGTTGCACAGATCGGGAAGATAACCCCATACCATACGCCCTTGATCCTTCCTTCTCTCCAGAGTCTAAAGACCTGATAATACAGAACAATATAAAGCAGGTAGCTCATGGAGATTGCTATTTCTGCAATATCTCCGTTGACCAGCAGGCTGTATTTATTCTGCAGATAATGGATCACCCACCATACACCCGATACTGCCATGGCAAAGATTGCAGAATTTACAGGCATATTCAGCTTCTGGTTGATTTTAGCCACAGATTTTGACCCAGGGATGGCATTTCTCAGTGCAAGGGAGTAAGGAAGTCTGATATATCCTAAAATAAGTCCGTTTGCAGTTCCCATAACTGAGATGGTTACAAATACATAGATGATTCCCGCAAAAGTGGGTCCCAGAAGGTTGGTTGCAGCTACTGCAACAGCTGTATCTCCCAGCTCCATGACCTGATCAACACCAAGATATCCTGTAATACCGAGGAAGTACATCAGATAAGCCGCTAAGATGAACAGGGGTGCAGCCACAAGGGCTCTTGGAACATTTCTCTTTGAATCTCTTACCTCATGAGCAATGGCAGTGGAAACCACCCATCCGTCAAAAGAAAAGGCGATGGGGCCGATCGCTGCTGTCCATGCAAGCGTCTTTGTTGCCTCAATGGCTTCAGGGGACGGATTTTGAATCGCCGCAATGGGATCTCCGAAGATCAGTCCTCCAATGGCAATGGCAAACAGCGGAATTAACTTGATAATAACGGTAGCTTCCTGAAAGAGTCCGCCGATTTTGGCTGAAAAGATATTGTAGAGAAAACAGATAAAGAACCAGACCAGTCCGACTCCTACCATGCCCACGAATGTCAGATCCCAGCCCATGGTAAGTCCTGTATAAATCCCAACGACCCAGCAAAGCAAAACGGTCAGTGTAGGATAATAAACAAACACCTGGAACCATCCGAAGAGGCTTGCCCATCGTTTACCGATAAATTCATTGGCATAAGTAACAACTCCGCCTGGCTTGTCCGATAATGCGGCGAGCTGGCTAAAGGTTAAACAGCCGAATACGATGGTAAATGCAGCAATACAGAAAACAAGCACAGCCAGCCCTACGCTTCCTCCGGTATAATCCAGCATATCGTCAGACTTGAAAAAGATTCCGGAACCGATTACGATTCCTACGATCATTGCAATGGTAGTGAATAGCCCGTACTCACGTTTTTGCTGTTCCATTGAACACACTCCTTTAAGTTTGTTAGATTAAATAAAATATTCCTGTCATACTTTCAATCGTGTAAAGTTTGTTCCGTATCGCGATTCCTTACACAAACAAGTCAGAGGATAAGTACCGTTCACCGGAATCCGGAAGAAGTACAACGATTTTTTTGCCCTGATTTTCCGGACGCTTTGCCAATAGAGTTCCGGCATAGAGCGCTGCACCGGATGAAATGCCGACCAAGAGTCCTTCTGTCTGGGCCAGCAGCCTTACGGATTCAAACGCATCCTCTGCCTTAACTTTCATAATTTCGTCAAGAACACTTACATTCAGGACCGAGGGAACAAAGCCTGCACCGATTCCCTGCAGTTTATGGGGTCCCGCTTCACCCCCCGACAAAACCGGGGAATCAAAGGGCTCCACTGCAACAATCTTAATAAACCGGCTCTTCTCCTTCAAACGCTCTCCCACTCCGGTTACCGTACCCCCCGTTCCCACGCCAGCTACGAAGATATCCACCTGTCCGTCTGTATCTTTCCAGATCTCTTCTGCTGTAGTCTCTCTGTGAACTTTAGGATTTGCAGGGTTGGTAAACTGCCCCGGTATAAAGGAGTTTGGAGTTTCCGATGCCAGTCGTTCTGCTTCTGCGATGGCACCTTTCATTCCTTTTGCAGCAGGAGTAAGCACCAGCTCAGCACCCAGCGCCGCCAAAAGTCTTCTTCTTTCCAGACTCATACTCTCAGGCATCGTTAGCATAATGCGGTAGCCTCTGGCCGTTGCTACAAAAGCCAGTCCGATTCCGGTGTTTCCGCTTGTGGGTTCAATAATTACGCTTCCGGGCTTCAGCAAGCCCTTCTCCTCTGCATCCCGGATCATGGCAAGAGCAGGTCTGTCCTTTACGCTTCCCAAAGGATTGAAGTATTCCAGCTTGGCGATGAGAGAAGCCTTCTCTGCTCCGGCCGCCTTACTGTACTGTTTCAGATACTGCAGTGGCGTATTGCCGATCAGTTCTGTCAGGTTATCCGTAATTTTCATAATGAATTCCCCCAAACTCTTTTGATTTTGTTTGAAATTAAGATATGCATTCCGGCTTCTTTTTATCCGGTAATTGGGAAATAACAATAGCCAGAAACATAAACGCACAGCCCATCAGTTCTCTCTGCGTCATGATTTCCTTCAGGATAAGAAAGCCGAAAACCGCTCCAAAAACTGCTTCCATGCTCAGGAGCAGTGATGCAACGGTGGGATTGGTATGTCTCTGTCCTACAATCTGCAACGTAAACCCCACTCCGCCTGACAATACACCGGCATAGAGAATCGGTATCGCTGCCTGCATTAAGCTTTGCATTGAAATCTCCTCAAAAAACAGTGCAGCAATCAGGCTAAAAACCGCGCAGACTGCAAATTGAAGGAAGGAAAGCTTAACAGCATCTGATATTCTCGGAAGAAAGTAATCGATCACAAGAAGATGAAGTGCCCAGAACCCCGCTCCAACGAGAACAATCAGATCTCCGGGAGCGATTGTGAAGGATTCTGTAATGCACAGCAAATATAGTCCGGTCGAACCGAAAGCCACGCCAATCCAGCATTTTAAGCCAGGCTTATGCTTGATCACCAAACTGAAGATTGGTACAAGCAGGATATACAGAGCCGTAATAAAGCCCGCTTTTCCTGCAGTAGTAAACACCAGTCCGAACTGCTGCAGCGTGGAACCGCAGAACAAGATGCTGCCGCAAATAATTCCTGCTTTGATCAACGTCTTCTTCTGAGCGGTACGTTCTTTGAGGTCTCGCTCCTTTAATCCGCTCGTTTCGGCCAGAGCAGTTTCCGTTTCCCGCAGTTGCTTCTCCCGGTTTCTTTCATTTAGACCTCTCATGATGCCTATGACCGGGATCAGAACCAGCGCAGATAAGGCGAACCTTGCTCCATTGAAAGTAAAAGGATCGACAAAGTCCATCCCCACTCTCTGTGCCACGAATGCCGATCCCCAGATAATCGATGTCAATAGCAGCAGCAAATTACTACCTATCACTTTATCTCTGTTCAATTCTTTCACTCTCCTGTAATTACCATCCCACACAAGTATAGAGGATATGATGTATAAAATCAAGAATGTCCTTACACATCGAAACCGAGTTTTGCCTTACAGATCCAGATTTAGCTTATGAGCCAGCTGTTCCAGTGCCGCCGCTTTGGGATAGGCCCATTCATAACCAGTCTCTTCCATGTAGATGCCCTGATATAAAAGCTCCAGCTTTCGGTGCAATTCTGCAGAATGTTCCTCCAGCAATGCTCGCTTCGCATCCTGCTCAAATACATATGCATCGCAGAAGATTTCATCTTTCCTGATTCGATAGTTCCCACGTTTGTTTTCCAGAATATGATCGAGTCCTGCTTCCGCCAGGGTTCTCCGAAGAAGGTACATCGTCGCATTAAAGTTTGCATGTGCCTTATCTGTGTTATATTCCGGCCATACGGCATCCACAATCTTTTGCCAACTCTGGGGTACGCCCTTTTTATGCATGAGATATGCCAAGATTTCCTTTGCCTTTGAATTCTTCCATATCACAATTTCCTCATTAATAAAGATTTCAAATTCTCCAAAACACTGAACAAAGGGCTTATTGCTTCGATTTTCCAAAGCCTTTTTCACCCTCAGCCTCGACACCGTTTTTTCAAGCCTCTCCTTTGAAACGGGCTTAAGTAAATAGTCCACCGCATCGATATCAAAGGCTTGAACTGCATATTGTGCAAATGCAGTCATAAACACAACTGAGATCTGAGGATTCTTTTCAAGGATCAAATTTGAAAGAGCGATACCTTGGATGCCTGGCATTTCAATATCCAGGAAAACGGCATCCAGAATACCCAGATCCTGAAACTGAAGCAGCTCATTGCCGCTGGTAAACACCCCATATAGTTCAAGCTCGTCAAATTCTACAACCATTCGCTCAAATCGCTCCAGGATATGGTATTCATCATCCACCGCCGCAATTCTGATCATGCTATTTCTCCTCCGGATATGATTACTCGGACCGTTGTACCTTGGCCCGGTGTACTTTGTATTTTCAATTCAGTGCCATACAGATGCTGCATTCTCTGATGGATATTTAATAGTGCTACGCCTGCTCCCGCATCACCCTGTACTAATAAAACCTTTCGTCTTTCCGGTTCAATGCCAATTCCATCATCCTGCACTTCTATGCATAAA
>JARBUO010000065.1 GCA_029239605.1 Bacillota bacterium | reverse complement strand
ATCTCATCACTTCCATTTGCTGTCATCAAAAACACAATGCAGATCAGCAGAACGCTTACAGATACCTTTGCGCCCAATAAGAACGGTCTTCCAGCTGGACGGGATTGTCTGATTCCCAATCGTTCTCTGATGGGTCCTATGCCTGATGAAAACAGGGAAATCCTGATTCCCTTTCCGTAACGGATGGGGTCTTCCACAAGGTAGCGGGAAAGTACTGCGAGAAAAATACTCAGCGCAATTTGCTTTAATTGAAGCGAAAGGTCAGGGCCTTCCGTATTTATGATCGGGCTGGTCAGGACGATGACCGGATAATGCCACAGATAAATTCCGTAAGAACATTCTCCTAGCCAGCGAAGCGGCCTCCACCCAAGCAGCCTCCCTAAACCGGTTCCAGGGTGGGCCAGTGCAGCCACAGCACAAGCGGCTGCGACCGAGAAAAGCAGTAGCCCGCCCTGGTAGAGAGAGGTCTGATATTGATTTGTAGTAACGATCATCAAGATGACGACCAACAACCCCATGCTTCCTGTTGCTTCCAGCGCCAGCATCTTTTTCGCAGACAGCTTCTCAGACTGACCGCTTGGCCAAACCATGGCCAGCACTGCACCCACAAGCAAACCAAAAGCGCGTGTATCCGTTCCATAATATACCCGGCTGGGGTCATGTCCCGGTATATAAATCAGTGCCATTGCAGCGGCAGATACCAATGCAGCGGCGACTGTTCCCCCTATAATCCATTTTCGCTGTTTGATGCAGCGAAGTCCCAATCCCAAAAGAAGCGGCCACAAAAGATAGAATTGCTCTTCCACCGCCAGAGACCATAGGTGCCCCAGCGGCGAAGGCGGTCCAAAGCTTTCAAAATATGACACCTGATGAAAGATTAAATACCAGTTGCTGGTGTAAAAAGCTGCTGCCAGTACCTCCTGTAGTAAATCAGCCAAACGTTCAGAGGAGAAAAACGCGGCCCAAAGAATCACACCAGTCAGCATGACAAAGAGAGCCGGCAGCAGCCGCCGGGCACGGCGAATCCAGAAATCTTTCAAATCAATCGTTCCGGTTCGTTCCCATTGCTTCATCAGGATATTGGTAATCAAATATCCGGAAAGTACAAAGAAAAGACTTACCCCTAAAAGTCCTCCCGGAGCCCAGGTCAGGTCGAGATGATATACAATTACGGCAAATACCGCAAGTGCTCTCAGCCCGTCCAACCCCGGCATGTAGCCTGTGGAATCCTTCCGTATTTCCCCTGGATGCATATTAGAATGATCTCTATTGCTGAACTTCATGTCGTTTCACTCTCCACTTTTTGTCTGTCATCGGATGATTCCCTATCATTGCCGTTCTTCTCTTTTACTTTACCAAGAAATCCATCAGAGTGCGTTACAAAATGCTTAACAATCCTTACGAAAAAGTTAAGATTTCCACTCCATCGAGTATAAGCATTGACAAATGATAAAAAACTAATTTCGAATCAAAATTTTATAAAGTAAAAAATAATCTGAAATCACTAAGATCAGAAAGGATACCATGCTTGTAATAGGACCACATTTATCAACAGCAAAGGGTTACGCGCGGGCTGCAAAGGACGCTGCCGAAATGGGTGCAAATGCATTCCAGTTTTTCAGCAGAAATCCGCGAGGCTCAAATTTCAGAGCATATAACAAAAAGGACATTGACCAGTTTCAAAGAATGAGACAGGAATACCGTTTCGGCCCGCTGCAGGCCCACGCCCCATATACCATGAACCTTGCCAGTTCCAATCATAAAGTTTATGAGTTTAGCAGCGGCGTAATCAAAGAAGATATCAAAAGAATGGATGCACTTAAAATAGAATATTTTGTTCTTCATCCCGGAAGCCATACCGGCTCAGGTGAGTCCAGCGGGATCAGGCAGATTGCAGCAGCTCTGAATCAGGCCATCGAAGGGAATGAGCGGATTACAGTTTTACTTGAAACCATGCCCGGTAAAGGCTCTGAGATAGGATTCCGGTTTCGCCATCTGAAAGAACTGATTGATCTGACAGAGCACAGCGAAAGACTTGGGATCTGTATGGACTTATGTCACGTGTTTTCTGCCGGTTACGATATTAAGAATTCTCTTGATCAGGTTTTAGAAGAGATGGACGCCCAAATCGGTTTAGCGTATCTAAAAACAATCCACCTCAATGACAGCAAGTATCCCCTCGGGTCGGGGAAGGACAGGCATCTGCCCCTTGGGCAGGGCGAAATCGGTATTGAGGCAATCATGAATATGATGACCCATCCCAATATCAAAGGCCTTCCTTTTTATGTTGAAACCCCGCTGGATCATGAGGGTCATAAAAAGGAACTTGATTATATCAAGGCGCTGCTGGAATTCGAAAAGCCTGTGGCAGCAGACGAATGAGCTCCTGTGACTGAACATTTCCAAAATAATTCACGTAAACCACTTCCTTTCCTCTGGCTGCAAAAACTTGTTTTCTAATACCTGATTCTGCTATGATCAACTGATCGAACCCTTCCGCTTCCTCTCTACGAACGGTCATTTCAGGATCATAAGAATCGATAAACTTTTTCTCAAGATCTCTGATTAAATTATCTGCCATGCCAGCCATGAGCAGTTGGTAGTATTGTGTCTCAATACTAGGTGAATAAGGACCGCTGTCGTCATCCCACGATAGATCTTTGATGACCCCATTCTCATTGATCTCATATTGAACAGGGGCCAGGGGTGACCAACCCTTATTGACACTGTTTAAAAAGTCAACGCCATCTGCAAAGGGTCCTTTTTGTCTTCTTAGATCCGTGCTCTTTTCTATTTCAATAAGACGGATTACCGGAAGATCGTTGGTTTTTTCAGGCAATGAGTAATTCTCCCTTTGAAAAATCTCCGCAATGGGCAAATAAATTGTAAGGAATGCCGTCAGAATAAAGAATACGCTAATGGTTCCATTAATCAGACGGGGGATCCTCCAGCTTTCCTTATGATTCATCGGCCTTCCTTCAGAAAGCGTCCTTTTCAGCCGCCTGAGAGAGACATAATTTCGGATTACACTATATGAAACATAGAGTTCCACAAACAAAAGAATCGGTATCTGAAGTCCCGTTACTTCCATTAAGGAAAGGGTAGGTGTTTGGTTCAGAAAAAACAGGGCCGCCATCATGCTAAGAAAGATCATCATCAGAAACGAGATCCAGATAACTTGATATTTGAGTTTTCTATCTATCGTTTCCAGCGTAAAACTCTGTTCTGCAGGATCCGTATGAAGTTCTGGGCATGCTGCGTTCTCCGGAGATGAAAATATATATAATTCTTTGATATTGCATACAAGCTTCCAGCCGAATTCCTCGTAAAGCTCCAGTTGTTCTGGCTCCGGAGCGGTATTGATTACATCAATTCGATATTTCGTTTTCGTCGGCTCTCCTTTTTCAAAAAGTGCAAAAGTCCTGCCGATACGGCGCAGGTGAAAGCCCCTCTCCGCCATGCCTGAAAACCAGGATTCATTCCTTTCAATGTTCCAAATATCATCCTGCATAAATCGTCTTACAGTCTTGCCGGTCCAACCTGTCCTGCCGTGCTTACTTTTCATGCCATCATTATCTGTCATACCGGACTTGCCGGACTTGACACTCCTACTTGCCATTCTCATTATCCATCTCCCCCCTAAGTGAAATACCGTCCTGCACCATAGAAAGAAGCCGATTATATTCTTCCCTGAGTGCAGCCCTGCCAACGTCATTCATTTCATAAATCTTCCTGCGCCCATCATCCTCGACAATGGTGATGAGCCCATCCTTTTGCAGCCTTGTAAGAACCCCATATAAAGTCCCGGGACCCATCTGAATCCGCCCTTTTGAGACTTGGGCGATGGCATTCATTAACTGGTATCCATGGTTCGGATGGCTCAAGGAAAGCAGAACATAAAACATAGCCTCAGTCATGGGACCGCTGGTGTATGGCATAGAATCCTCCTGGTAACTATTATGTTACGCGATATATCGCGTAACATAATAGTATGACAATCCGTGGGAAATGTCAATAGACCCCGGAGTAAGATAATCGTGGGAAATGTCAATAGAGACTCAGAAAAGAACCAACCATCGTGAAATGTCATAGAATATAATGCCTCAAAGAAAGGAAGGATGATCATGCAGGATCACGATACCCGCTATGGCCCTCAAACCTGGCTCGTTTTCCGAACGCAGCCGGGTGCTGAAACCATCCCTGCAGGCGAAACTGTTCGACTCAACGAAAATTTGGCAGGCTTTGATATTGCAGCATATTACACCATCCGCCTATATGCTGCCAGCAGACGGGGAAGTACCGTACCGGCTACCTTTTCCCCGCTGATTCAAGACCGTGAAAACGAAGAGCTCATCTTTAGTTTAGGTTCCTTTACGCTGCAGCCGGGAGAAGTCTTCACACAAACTTATGATGTACCCGGACGCGCATTGTCCGTATTTGTTCAGGCGGGTGAGGGAACTGGGCAGGCATATATTGATTTTGGTATCTTGGGCTTTGGCCCTCGGCCCCATGGAATTTGCTGAACAATAAGTGCTTATTTTATAAATGGCTGCGGAGTTTTCGCAGCCATACTTAAACCATTGCAATCCCCAGCACCCGATGGACTTCACGCCGAATGACAGGAATCCGTAGCTCAGTAAACTCGGGGTAGTCCATAAACCACTTCATATTCAGCGGAGACGGATGGGGCAGAACATAGGCAGGTTTGCCGTTAATCTGCCTATCTTCAAAGGCCAGATGTGTGATCTTTTCGCCCGGAAAGAAGAATTCCGAAGCATAGCCTCCGATGATGATATAGATTTCGTTATTGACTAGCTCCAGTTCTTTAGAAAGCCATTGCTCTGAACAAACCCTGGGAGGGCGGCGATCTCCTCCGCCGGGGGACTTCCCCGGATAGCAATGTGCCATCGACACGATATAAAACAGGTTTGGATCATAGAAGACTTCATCCGTGATACCGTACCATTCTCCCCGAAGTCTTCTTCCGCTGGCATCATTAAAAGGCTTTCCCGTCTCATGCACGCTTTTGGATGGAGCCTGACTGATCTGCATGATTTTGGCGTTATGGCTGCCCTGCACAACTGGATGAGGCTGAAATCCGAAAGTTTCCTCACAGAGCCGGCATTGTAAAATCTGTTGATGCAAACGATCAAGTACGTTTGCGCTGCTTTTTTCATTCAATGGTTCCACCTCCTTTTGTTATACAGGCTGATATGTTAGCCCAGCTGTATTGTAAACTCTTACAACGTAGTTTTCCTAATTTCGCTTCACTATAGTATAACCCATATTTTAGATTGCGTAATGGATACGACTACAATTCAAGCAGTTCCAACGAAAAGAAAAACTTCTGCCTTGCAAGGAAAAACCTGCCGATGAAATATAAGCAGGTGATGTCTTTAGTATTGGATTTGATTCCGGCCTCTGGCCTTAGCTTCATAAAGCTTCTGATCAGCATCGATTAAAGTCTCCGGTATATTTTCTTTTTCAAAATTCGTTATACCGGCGGAAAAGGTGACCTTGACCGACCGTCCAGGATCAGCGTTCAGCGCTTTACTCCGGTAATTCCCACTGGTTTTTTTTTAACTTAGTACTAAGGATGATCACAAAGACTCTTATCTTGCTGGCTCCAGTACAGATCCGTCAATGACACATCTGTTCCTTCCGGCGGCCTTTCCTTGATATAAGTATTGATCTGCCTTAGTGATCATCGTGCTCACAGACATATCTCCCGAATACTGACATAGTCCTATCGTAATTGTAATATGCTCCTCGATATCACTGTACCTGTAGTCTTCTACTGACCTGCGAATGGCTTCTGCCTTTTCCTGCATCGCTTTCAGTTCACTGATCTCCAGCAGCAAGAGGAATTCTTCTCCTCCCCATCGCCCTACAAACCCCCTGTCTCCAACGGCCTGATGAAGTATTCCCGCAATTTGAACCAGGATTTCATCGCCTTTCATATGCCCGTAGCAGTCATTGATCTCCTTAAAATAATCGATATCCGCCAGTCCGATACAAAAACTCTGACTGTCTGCCTTGAGTTGTTCAATTTTTGCAAGAGCAAGCCTCCGGTTTGGTAATTTTGTCAAATAATCCGTTTTTGACATGGCCTCCATCTCTTTGAAGGCTTTCTGTAAATCTGAAGTCCGTTCTTCAACAAGGGATTCCAGATTGCTGTTCATGAGCTTAAGCTCCTGCAGGATTGTTTGATTTTCAGCAGAAAGTCTTTCCGCCTCTGTAAAGGCGCTTGAGAATCTTGCAGACAGCGTATACGCCTGTGTAAATGTAAAAACGATTACGCCCAGAGGGATGAGGGAGGGAGTATTTGTGAGGGTTATCTGATACACAAAATCATTGATAAAGGTGATCCCAAGCATTGTGAAGCCCAGAAGAACCGTCTGAGCAAAGGGATAGCTTTTCAGCACACCTGCCACCAAACGGACAATGGAATACCCCATCAGTGCAAACCCCGCTGTGGCATACACCATAAGCATCCTGTCTGCCAGATAATAAGGAATCCCTATCATTAAGATTCCAGATACAAGACCAAGAGCTGTTCCAGCCTTGAGAAACCATCTGGGAAACAAGCCCTCCAAAGTGTAGTAAAGGAAACCGCACAACGCCGAAAATCCAAGGAAAACACACAGGTATGCTACGCGTCCGTATAAAAAAAAGTCAAGTTCAATGCGACTTGGTAAAAACCGTTCTCCGACCAAAAGCATTCTAAGGGAAAACAAAAGACAAAAAACAGCAAAGTATAACGGTGCAGGATCTTTGGAACGCATAAAATATAAACCGACGTGGTAGATTCCCATAATCAGCAGCATGCCAAACAGGAATAAATCTCTACCCAAACCAATCTGCTGCTCTCTTGAAATCTGCTGCGCCAGTCCAAGTTTGGGGGCAGTCATCCCGCTGTCCTGTGCCCAGAAGTCTGATGTATGATAAATAAGTTCCACTTCATTCTGTTCGGGATTGAAATATGTAGTAAGAATATTATAGTATGGTTTGCTGTTTTCTCTGCTGGTGCTAACCTTTCCCACTTCACCGGATAATCTTCCGTCGATGTAAAGCCGATAGGATGTGAGAATGAGGTCCGTTTTGAGGCCGTACGGTTTCCATTGATCCGGAAGTTTCACTACAAGACGCAATGTTCCATAATACTGGTTTTCTTTAAAGGGCTTGGATTCTGCCATGCTCTTCCTTGTGCTCGGAACTTGGATCAAGATTGGTTGCGGGCAGCGGCCTGCCGCAAAGTCCTCATGAGTCAGGAATTGATTAAAGTAGAATGCCCATTCTCCTTTTAGACTTACCATTCCATCCTTTTCGAACGACCACTCGCGCAAATCCAAAACGCCCCCTGTTATTTCAGGAGGATATGAGTCTGTCGGTTTGTTGATAAAAATTGAAATCAACGATAGAAAGATGATAACAATCAGTACAAAAATTGCTGTATGCTTCTTTCTCATATGGTATCTTTCCTTTTGAACTTAATCCTGCTAACAATTTTACCATACGACACATTGAATTCCATTCCTTCCCGAAAATATAATTTTCGACAAATAAACAGAAAATACAACAATTCTATGATTACCCAGCTGGACTCTGATTTATCGAATCATTCGCTTCTTGGATCTTTCCCTGGTCTGTCAATATCACAAAACCCCAACCGGGACCAGCTTCAATTCCTCCAGGACCTCCAGCCAAATATCATAAATTTAACGCATCTTTGAAAAAGCCTCATAACGCGTCCGCAGCACCCGCTCATGCTCTTCCTCTTCTAATTTGAGCTGCTCAAAGAACTTTCTGACGCCTGGGTCCTTTGCTTTTTCCGCCAGACTTTGGTAATTCCTCTGTGCTCTGATCTCGTCTTCTATCGCTTCAAGAATTCCTTCCAGAATCTCCTGCATCTTCTTCTCCTCCTATATATGCCCGTCCGAAACGAGCAGTCTCCGAACGAAAATTGCCGTGAATTTAGCTTCCCCGATCATTTATTTACCGTTGGCAGAAGCTTTGCGACAACTAAGGTGATATCGTCTCTCACTTTCTCAAAGCCAAGGAAATCAGTGAAATCGTCTTCTATCCGCTGAATCATATCGGCAGGATTCAGGCGATGAATTTCGGGGAACAGCTTTTTCAGCCTTTCTCCGTAAAATTCATTTCCAGACCTTTGCTCAGGCAATCCGTCAGACATGAAAAACAAAGTCAAGGTCGGAAGGAGTGGATAAGTCGTATCCTCATATTCAAATAAATCTGCATTCAGTGCTGTGGTTATAGGGAAGCCTGCTTTGCCCAGTTCTGTCATCCGCTCCTCCTGCGTAACTAACAGCGGACAGATATGAAGACCTGCATTACAATAAGTGAGTTCCTTTGTTTTCAGATCAAAAACTGCAATGATCAAGCAAACCAAATACTCTTCCGGATAACCTTCCTTGCGATACTGCTCGATGAAAAACAGCATGATCTCTTTGGGCGACAGCAGCTGACCTGGTATATGTTTCAAACGGAAGTAACTTCTGATGGTATCTTTCACGAAGATTGCCAGCATAGCACTATCCAGTCCATGTCCGGAAACATCTGCTACAAAACACACGTATTGTTCAAAATAATCATCAAGCAGCCCATTGTCTACTTTAAAAACATCAAACAAGTCGCCTCCCAGCTCCTCTGCAGGAATATATAAGGAAGCAAATGAAATTCGCTCTGACTGTGGAAGGCTGGCAGGCAGGGAACGCTTATGAATCTTTACAGCGTTTGTTATCTCTGTATCAATTTTCTTTTTGATGCGCTCATACTCGGCACTTTTTTCATTTCCGAATAAATAGATCAGATTCCCCTTCTCAAAAAACTTTACGTGAAGCCGAATCATATCATCTCTTCCGAGAAATAATAACTCTTCCCAATCAGAAGGTCCGAAAGATACCGTTTCCAGCATTGTCTTTGTCTTATTTCTATGAATATCTGCGATCATATCGGGGAGGACAGAAGCAGCAAGTTCTGAATCCGTATATCCCAAACTTTCCTGGATCGCCCGATTAGAGAAAACAACTCTTCCTTCCCTGTCGCAAACCAGTACGTGATCGTCAATGATAGCCGCAATCGTTTCATATATTTCTGCTGTATTTATGCTCTTCTCCAATGCTGTCTCCTCCGATTTCCAAATCAAATTTACGGAACAAGCCTGTCGGCACTTTTCCTGGCAAGTCGTTCTTAAACAATGGACAGAAAGCGTCCAGTTAACATAAAAACGTTGTACTGTATATCATACTATATTTTGCTGAATAATGACAGAGCATATTCTTTGCATGAGATAAGATTCAGTCTCAACATCCATGTAAACGAAAAAGGACTGAATTCTGCATAAAACAGAATTCAGTCCGGAATGCCGCAAGGCTGTCAAATCAGATTTGATTTCTGAAGCAGGCGTTCTGCCATAACGGCAGCCTCGGCCCGTGTGATATGGGTCTTAGGAGAAAGCTTGTCTGCACTGATTCCGGTAACAATGCCGGTTTTCAGGCATGCTTCGATGCTGTCTCTTGCATAAGCCGAAACCTTTGCGGCGTCCGCAAATCCTTTCAGCAGCTGACCTGCTTCGCCGGTGGTCAGGTCGGAATTAAGACCGGTAATTTTCATCGTACGTGCAATCATAGCCATTGCTTGTTCTCTGGTAATGGTGTCTTCAGGACCGAAATTACCGTTATCATATCCCGTTATGATGCCGTATTCCGCTGCCGTCTTAATATAGCCGGAGTACCAGTCAGTCGCGGTAACATCACCGAATTTACGGCTGCCGATTCCCGGTTCCAGTCCAAGGGCTCTCACAAGAATAGCGGCAAACTCGCCCCGGGTAAGATTTCTTGCCGGTGCATAATTGGTGCTGCCAACTCCTGTAACAACCATTCTGGATCCCATATTATTAACAGAATCCTTAGCCCAGTGTTTTTTGACATCCGCAAACTCGACAGGATTCCAGATAACGGAATAGGTGCTGTTTGTCAGGCTGTTGATTACTGCATAGTATGTTCCGTTTATCACGGTCACTCTGGTTGGAACATGATGAATGGTACCCTTTGGATCAACCACAACGCCTGTAGTGATCTTCTTGGGATCCACTCCGTCAGGTATGGCAATGGTACGCTCCACGTAGGAGTTAAATCCGCTGACATTAACAGTACGTCCGCCATAGGCGCAGGTGATGGTAAAGTCTACTGCCGGAACCATGATGGTATATCCGCCGTTTGAAGCAGCGCTATTGACCACTTTTGCCATTGTCTTGTCCGGCTCAGACACACTGACCACTACTGCAATATCCGCCAGAGAAACGCTTGTACCAAGCTGCCTGGATACGTCACTGATGTTGATTTGTGATGCCGGAATCGTATAGGAGGCCGCATCGGTTTTCACGACAAGGGTTGCCTCCTGATTTTCCATATTCTTAATCATCTCACCGGTGAGCTTGCCTGCTGCGGTATCCGCACCGCCCGTCACAGGAATAACTACAGTTGCCCCTTTTTTCTCAGCGGCCAATATGGTTTCCAGTTTTGCCGAATCCACCGTTACCGTTGTGGTGGTTCTTCCGTCAGACCCTTTTACAGTCTCTGCAGATCCTGCGTTTTGGATCTTTCCATTGACGATTACCTCTGCTCCGCTGTTTGTAGCAGTTGTGCTCTTCTTTCCGCCGGATGAGCTTCCTCCGGCTGCAATGGCCACACTGACTGCATTGGAATAGCATACAATGTCAGCTGGTGTATAGACATCGGGCAAGGAGCCATGGGGCATCGTCTGACTTGTAATTGTCATTACCGCACGCAGAAGGTAATTCTTCCCGGAAGCAAGGCTTACTGCAGCTCCCGTGGAATTTGATGTCAGCGGTGCTGTCACAGCGGCTGATGTCCAGTTGGCTCCGTTATCCTCTGAAACTTGAAGAACGATAGATTTCTGGTTTGCAATTGCTGCTTTCGCTGTTTTGGAATCAAGAAATTCCAGAGTTGCACTGGCGCTGTTGTTATCCTTCAGTTTGAGAAGGCCGCCAAAATAGGCAGGCGTTCCAAAATTCTCAGGATCAGAAGCTTTCGTATCGGTATAGTAATCATTCTGGTCGAGATTCAGCTGAATACTTCCTTCCGGATTATTGGTCATCGTATTTTGCGCTGCAAGCTTCTCTCCGAGAAGATAGGCATTCTCACTGGAGTTTAGCGCAATACCGTTTACCGTTGCCTTGCAGGGGTAGGACAAGGTATGCCATGCGCCCACAAGATTTATTCCGACGGTGCTATCCGACAATTTGTTTCCGGTTATTTCTGCCTCAATATCGTAATACGCAGCTGTCGCAATGGGGCTGCTCAGGTATCCTGGAATCAGCGCGCCGTCGTAACCGCTCATCGTATTGTTTGTAACTGTAGAAGTTCCTCCGTACAAATAGACCCCATACTCGTATCCATCGGACACATTGAGAAGTTCCGGCGTTGCAGTACCAATAAAAGTGCTGTTTTCAATCAATGCAGTTCCGCCTCGCACGGCAACCGCATTTCTGAATGCATTTGAGGAATCAAATAAACAATCTTTGACGGTTAGCGCCACAGCCTCAGGCTCTGCATGAACGCCAAAGTTATTAACAATTCCTTCGCTGGCAATATTTGCATGGAAACCCTTAAAGGTTACATCCTCCAGGCTCACAGTGGCGCCGGTTTTTGCATTAACCCCGCATAAGAACAGCGTATTCCCACTCTGAACTGTCACGTCCTTCAGTGTGAGGCTGCTTCCCACTCCCTGGACTTCAAGAAAGACTTTTCCCGTCGCATTCGGTACCTTGCCGTCTGTCATTTTGACAACGATGCCGTCAATTCCCGCTCCTGCATTGATGGTAGCACCGTTGCCGTTGATGGTTAGAGCCCGCGTAATCGATGCTCCGTCATAATCATATACAGTTCCCTCAACGAGATTAATTGTAGTAACATAAGAGACCGCCATATAGGTTTTCAGTTCCGCTGTGTTATGCGCGGTAACGACTGGATCTTTATCACTAAGACTCAGAGTTATTTCCGGTACTGGGCTTCCACCCACAGGAACGGTTAATGTTCCTGCATCATAATCCTCTGCCATCAGCGTTTTTTCTCCGGAAGGCAGCCATAAAGACGCCAAGCCATCCTCCTTTGTGGGTGCCCGATAGAGGTAATCACCTTTGGAACCAACCACGCTGGATTTGATCACAACCTTGGCAGCCGGATTAACTGCGGCCTTAACAAGATAAAGGTCATCTCCTCCGGGGACATTCTGAATCAGATGGGACGCACCCGACTCCATTGAGATAGAGCCGATGTTTCCTGTTGCAACATAAATGGAACGAGCAATGATGGAATCTCTCTGAGCAGATACTCCTTGCCCTCCCCGGACATAGATATCACCTGCATTGGCTGCGATTTGGATGGCTCCCGGGGAAGTTCCTGTACCACCGGGAGAGCCGTACGCTCGAATTCCCACACCACCAAGGCCTGTGGTACCGTTACCTGCGATGGCCGTCACATTGGCACCGCTTCCGATGGTTACAGTACCGCACTGAGTATAAATCCCATGGGAGCCGTTGACCGCGCCGTTTCCGCCTTTTGCAGTTATTGTTCCGCCGCTGATGCTGAGGTCATCCAGATATGCATACAGCGCTGGACTGCCGCTACCAGAGGCGCTATCCCCTCCCGTTGCATTGATGGTTCCACTGTGGATGTTGAGCTCTCCCACATTTGTAGAGCTCTCCCACATTTGTACATAGCGCTGTACCGCCCGCTCCGGAGGTGCTATTCCCTCCCGTTGCATTGATGATTCCACTGTGGATGTTGAGCTCTCCTATATTTGCATATAACGCTGTGCCGCCACTACCGGAATCACTGTTTCCCCCTTCAGCATCAATGGTACTGCTACCGTTTATGGCCAGCGCGCTGAGAGCGTAAATACCTGTTCCTCCAGATCCACTTGCAGAATTGCCGCCCCGAGCAGTTATTGTGCTATCTTCAATAATAACACTCCCTCCCTGCAGCAAGGTCGTTCCGTTAAATGAGGCTTGAAGCGCCGCACCACCATTTCGCTTAATGCCAGTGGAACCGGTACTCTTTCCGCCCGTTGCGCTAACCGTGGCATTCCGTATGATCAAAACTCCAAAGGCAGCATGAATTCCCACTCCGCCCTCTTCACTCTGCGAGTCTCCGCCTGCAGCATTCACTGTAACACCGCCGTCCAGGAGCAGCTTCGCATCGTTTCCAGCTACCCTGTAACCATCTGTATAAATACCACTGCCACCGTTGCCGGTACCGGAGGTCCGGTCTCCTCCTCTTGCATTGAGCGTCCCGGACCCGGTAATTCGAAGCTCTTCATAGGAAGAAATTCCATGACCTGCTTCACTGCCGTTAAGGAAACAATTTCCTATAATGTTGAGTTCCGTCTGCTCTATATCCTTTTGTGCCTTATTGAGCAGCAGTGCAATTCTGGACTGAGCATCAGGATTGACAGACTCAGGAGGCGCAGTGACATTTACATTATTAAGTGTGAGAGCAATATTATTAAGAACAACAAGATTCATCTCATCGAAGGCAATTGAATTTCCATTGATCGTGACCGTCGATCCATCTTCTGATTCAATATGTCGTTATCACCTGATAAAACAATCTTTTCGCTGTTTCCTGTCCACAGATAACCGTCTCCGTTGATGTCGTAATCCGGCTCTGCCGGTGGTTCTCCCACTCCTGCAACCGTACAAGCAACGTTTACTGGAGTCTTCAGAAAGGCGATGCTCAGTGTTGCAGTTGTGGTGCTACCTGCATCATTCCACCCATAGGTATAGCTGGCCGCACCTTTCCCTTTTGCAGTAAAGATGACACTTGCATTTTTTAAAACCAATGTTCCGCTGCTGATGGAAGAACCATTGGCTGTTGCGGTAACGCTGCTTGCATCTGCAGTGCCTGCTGTTATGGACGAAAAGTTTACCGTATAATAATTCACTGCGTTGCTATTCGGCCCACCGTTAATACCAACAGAAATTCCAGTGTCATCATCTCCGATATGTATCTCTGTATAGCCGCCAGTTTCAGTCTTTTCAGCCTCTGCTGCAAGACTGCCGTTTTTCCAAAGCTCTACTTTTCCCGTCACATCAGAACTTGTATCGTCAATATATGTTCTGATGGTAGCAGTATAGGTTGCTCCTGCCGGGCTTACAAGAAAGCTAACATCAAAGCTTTTCGCTGTTACACCAGGTCCCGAAACGGTGACTGTAGCCGTGTAGGTATTGGCAGTAAGGCCTGTTTTCGGAGTAATATTAAAGTAGTCGCTCTTGTTCGCTTCGATGTTGGTAATACTCGTTTTTGAAAGTGTGAAAGCCTCGGGATTTGCTCCGCCAAGTTCGATTGTCAACTCGCCCGTGCCGCCATCTCCCGTATTGTCGATAGTTTCCTGATGGAACGGCTGCGTCCCGTAGCCTTCCGTCACGGAATTGAATACATGAGTACCGATGGTCCTTAAGGACATCTCAGCTCCACCGGGATCAGCCCAGACTTCCTGTGCCATCCCGGGCAGCATACTTACTGTCAGTGCAATGATCAGTAAAACTGCCGTTAATTTGTGTTGCATTCTTTGAATCATTTTTTACCCCCTAATCATAAATTCAAGTGTAAAAGTCCTGCCTGCCGGAATGATCTCAATCATCATTCCTTTTATTTGGGTTTAATGATTCATTTTATCTGCAAAAAGTTACAAAAAAATTACAAACTCGATTTTTTACGACATAATTTGCCGTTTCTCTACAATTTTTCTTTGTATTGAGGGCTATTTAAGAGCAGGTTATCGTAGAGAGCTTGGATTGTCTGGCTAAGTTTGATTCCGGTTTGAGAACGCTCCTCCTCCTGGTGCTGAAAAAAGCGTCTCAGCGCAACGGCTCCCTCCAGTTTCATCATCAGCGGTAAAATTTCTGCTAGAAGAGATTCTTTCCATGGAAATTGTTCCTGTAAATAGCACAGAGCCTGAAGGCACAAAGGTTCCGGATCACGGTAGTGCTCAATCAAATCCATGGCCCATTTATAATAAGCACTTTCATGCTCCTTCAGCATGATAGCCCAAAGATAGTCCTTTTCTTCCATGATTTTAAGAAAATTATGTTGCCTTAGAATTTCCACAGCAGAGGCTTCTATATGCTGCAAATCTTCTGTCATAGGAAAAGGTCTAACAGCAACGACTTCGTTTTTGTTAAAAACAGAAGAAAAGTGGTAATATCCTTTTGTTGATTTCACGCGTAAATCAAGCCCCTGCTTGTCCAGCACCTGATTTAAGCGAAATGCTGTTGTGCGGATATTTGCTTCTCCCTTGCCCAACCCTTTCCCTGGCCATAAGTCCTCGATAATCTCCCACTTGGAAACCGACTGTTTGTTCTTCAGCAGCATGTATAGAAATAGTTCCTCACACTTAGCAGTTGGAAAATTCAGGTTGACATCGGATATGGAAAAGCAGCGCTTCTCGATTGCAGGCTGAGGCCTTTCCGTAACATTGGTATGACTTTTCAGCCTTTTCTCAAGTTTTGCCAAAACACGCTCCAGGTCTCTCTCAATTACCGGTTTTACCAGATAGTCAAGGGCATCTGCACGAAACGCTTCCAGTGCATAGCGATCGTACGCTGTCACGAAAATTATCTCCGGTGCATTTTCTTTCATGCTCAACTGTAGTGCAAGTTCTATTCCTGAAATCTCAGGCATTTCAATATCCAGAAATACCACATCAATATGATTTTTATTTAAGTTCTCTGTTAATTCAAGAGGGTTTTGTAAGGTGCAAAACACTTCTACACGACCGGTTTCCTTTAGCTTCATGCTTAGCCATTTCCCTGCAGCCAATTCGTCATCCAGTACAATTGCTTTTATCATATTACTCCTCTCCTTATATTGTCATAAGCAAAAGTATCGCAGTGTAATTTCATTGATTTCTCTGTTATTCATCCATATTAATAAGACAAATTATCTCTATTATAATCCAACTGGTTTTTTAGTACAATCTTCCATTTTCCGATTTCGACATGATTTTCTGCAGAGAATTTTAAGCAGAAAAAATGACGCCACCAATAACTCATTGATAAGCGTCATATGCTTGATTTTTCCTGTTTGACACAGTGGGTCTTTCATTAGGAAATACTAATTACCAAGTTTACATGTATCCTATTGATTTGCGAGGTTAAAAGAAATCCTGTCAGTGATGGGAATGGGTCTGCAGCACAGAAATGAGCTCATAGTCCCGTGTTCCCAAACCGATTTTCTCTGCCTGGTCCATACAGCTTTGCCACTCTGATTCCGGAGAGGAATTGATAAAGTGATCATGGTGGTCAACAAACCCCTTCTTTGCCAGGTTGTCAGCCAACTGGCTGCCGGGCAGGGGTGCAGCCTTCAGACAAGCATCAACGCAGGCCTGATCCAGTGCCAAAGGATCAAATGAAGCGAACATTCCCAAGTCTGGCAGAATGGGAGCGTCATTTTCTCCGTGGCAGTCGCAGTTGGGCGACACATCCATTACTAATGAAATATGAAAATTAGGCCGACCGTCAACGACTGCTTTTGTATACTCAGCCATTCGGCGGTTCAGAAGTTCATTCGCCTCATCATTGTCAAACGCAATGGCATCGAAGTTGCATGCACCAAGACAACGGCCGCAGCCTACACAATGATCCTGATCCACTGTCATCTTCTTATGCTCCTGATCGAATACCAGTCCTTCGTTGGCACATTCTTTCTGACATTTCATGCAGGCTCTGCACAGATCCGGAGCAATATATGGTTTTCCGCTGCTGTGCTGTTCCTTTTTTCCTGCACGGGAACCGCATCCCATGCCTATGTTTTTGATCGCCCCGCCAAAGCCTGTCATTTCATGTCCTTTAAAGTGAGTCAGACTGATAAAAACATCTGCATCCATAACAGCCCTGCCAATTTTTGCACTTTTTACATACTCGCCCCCTGCAACAGGTACCTCAATATCATCGGTACCTTTCAAACCGTCTCCGATTAATATTGGACATCCTACCGACAAAGGAGAGAACCCATTCTCCCATGCACATTCTAAGTGCTCCAAAGCATTCTTTCTGCTTCCAGGGTACATGGTATTGCAGTCCGTCAAAAATGGCTTTCCGCCAAGTTCTTTCACAACATCAGCTACGGCTTTTGCATAATTGGGCCGAAGAAAGCTCACATTCCCCAGCTCACCGAAATGCATCTTAATCGCAACAAACTTTCCGTTCATATCGATCTGGCCTATGCCAGCCTCTTTGATCAGCTTTTTCAGCTTTACCGGCAGTCCATCTCCGAAGGCCATCGTTCTAAAATCTGTAAAGTAAACCTTTGACTTTTCCATCACTTCACTCCTGTTCTTTGATCCATATCTGCCGATACTGTTCTGCGAACTCTGCAGATAGAATTTGTTATTAATAGAATTATATCGCTTAGAGTTCACTCTAGGTCAATCCTTTTTTTGCAGTCTATCTGTATTTCGTGAAGTATAAGAATCCTTCTGCCAAATCCCCTCCATCATTAAATCTCCTCCCAAAAATTGATTATGACCTGTTCCATTCATATTACCGTACTGAGCTAAGTCAAGTCAATGCATATTGAAAAAGCACAGATTTTAATACTTTCTATTCAAAAAGTGCAAAGAATCGGCGTTTTTTTAGTTTTCGATTTTATATTATCGTAGACTCTACGGAGCGTAGATTGTTTTTCTCACATTCAGCATATACAATAAAAACGAGGTGAACACTATGGACATGAAACGAAAAAAAGAACTCCTTGAAGAGTATAAAAACAGACGGCCGGAAATGGGGGTAATCTCTTTCCGCTGCACAGTAACGAACGAAACGTTTCTGGGGATATCAAATGATACAAAAGCTGACTTTAACAGTACCAACGTAAAACTCACAGGAAAGACACATCCCAACAAGAGGCTCCAAGAACTTTGGAATCTTTACGGCAAAGAAAGCTTCGACCTTTCCGTGGTGAAGGTCCTGAAATATGATAATCCTTCTGATAATCACAAGGCCAAGCTGGAGGAGCTGCGAGAGCAGTGCCTTGCGGAAGATCCGAATGCAAAGAAGATATGGAAATGAATGAGGATATGAAAGTAAACGAGAATATTGAAAGGAATGAGAGCACAATAATGAATGAAAATATTGTAATGGCTGCGGATCAATATAACCGGATCGACGGGCGGGACGCCTATCGTTCTAACGTCAAGCGGCTGACATTAGGGGCCCCCACACAGGAGGGCAATAAAAATACACCGATCGCTGCGCAAATCTGGAAAGAAACAGCAGACGGCAATCTGGAAATCAGTGCAGAACTTCCCATTCATCAGGTAATGGATCTGATGATTTTTTTAAGCCGCACCATGCTGCACTTCCGGGAAGCATACCGGCTTCCCCTACTCTACGATCCGGAGAAACCGACCGTGGAACGCGTAGGTGTACAGGGCGGCGTCATGCCGGTCTCGGTCTGCATTGAAAATCCTGATATTAATGGAGACATAAAGAAATTCTCACAGTCGCTCAGCGATCTTGGTGAACTGACCGGGGAACGGCTCCGGGTACTGTCCCGGATCTTAGAAGAAATGGAATATTATTAAATCAAAGAAATCATATCCTATTGGATTGTATTGAACTTAAAGAAATGGAGTTAGATGAAGATGGAACAGCAATGGCTTCTGTCTCCTGCCAGACGGCTGACAGAAGAAGAGAAAAAACTAGTTTGGCAAAAACCACCTACGCATATTGAAAGTGAAGCTGAACGGCGCATCTGCTCCGAGGTGAAGCGAAACTGGAATCGGGATGAAATGAAAATTACCACAATCCTGCTGGAAGGGGATGCTGGTTCGGGGAAAACGCAACTTGCAAAGGCGCTCTCCGCCAACTTCGGCCTTCCCTATACAAAGGTTACCTGCTTCGCTGACATGGACAAATCCGACGTGCTTGGTTCCATCCTTCCGGTCCTTCCTGAGAATGAACTCAATACTGAATTCAAAAACAAAACCGATGCCAATGCAAATACAGTTTCCTACCAATACTACCCCTCGGAGATTGTCAGGGCGTATGAAAACGGTTGGCTGCTGGAAATTCAGGAGCCAACTGTAATACGGGATGCGGCGGTGCTCATGGCGCTGAACTCAGCGTTGGAACAGGATGGCAGCATCAATTTACCTACCCGTATCGTACGCCGCCATCCGGATTTTATTGCGGTCATAACAACAAACCGCGGCTACAATGGCTGCCGCCCGCTGAACGAAGCCCTTCGGGATCGGGTGCAGCACAGTGAAAAAATGGATTTACCTGAGATTCCAGTCATGATGAAACGCGCCGCGGCCAAAACCGGGTGTGCCGATCAGGACTTGCTGCTAACCTTTGCACGTGTTATAGTATTGCTTGATCAAACTGCAAAAGCAAACGCCATCAAGGGCGCCTCTGGGATGCGTTCCTATTTCTTCTGGGTGGATGCTGTCCTGCAGAGTACGGAAGCCATCAACGCTCTGTACCACAAGGTGATCTATAAAATCACCACAGACCCTGATGAAATCCTGATCCTGGAACAGGCATTGTCAAAGCAGGAGCTGCTGACAGAGCTGGAAGCTCTGTCAGCACGTTTCATCGAAAGCAACGGAGAAGTCATGGAAATTCATACGGAGGGAACAGTTGAAACAGAAGGAGCAGAACAGTCTCTCGCAGACATCCCTTCCGTCGCCCTCAGAAAGTCAGCAGACAGTGAAGGACACTCTGATATAAGCTCTGAAACCACAATGGATACGGAAAGTGGTGATAAAGGAGAGGATGGAACGCCCATCTATCATGAACTGAAAAATAAGGAAAACAAAGACTGGGAACAGGAGAAGAAGGACTTTCGAAAACATCTGAACCAGCAAGCCCGTGAAATGGTAAAGGGTTCTGCTCATGAAAAAGTGAATCTGATTGTTCACAGACCGGAATCCACCCTGGCCCAACATCGGGAATATCGTGACATTGAATCGAGAATCATGCCCGTCATCCGGGAGCTGGTACGGAAAACCACTCCCCTGCTGGAACACGAAGTTTCTGCGGAGATTTCAAAGTCCAGGCTATACGGCACCAGATTCCATGCTGAGAAAGCAGCATCCCCTGATTTCCGGTATTTTTCCCGGAAGTCTCCTCCCGATGAAGATCCTTCCCTTGCGGTAGCGCTGCGCATTGACGAGTCTGCTTCCATGAGCGCCTTTGGCAGACTGGAGGCGGCGAAGGAAGCAGCCGTTGCGGTCTACGAGTTTTGCAAAGACTGCAGAATTCCCACGATCATCTGTGGAGATACGGCTGATCGTTCACCGCTGGAACGGATGTCCCTTTACTCTTATATTGAGTGGGAAAACCCCGGTTTGAACGACAAGTACAGCCTGATGGATATGCAAGGTCGGAGCAATAACCGGGATGGTATGGCACTTCGTATCCTGTCAGAAAAACTGTCAGCAGCGCCCCAAAAAACAAAGCTTCTCATCAGCATCAGCGACGGTCAGCCAAAAGCTATGCCAGACTATACCGGCGAGAAAGCCATAGAGGATATGAAAGGTGTGCTGAGCGAATACAGCCGAAAAGGCATTCTGTTTCTCGCAGCAGCCATCGGCCAGGACAAGGAAATGATCTGTGACATTTACGGCCAGGAACGCTTTTTAGATATCACAGATCTGTCGCAGCTGCCGTCGCGTCTGGTTCAGGTCATTGCAAGATATCTGTGATCAGTAATTAGGGCGCACTGAAAAACCACATTGTGAATCAGTCGTTAAAGAAATCGCTGTGATCGAATCCAGTGTTAGAATATATCCATCACATTGCCTTTGACTCGTATAAAAATTCGAAGAGATCAAAGGGAATGAGGTGCTGTTAGAAAATGAGGTGATTGAAATGGATTGTGCCAAGGTAGGCCATTTTATCTTCCAATTAAGAAAAGAAAAAGGTCTGACCCAGCAGCAGCTGGCTGATCAGTTGAATGTGAGCAATAAAACCATCTCCAAATGGGAGTGCGGCTTAGGCTGCCCGGATGTCTCCCTCTGGTCTGATCTTGCAGCGGTTCTGGGAGCGGACATCCAGAAGATGCTGGAGGGTAAACTTGACTTGAATCTTCCTGACGTTGGGAAGATTGATCGAACACTCTTCTATGTCTGCCCTGCCTGCAATAATATTCTGACCAGTACCGGCAGCGCTTCCGTTTCCTGCTGCGGACGAAAACTAAAACCACTGAAGCCGGTGCCTCATGATGAGAACCACAAAATTTCTGCCGAGGATATGGATCTGGATCACTTCATCTCCATTGAGCATGAGATGCGGAAGGACCACTATATTTCCTTCGCTGCCTACGTGTCCTACGACAGAGCGCTGCTGATCCGCCTGTATCCTGAGCAGAGTGCGGAAGTGCGGATGCGGATTCCCATGATGATGAGCCGAGGAGATCTGTATCTTTATTGTACGAAACATGGTCTGCAGAAGTATCCTAAGGCTCTTAGGTGAGTATGCAGCGGCTACTGATCAGAATCAGCTGTACTTGGGGCGGAGAGATCAGTTCCTGCTTCCGCAGCAGAAGCAGCCTTGCTCTTCCACCGCTCCCCAACAAAATTGGAGCCTAAAATCAGAATTCCTCCTGCAATCTGCGGAAGTGTCAGAATCTCACCGAGCAAAAGCACACTGAATAGGATCCCGAAAAGAGGCTCCAAAAAGCTGTAGGGTACAATTTCTACAGATTTCATGTGTGCGCAAAGGGAAAAGAAAAGAGTATAGGCAACACCTGTATGGAGTACGCCAAGAAGCACAGTATAGGTTACTCCTCTCGCATCCAGTGTCGTACCATTGAAAAGACTGCCTTCCATCAGTACAAAGGGCAGAAGTATCAGCATTGCAGCGAGAATCTGCACAAAGGTTGCGGTATGATTATCCACCCGAACCTTTATGCTGCGGTTGATGAGTACGATGGCTGCATAGAGCATTCCTGAAACAGCACTCAGTGCCATCCCCATGGTTCCATAGCCTTCGGATGAATTCTGTCCTACAATTAAAAAAAGTCCTAAAAAAGAGATACAGATCACTGCAGCCTGCATCCTTGTAATTCGCTCCTTCAGCACCATTGGAGCAAGGATCATAACATATACAGGGCACATATTGTAGATGATCACCGCAGAAGAAATGCTGGTATGCTGAAACCCGTAAAACAGAGTAAGCCATCCAAACCCAAGGAGCACGCCCGAAAAAATATAAGGAAGGAATTGATTCCATGGCTTCCGGTCAGGCCGCTTTATTTTCATCACAACAAACAGGATCGGCAAAGCAATCAACGCCCGAAGAAAAGCCAGACTTAGTGCTGACAGGGGAATGGACCTTGCAAAGACACCGATGCTTCCCCAGATGACCATAACTGTAATTAATTTTAGCTTATTCATAACAAAACTCCTTCTCTTTACTACAATAAGATTACCAGATTCCTAAGGAGTTGTATTGTACGAAATTGATACAGAATGAATTCTTCATAATCAAATATTATAGTGATGATTTTTTCATGCTCTTAAGGAGCGGTTCCTGCATATTAATCGAAAAAATTGGAATGCGTATTTCGAAATTTATTTGAATATGGAAAAGACCATGGTATTATGTTACGGGGAGAATTACAGGAGGAGGAGTTTTCAGAGAGACAGGACAAGTTATTCCTGATGATTCTCCGTTTTAGGGTTACACGAATTTTTAGCTTGTAAATATGGAGGTAAATTTTAATGTCCAACAACGTTACAACTGGTTCAACCAGCAGTCTGGATAAGTTTTTTAAACTATCCGAAAATGGAACCACAGTAAAAACTGAAATTATAGCAGGTATTACAACGTTTATCGCTTCCGTCTATATTCTGGCGGTAGTTCCCAGCATGTTAGGCGACGCAGGGATGCCGAGAGACAGCGCAATTGCCGCCGTCATAATCTCAACGACTTTTGCGACCATTCTTATGGGGCTGTACGCTAACTTCCCGGTGGTCGTGGCTCCCGGCTTGGGCTTAAGCGCTTTCTTTGCTTACACGGTCTGCGGCGCGATGGGCTTAAGCTGGCAGACCGCTTTGGGTGCTGTGTTTCTCTCCGGCATCGTTTTTATCATCCTGACCGTGACGAAAGTAAGACAATTAATTATTGACTGTGTTCCTGAATGCCTTAAAATATCAATTGGCGTCGGCATCGGTCTTTTTATCGCATTTATCGGCTTTAAAAATGCCGGAGTTATCGTAGCGGATCAGTCTAACTTTGTTGGCTTGGGAGATTTAAAAACCCCCGGCGTTGTTTTGTTTTTAATTGGCCTTGCCCTATCGAGTCTGCTTTACGCAAAAAAGATAAAGGGAGGTCTTCTTATCGGTATTCTGGTAACTACCGTGATCGGGATGTTTATGGGAATTACAAAAGTGCCTGCCGGCATCGGCGATTTTTTCAATATTATCCCTCCTGTCCCTGCAGAAACCTTCGGAAAGCTGGATATTAAGGGTGTATTTAGTTATGGATTGTTTGCTGTAATATTTTCCATTACAATCGTTGACCTGTTTGATAATATCGGAACTTTGATCGGCGTGTCCAGAAAAGCCAAATTGGTAGGCAAAGACGGAAAGATAAAAAATCTCGATAAAGCCTTGATTTGCGATTCTATCGCCGCCACGGCCGGATCCGTTTTAGGAACGTCCACGGTCACCACTTATATTGAAAGTGCAACCGGTGTTTCTGAGGGCGGCAGAACAGGTCTTACCGCCGTAACCACCGGAATTCTTTATCTGCTTACATTGTTCTTCGCACCATTTTTCTTATTAATTCCGACACAGGCAACCGCTCCCGTCTTGGTTATCGTCGGGATATTGATGTTAGGTGAAGTGGTAAGTATCAAATTTGACGATTTTACGGAAGCTCTCCCCGCATTTCTTACGATTATCCTGATGCCTCTGACCTTTAGTATCGCCCAGGGAATCGCTTTCGGCTTTGTCGGCTATTCCGTTATAAAACTAATCACCGGCAGGGGGAAAGAAGTTCATCCGGTTATGTATGTCCTTGCAGTGTTCTTTATCATACATTTCATGGTTTAACATCAAAGTAGGAAACCCACTGTTCGCCCGACCCAGTTTGTAATTCCGCATATCGCTGTGATCATCGCCGCTCTCTTTGCAAAAAGCACCTGAATGGCGATGATCAAATTACAGCCGTGAACCGCAAAAAACGGAGTCTCAGAATCTACTGAAATGAAAATAATGTTTCTAATCATTCAGCTGCCCCAAATAGGAGCCGGGTGTCACTCCGTACATTTTCTTAAACTCCCTGATCAGATGAGCCTGGTCATAGAACTTCAATTCCTCACAGATATCAAAAACGTCAACCCCTTCTTTTAATAACCGTTTCGCTTCAGCAAC
Source organism: Bacillota bacterium (assembly GCA_029239605.1). GTDB lineage: Bacteria > Bacillota > Clostridia > Peptostreptococcales > Anaerovoracaceae > Anoxybacterium. The sequence goes on along the minus strand of JARBUO010000065.1, from coordinate 21,632 downwards.
TCGATATTGAAGATGATATGCCGCAGGTGTGGCAACGTAGATTTTCTTAAAATTCCTGATGATTGCAAATTTATTCAATCCTGACAGCTGCTCAAGTTCTTCCAGAGAAACAGCTTCCCTGACATGATCAATCAGATAATCGTGAATCGCACTGATTTTTTCATCAGTACCTTCCGCGGTCGTATCTGTGTTATCTATTTCAGCAAACGCAAGCAGAAGCTCAATCAGGATGGTCTCCAGCGCATTACCATTTTCCTCAAACAGCAGCTGTTCAATGAATCCCTTCAGTTTTTCGATCTCGTCGAGCTTCAGCTTTCTGGCCTGATGAAACCGCACTACATCACCATAATAGTCAGGATCAATAAAAAGCATGATGTATGCCCAATGCTTGATATCATTGGGTGCGCACCGATGGGTCATCAGCGGAGGAATCAAGACTCCATCACCTGCCTGATATCGAATGGTCCTGTCATTCAGCGTTAATTCCGTCGATCCTTCTAAAATATACCCTAAAGACATCTCATTATGAACATGGTGCTTGTAAATATGCGGATCATTTCTGCACAGCTTAATTTCAACCCCTTCAATGATGCTCCGGCTGAATTCCATGGTACCATCCGCTGCAATCCTATTTATAAATTCCTCTTGTGTTCGCTCCAACATACACATCGCCCTCTTTCATTCTATTTCCATCAGGATGTCGCTGCAGCTAAGAATCAACTCTGGCATTCCTTCTCCCCAAAAAAGCACATGAACCTCGTACCCCTTTTCAATGCGGTATAACTCACAGTAAAGCCAGCTGCTGCCGGCAATATTTGATTCCTGCTTTATGATGTCAGCGTTTCGAAATGTAACTTTTTTACATTCTGTAAAGCTCCCCCGAGGATCCATTCGAATCACGAACTGATCCCAACGATTCTCAAATCCACTGCTGCCGCTGATCTCCAGGATAATGCTGTCATGAAAATTATGAATTTTTCTGATGCTCTCGGAGATATCCTCTGCCTTCTGTGCTTTTGCATTCGCCTCAGAAGCAAGCTTCACTATTTTGTAGTTCGCCCTGCTGACCCGTTCCAGCTGAACCTTAATCTCTTTCGAACAATAACCAAGGCAGAACACTCTCATATCAGCGACTTGTCTTAGTATCTCAACCGGAATTCTTTCTTCCGCTTCCTCCATTCTGGAGGTTTCCTGCATCACCCGAAACGCTTGTTTGCATTTCTCCTCATCAAAAGGGGGACGTTGGTCATACGCTTCAATCATTTTCTGGGTCCGTTCCTTTTCTTCCTCTGGCATTTGGTAAATAACGATGTCCTCCTCCTCTATTTCCTCACCGCGCATGAGCTTATCCGCCGGCACAAACGCACTCCCGTCCTGTCTTAGAAAATAGCGGGGATCAAAATTATAAACTTCACGCTCCGATTGAATATACTCTTTCTCTTTTCTCCGATAGAGCCGTTGGTACAGCATTTCGCTGAATACACCAGCCCCTCGATGCACTCTCATTCCGTAATGTAGTCCAGTCTTCTGACAGATCTCATACCAGTCTTTTGTGAGATACCTCATGATGTTTCCCTCCGGTTCATTCTCCTATCAATCATGCAGCTCCAGCCGCTTTTGATACAGTTGAAGACTTTGCAGTGCGCTTTTCTGCAATGTTTTTAAGTAATTTAGCAAGAACTAGTTACAGCTTAGCATTTTTGATATCTGAAAGCAAAACAGAACACAACATTTAGAATGATTTGAAATTAAAAATTAAGTGTGAAAATGAACAAAACCAATCCAAGCAAAATTCAAGCGAAATATTTCTTGACATATTCCTTATTATTACCTATAATTACTTTATAAGAATTAATAAGGAGTGATATTTGTAATGAAAGATTACTATACAGTGGATCAGATTTCAGAAATGCTGGATATCCATCCCAAGACAATCCAGCGGTATATCAGAGAAGGAAAGCTGCGCGCGACGAAAATCGGCAAGGGCTGGCGGGTCACAGGTCATGATCTGAGCATTTTTATGCAGAGCAACAGCGATAATGCTTACGATGAAAGGAAACAACCAAATCGTAAAGTCATCGCCTCATCCGTTATTGATATTGCTGCATATGGCAAAGAAGATGCCATCCGTATCATGAATACCCTGACTGCCGCGTCCAATGCAAAGCCGCCGGAATATGGGCAGTCTTCCATTCAATCACAATATATCGAGCGGGAAAACATGGTTCGGATTACACTGTGGGGCGATATCGGATTTATGGCGGTGATGCTGGATACGATAGCCTCGTTGACATAAGGAGATTAGGGAATCGCAGTGAAGGCCTGGTGAATGAGAAGCATTATGCGTTGGGAGCAGCAAAGCAAGCATCCCGAAAATAAATAATAGGGAAGGATTCCCAAGTTTATGAAAAATTGAAAGGAGTTTAACGACATGAAAAAAAGTGTATATAAAACAACAGAAGGCCGCGACAAAATACGTGCCTACTATGGCAAAGTATTGAGCCACTTTCCCTTTGAACAGCGCTATGTGGAAACCAGCTACGGACAGACCTTCCTGCTGACAGCCGGAGAGGAATCGAACCCGCCGATTGTCCTGCTCCACGGCTCTTGCAGCAACAGTGCATTCTGGTTTCCTGAGCTTTCTGCACTTTCTGAAAATTACAGGGTTTTCGCGGTAGATATTATCGGTGAAGCCGGGAACAGCGAAGAATACAGGCCGGATTTGAGCACAGATGACTTTTCGCTCTGGCTAAAGGAAGTTCTGGAGGCAATTGGTCTTGAGAAGGCAGCCATTGCTGGAAATTCCCTGGGAGGCTGGCTTGCCATCAAGTTTGCTGCTGCATTTCCCGAGAAAGTATCACAGCTGATCTTAATTGCATCTGCCGGTCTTTCTGAAATCCGTTCTCAATTCCTTCAGAACACAGAGCAAACACGCCAATCAGGCGACCCGATTCAGATGGATACCGACGTTCTGGGAGAACAGAATATTCCTAAAGAAGCGCTGGACTTTTTGAACCTGATCCTGGAAAACTTCGAACCAATTCAGGAAATTCCCGTTCATCCAGACGAAGTATTGCATAGGCTGATCATGCCGGTTCTCTATGTCGGCGGAGAAAATGATTGGATCATCGACTCACAATCATCCGCCAAAAGACTATCACGCTTAGTACCGTCAGCGGAAACGCTTCTGCTTCCCAACCTAGGTCATATGATCACAAATAATCAGCAATATATCGTTCCATTTCTGGAAAAGTATAAGTTAAAGTATTGATTTTGGTACAGCCGCACCAGTGCTAGCAAAATGCCGGTGCGGCTCTCTGTACTTGGAGAAACCCACTACGATAAATGGTTGCAATAATGGGACAGAAGGAGATCTGTACAGCACTTTTATGGTCTTTCTTCACTGCTGTTTTTCTGATTCCTGTTTTTGTTCTGCACATATTCATCCATCGCATCTGCTACGAGCTTCGAATAGGCCGCCGCTTCAACGACTGTTTTGGCACCGAATACGATGTCCCCCGCAGCATAGATTCCCGGTCGCGTGGTCTCACCCTTCTGGTCTGTTACCAACAGGCCTCTTTGCGTCACATCAAGTCCGGTTGTTGTGGAGACGATACGATTCCGCGGTCCCTGACTGACGGAAATAATGGTGCTGTCCGCGCGGTAAAGCTTCTGAGTACCCTCTAAGAACACAGCTGTGCCGGTTTCATCTCTTACAATGTCCTGCAGGATTACACCTTCATCCACGAATTCAACAGGGGCCTTATTATATTCAAATTTGACGCCGTCTATCTGGGCATATTCAAGTTCCCTTTTACTGGCGGCAGCCTTATTTCCTCTTGCAAAAACAGTTACCTTACGCGCCCCTTCCCGGAGTGCCGTTCTGGCTACATCCATCGCCGCGTTCCCAGCCCCGATAACAGCAACGGTATCACCAAGATGATATACATCGGGGTTTGACAGATAGTTGATGGCATAATGCACATTTCCCAGAGTCTCACCTTTGATTCCCAGTGTGTTTGGCTTCCAGATGCCGGTACCGATAAAGATAGCGTCATAGCCATCTCGGATCATTTCATCCACGCCGATGGCTGTTCCGATGGACGTATTGGGCCGTATCTTGATCCCCATGTCCACAAGTAAATTTTCATACCGGTCGAGAATGGACTTTGGTAAGCGGAACTCTGGAATGCCATACCGCAAAACACCGCCGATTTTATCCTTTCCCTCAAAGATTGTAATATGATAGCCTCGGTGGGCAAGCAATATGGCAATTGTAAGGCCCGCAGGCCCCGATCCGATGATACCGATCCGTCCCTTTTTTTGAGAAACGGCAGCGGTCTTCAATTTTGAAAGATAGTTATCCGAAATATAATGTTCTATGCTGCTGATATGAATTGGCATCCCTTTATGATTGAGCACACAGTGACCCTCACACTGTTTTTCATGATCACAGATCAACGAACAGATGAGGGAAAGCGGGTTATTTTCAAAGAGCATTTCACCAGCCTTGTTGATTTCTCCCCCGAGGAACGCTTGAATCATTTCAGGAATCGGTGTTTTGATAGGGCATCCCTTTTCCTGACATAATGGTTTTATACAATTCAAGCAGCGTTTTGCTTCATCTACTACATGCAGAGCCATTGATTACCTCCTTTGCCTTCATACTTTCTCTGTATTGTGAGAAAGCAGGAGCAATACTCCTGCCGAAAAAAACTTATATATTATATATAATATCACAGATTGCATCTATTTTAAATACGCGCAATATCGGCTTATTTTTTTCTGAAAATCACTGAATTCAATCTTAACAGTCCCAAGAAAAAAGCAGACCTCTTTCCTGAGAACAAACCAGCTTGTTGATTCTCTTTATAGAAAGAAGTCTGTTTTATTACTTCTGAATTCCTGCTCTATTTGATCGGGATATAGCTATCAGCCAAAGAACAGAAGACTATCCCTTTTTTGGTTTGTTCGAAGAACCACGTTTCACCTGAATATCCAGCAGCTTCATCGACTCATAAACGCGAAGCACTTCGGCTTGGATCTGCTCTTTCTCATCACCGCTGCATTGCAGACTATCCATTACTGTCGCTGCAGCTTTTGAATAATCCCGCTTATATCGAGTGTTTAATTCAGTCCAGTTTACACCTGCAAAGTTAGAAGCAATGTTCAAATCCAAGGGCAGTTTTTTCTGTTGCATCAGAACTGCGATCACCGGATATCCCGGGTACCCTTGCCAGTAGGTTCCATTGTCATTTGATGCATAGGTGCTGCCATTCCATGAGACGGTATATTCTTTACTTCCACTGGATGAGATGACAACTGCGTGATCCTCATTGATGGCAATGCGGCGATCAGCAATGGCGCTGTAAGCCTCATATATTTTTTCTATTGGCGGTAATTTGTCCATGGTGTGCATCCCTCTTTCCTAAATCCTCAGGGTGTTTTTTACGCTTATTAAATCTTACTTTTTATAGTATTGTGCCATCTGCGTTTTCAGCTCATCAAATTTCTTAACGCCGAAATTTTGCGGGGCATTTAATCCGTATCATCATCACAATAGTAGATTCCTGCAATTATTATACTACATTTTCCAAATAACTTTCTATTTTATCTAAGATTGTGTGCTGCATTCTCCTGCTGTAATTGCGGAAAAATAGATTTTCCAAAATTACGGCCAGATAAAAAATCCCTGGCATGGAATGCTATAGAAAGCGCTCCAGCCAGGGATACTTTATGATTGATTATAACTCAGACTTCAACATTCCTATCGATGTAATGAAAATGATGATCAAAAGGATCGGGCTGATATACTTCACGGAGAAGTACCAGATGTTTTTCAGTCCAAACTTAATTCTGCCATGATTTGTTACTTCATCCATGACCACCTTCTTGCTCCAGGTAAAACCAAGGATTAAGGACCCTGCCAGACCGATGATCGGTAATGCGATATTGGAGGTCACATAGTCATAAAGATCAAAGAAGTTATAACCAAACACCTTAATATCACTCCATGGTCCAAAGCTCAAGAGCGTTGGAATACCGATGAGCATGATCAAAGAACCTACCCCGACAGCAGCTTTCACTCTGCCAATATGATACTTTTCAATGACGTAGGATACCGGAACTTCCAGCAAGCTGATAGCGGATGGCAGTGCTGCAAAGATTAAGAGCAGGTAGAATCCGATTGCAGCTGCAACTCCAAAGGGCAGATGAGCAAATACGTTGGGCAGCGTGATAAAAACAAGGCCAGGACCAGAAGACGGAGCCAGACCAAAGGCAAACACTGCCGGGAAAATAGCAAACCCAGCTAAGACGGACACCAATGTATCAAAAACAACTGTGATCGTAGCGGCTTTGGGCATATCCTCATCCTTTTTCAGGTAACTTGCATATGTTACCATAATCCCCATTCCAAGGCTCATGGTAAAGAAGACCTGTCCAACAGCATCTACAAAAGTTCTGCTGTTTACCTTTGAAAAGTCAGGCATCAGATACCATTTAATTCCTTCCATTCCGCCTGGCAGAAGAGAGCCAAGGATAGAGAGCACAACCATGATAATGAAAAGAGCCGGCATTAAAATGGAGCAGACCTTCTCAATCCCCTGTGAAATTCCCTTGCAGACAACCAATATGGCAAGCACGCCGAAAAGCAGGAAAAAGAAACCTGACAGAAGCATATCGCTGGAAGATGCAGCAAACATGTTTGTATATCCTTCTGGGGTCAGATTGGTGAGCTTCCCTGCAAGCGTAAGATATAAATACATAATCGCCCATCCACCCACAACACAGTAAAAAGATAGAATAATGGAAGGGACAAGCATTGAAAAAACGCCGACGATCTTATATTTTTTTGAATAGTGCGCATAAGCATCAACAGCATTCTTGCCGCTGTTTCTACCGATAACAAATTCGGCCACCATAACCGGTATACCAATAATTATAAGTGCAAGCATATAAATAATCATGTAAGCACCGCCACCGTTTTCTCCAACAACGTACGGAAATCTCCATATGCTACCCAATCCGACAGCTGAGCCTGCCGCCGCCATGATAAATCCCAGCCTGGATTTGAATTGATCTCTAGGCTGTCCAATTTTATCAGAATGTTTCATTTTGTTTTTTCCTCCCTAGATTAAATACCGTGTCAAATTATTTTATGTTTTTATTTGCTGAAACCATCCTCCTTCTTTGTAGGATTCACCTCAAAAAATAAAATATGAAACCAAATCTGGTTTCATATTTTGAAAACCCATGAAAGAGTATACCAAATTTGGAGGAAAAGCGAAAGAACATTTTTTATCCATTTTTTATTGCCGCTGCATTAAATCGCATGAATTTCGTCATACCCTTAAGCACCCACGAAATCCTCTGCTGCTATAGAATGATGGTGCACTGTTATGGTATACAAATACATGCCCGTAGCGAAAGTCTGCAAAAACTGCACCGCCAAGTTTTCTGATCTCCGAAGGCGTCTTTATCCAGCTGGATGTTTTCCCATCGAACACCCCATATTTCTGGAGCTCACGGTATTGTTGTTCCGTCAGAAGCTCAATACCCATGGCCGCTGCCATATCAACAGCATTTCCATCCGGAAATACCCCTTTCTTATTTCGCTCTGCCTGACCTGCACCGTCATAGCAGACATTTCTCCGCCCCGAGGGGCTTTCAGCAGAGCAATCATAGAAAATGTATTCTCCCGTCAATTCGCCATGCGAAATGACATCCGGTTCGCCGCCGGTTTGCTCCATTTCAAGGAGGGTCCTGAATTTTTCAGTATTCCCTTCCAGTCGTTTCTGAACCTCTGCCCATTCAAGATTTTCATGCCGATGCTTGTTTTTCTCAAACCGTTCTTTTAAAATATTAAGCAATTCTTTATTTGTCATCAGAAATCACCATTACATACCCTTCCGTTCCGTTTACACGAATCCGCTGTCCATCCCTGATTAGCTTCACCGCATCCTCAACGCCTACAACTGCAGGCAAACCATACTCTCTCGCAATAACAGCGCCATGGGTCATCAAGCCTCCAACCTCTGTAATCAGTGCCTTTACATTTACAAACAACGGCGTCCAGCTGGGATCGGTGAAGGAAGTAACAAGAATATCATCTGCTTCCAGATTGGCATCTTCCATCTTTAGGATCACCCGCGCCCGGCCTTCTGCCACCCCGGAGGAAACTGCCAGGCCAGGAATTGCTCCTGCCGGGAGATCTTTCTGATGGTAAGAACCCGTAATAATTTCGCCGTCAGATGTCATTACGCGCGGCGGTGTTAGCCTCTCAAAGTGCTTGAATTCCTCCTTTCTCTGCGGTATTACGGAACGATCCAGTTTTTCAGTGCGTACTGCTTCACCAAACTCTTCAAAGGTAAGGTAGTAGATATCCTCAATTTCTGTAATAACTCCCAATTCCAAAAGGCGCTCTGCCTCTTTCAGCAATGCTTTTTTATAAATGAAATACCGCTGTACAATTTCAAATTTTGGATATTCCCGATAGCCCGTAAAGGTTCGAAGCAAGTCGATTGCTCGCTTGGTTTCTTCTACTTTCTGGTACCCGCCTGGCAAAAGTTTTAAACGATCGATGAGTTCTTTTTCTTTTTCCAGTGCCTCCCTCAGCCCCCGCTCAAATCTCCGTTTGCTTTCACCTGATGTAAAGTTTTTCAGATTGTTCAGCATCATGGAAAGAAGCAATTCCGGTTTTTCGCTCCACCTGGTCCTAGTAATATCAATTTCTCCTGCGCATCTCATCCCGTATTGATCCAGATAATTGCAAATCGCCTCCCGAACTTCATATCCTCCTTTGTATTTTAACAATTCATCATAGAATAGATCCCTGTTTCCATGCTGTAAATATTGTATTACTTCCGGGTAAGGCCGAAGGGTATCTGCAAGATCCAAAAGCCCAAGACCCATTTCGGATGTGATATTATTGGGTACGGATTGGGAAAGCACATCCGCCGCATTTTTTTCACCCAGCCATTCCTTCATCTTTTCGTTAATCCAGGAGGCGGCATTCGATGCTGCCATGATCACATCCATGGATTGCGGTTCAAATAGCGCGTTTTTGAGCTTTTGAATGTCATCCCGAATAAAATCAAAGAGGGCGGTTCCGGATTTTTCTCGAATAGTGCGGCTCAACATTTCAATGGATTCCCGGCTTCGGCGAATCAACACGGAAACAATCTCAGGATCAGATTCAAGCTGACTCTGGAAAACACCGGACGTACCCATATTACCAGTTTTCCTCTCTGCAGTGGCCTTATTGCCAGGTTTACTTTCGGTATCTGCCAGTGGTTTGATAAAATCGCCCCGATCGATTAAGGTAATCAGAGCATCTTTTATGAGGGGGTCGTGTTGTCCCATGGCCTGTAGCAGAGCTCCTCTGCTTTCTGAAGCAGCAAGCATCGGAGCGACATCAACAAAAAGCCTCCCACCGGCCCGAAATCTGGTTCCAAAAGAGGTCATCTCAAAAACAGACATTCCCAGTGGTCTCAGGGGATCGGTCATCATTTGCTGATGACCCACAGATACATAGACATGCTTCTCCTGATCATTGGCTTCCGGAATGGGATACAGCGTAGTGATGGGTCTGCTCTGTAAGATAGAAAAAGTACCGTCTGCCAGGCACCATTCGATGTCCTGGGGACAGCCGAAATAAGCTTCAATCCTTCTGCCCAGATTCGCCAGTTCTAAGATCTGTGGTTCTGTGAGCACCTGCTGATTCTGCAGCTCCGGCTCAAGATCATATTCCTTGGTACCGCCCTTTTCCATGGCAGAAATAGCCCGCTTCTTAGAGGAGATTTTCTTTTCAATCACGTTGCCGTCCCGGACTTGATATAGATCTGCGCTGACAATACCGGAAACCATCGCTTCTCCAAGGCCAAAGCCTGCATCAATCGATACAATTGTTCGATTGGATGTAACGGGATCGACAGTAAATAAGATACCTGACGACTCCGGACAGACCATCTTCTGGACAATCACAGCCAGTTGTACCGTACGGTGGTCGAAGCAATTCTGAATCCGATAAGTTACTGCCCTTTCGGTAAACAGGGACGCCCAGCATTTACTGATATGCTTTAAGATTGACTCTATACCGACCAGGTTTAGATACGTATCCTGCTGACCCGCAAAGGAAGCCGTCGGTAAATCTTCGGCAGTGGCGCTGGACCGTACTGCATAGGCATGATTCGGACCGAACCGTGAAAGCGTTCGAAGGATTTCCTCCTGAATATCTTCAGGAATGCCCGCATCCTCAATGGCGATCCGAATCTTGGCGCTGAGCGCACCTATTTGTTCCCAGTCACCCTGTTTTAGTGAAGCTAACTGTTCCAGAAGTTCCCCTGCTGACGTCGTCTCACGCAGGACTCTATGGTAAGCTTCTGTGGTAATACAAAAACCCTCCGGAACGTGAATGCCCTCCATCCTTGAGAGTTCTCCGAGATTTGCACCTTTTCCTCCGGCAGCCGTGATTTGCGTTTTGTCAATCTCTTGAAAGTCAAGAATAAGATTACTCATACCGTGCCCCCTTTTTTACCCCTCATTTTCTCAATACAGCAATAGTTTTGCTCACAGAATCAGATTCATTCATTCTATCTTTTTGATTCCGTCTGAATTGGATTATTGCATTATAGCACCTAAAACTCACAACTTATAGTCTGCATTTCAATTCTTATATATGGTATAATGAAAGTGGAAACGGATAATTTAATATTTTCTTTTAACAAAACAAATGCAGGCAGATTTTTTTCGTCTGCCTGCACACCATGTACTCTATTTTGTCAGCCGATAAATGGCTTCCGCATAAATCGAACCCGCTTTGATCATCTGTGAAATTTGCACTTTTTCATCCTTCTGGTGCTCCAGTTCAGGATCGCCTGGAAACAAAGCGCCGAAGGCCATACAATTGGGAATTGCTCTGGCGAAGGTTGCCCCTCCGATGACAGAAGGTTGCGATTCTGTATCACCGCTGATCTCGCGGTAGGTTTCCACCAGCGTCTTTACCACAGGATTGTCTGATTCCTGATAAATTGATCGAATATGATCCAAGACCTCCAGCACGAATCCACTGCCCTTTACAGCTGTCTCCAATCCGTTACAAACGGATTCCTTCGATTCAGTGACGGGATAACGGATGTCAACGGTTATCCTTGTCTCGCTTGAATTGAATACAACTCCTCCCACATTAAAGGTCAGTGCTCCGGAAAGTTCATCTTCCAGTTTGCAACCAATCCGGCTCCCGTCAAGCACAAATCCAATCTTTTCGTTATAGAAATTCACAAAGTGATTCGCATCGTCGTTGGCAAAACGAATGTTTCGTATCAAATCAATCGCCATGGAAATGGCGTTCTTCCCTTTTTCCGGTACAGCCGCATGTGCAGGGATGCCGCTGACGGATACGCTCAGTCTTCCATCTTCAGAGACTGCTTTTATTTCGTATTCCTTTTGCTTCGCTACTATATTAATTTTCCTGCAAAGTTCCTCTAATTCCGTCTCCGTTCCCGTAATCACCATTTCTGCATGACCCGCAACAACATTGGGAGCCGTTCCGCCCTCAATTTGTTCCAGAACAATCCGCTCAGTTCCCGTTAAGGAGGTTCCTTCCGTACTTTCTTTTACTAGATTAAGCTGCAACAAACCTTTCTCACACTGTACCAGAGGAAAGTCTGCATCAGGGACAATACCAAAATCCGGCGCTTTTTCATGCTGCAGATAATATCTCATTCCGTCCCAGCTTGCTTCTTCGTCCAGACCCAATATCAGCCGCACAGTCTTTTTCGGCTGGAATCCCAAATCTTTGAGCACTTTCATTGCGTAAAGCCCCGCCATGGTTGGGCCTTTGTCATCCTGCGCTCCGCGTCCGACAATCCAGTCGTCCTCTATCGTTCCTCCGAACGGATCGTAGGTCCAGCCATCTCCCTCCGGAACCACATCGATATGACCGACAACTGCCATGATTCCCTCTTCACTGCCTGGAAAATCAATATGTCCGCCGTAGTTATCCACGTTTTTCACCTCAAAACCCATTGATTTCCCAAGGTTAAGCATATAGGAAAATGCTCTTTGAACTTCTTTCCCGAAAGGATACTCTTCGTCAGCTTCCGTTGCCACACTTGGAATCCGGATCAATCCCTGCAAGTCAGAAATAAATCGCTCCCGGTTTTTTTCAAATTCTTTTTTGATATCCATGTCTCTCCCCTTAATTTCAGCCATTTCGACGAAGGACTGCGCAGCCCCACTTTTCGAGTTTCCTGCGCAGTCCCACTTTATTCATTTCCAAACTGGCGACCATCTGCGCACAATTCATTAAATCAGCGCTCTTCCTTGGTTCATTTTATCCCAAAGATGCCTGAAGCAGCAGCATAATAACACCCAGAATGGTCAGTAAACCAAGAAGCGGCATCAGGAAGCGCACATATTTTACATATGGCACCTTAACCATTTCACAGGTAATGAGTGCAAGACTGCAAGGCGATATTGCCGTTATGATTCCCAGTCCGTAGATATATGCAGAAATAACCAGTTCTCTTGGAAGTCCTACCGCATCGGCAAGAGGCGCCATGATTGGAATGGTCAGTACCGCAAGAGCCGAAGAGGAATTGATGAAGAAACCCAGGATCATGAAGATGAACATCAAAATCACAAGGAAGAAATAAGGATTCATATCACCAACACCGCTGATCAGGCCTTGGAGTATGGTATCCTGAATTCGTCCGCTCTCCAGCAGTAGATTTACGCTTCTGGAAAACCCGATGATCATGCCAACGCCAACCAGGGCAGATGCTCCGGTAATAAATTCCTCGAAGAAAACCTTCTCCGGCAATCCTAAAATAATACCGATGATGACTCCGCCTACAATAAAGACCGCGGTCATCTCACCGAACCACCATTCCAGATTGATTACACCATAGATCATGACAGCAAAACATGCAAGGAAAACGATCAGAGCGATGGAATATCTTGGTTTCAAAGGCTGAGCTTCCTGCTTGTTCTGAAACGCAGCCTCGATTTTGAATCGCTCATCGTATACGATTGATTTTGTTGGGTCCTTCTTCACTTTGTTTGCATACCGGATGATATAGGCAATGACGATGATAAGGCCCGCTACCAGACCCAGCATTCTCCAATAAATGCCGGAAGTAAAATCAACCCCTGCGGTATTGGATGCGATAACTGCTGAGAAAGGATTTACAGTGGAAAACATACAGCCGACAGTAGAACCCATATAGATGGAAGTCACACAGACCAGCGCGTCATATCTGGCAGCAAGAAATACCGGAACAAGCACGGGATAGAGAGCCATTGTCTCTTCGGCCATACCAAAGGTAGTTCCGCCCAAAGAAATCAGGAAGGTCATGGCTACGATGAGGATATATTCTTTCCCCTGGGTTACCCTGCTCAGGGCACCGATACCGGCGGTAAATGCGCCGGAATAATTCAAAATCCCCAGACAGCCTCCCAAAATCAATACAAAGAACATAATATCGATGGTTTCGTAGATTCCGTTAACAATGGACATAATCACGTCCACAAAATTCTGATGCTGCGGTTCTACCTGTTCATAGCTTCCCGGAATGGCAATGGGTTTCCAGATGGTGCCATCCACCAGTTTGTTTAAATCCGTCTTGATTCCATACTGATCAAGTGTCTCCTGGGTTGCAGGCACTTCACTTTCCTCTCCGCTGGGAGCCGTGATGGTAAACGCTGCCGTTTCATCATTGTAAATCAGCGTAGAATACGCTCCTGCCGGTATTATGTAGGTTAACACGGCAGCAATCATTAATAAAATAAAAGTAATTAACCATGCCGAAGGAAAAGAAAGCCTGCGTTTTTTCTTTTCTACCATTTCTTCTGTCATTTTTGCCTCCTTATAGCCTCAGTTTACAAGGGAACACACGGTTTGCAGGGGCAAATAATTTCGCTGTTCAGGCGTGTATTCCTTTGTAAACTGAGGCTAAATCATTTATTTATAAAATCCTCAGGGATTTTATATCATTGGTTTTGTTTGTAAGATGTGCAATCAGTCGGTCCCCGTCACCCCTAATTTATACAAAATTGGTAAAATTTCAGATCAAATACAAATTCACGTTATTCTTCCATGTTCTTAAACTTTTTAAGAGATATATATTTTACCACTTCCTTTCCCAATAAGCGATACCCCGCAAATAATTTTGCACCTTTGTCCAAAGGGCTGATCATTTCTATCTAAAGTAGGTTTTTTTCACCGTAATAAACTCAATTTCAGTGGGATTTATTTCAAAGGGGTCAGCGCTGACCTGAATAAAATCCGCTGCTTTACCCGGTTCCAAACTTCCGGTGATCTGCTCCTGAAATCCGGAATAAGCCCCATTGATTGTGAATGCTCTTATCATATCGCTTACAGAAACCCGCTCTTCTTTGTTCAATAAATACAAAGGGTCATCCATATTCGTGATGTCCTTGACACCAAACGCTGCAGCATTATACAGGTTCCTTGTGACACCCGCTTCAATGGCATAAAAAGGATTGGGATCCGGTGTAACCGGATAGTCTGAGGAGGCACTTACAACAATCCCCTCTTGGAACAGGCTCTGCAGGGGGTACTCCTTCTCTGCGCGCTCTCCTAGCAGAGGCTTTTCAATTTGATGATATAAAGCAGGAGATTTCAGGTGCCAGTAGGTCTGTACGTTTGCGATGATATCATGCGCCCTCATCCGTTTGATATCGGCTGGTGATACCAGCTGCAAATGCGTAAATACCGTTCTATAATCCCCTTCCGGAAGATGTTTTTTTGCATGTTCCAGTGCATTCAATGCCTTATTTGCTGCACCATCGCCAATGGAATGGCAGTGGATTTGAAAGCCAGTTTCCAGACACTTTTGAAATGCATCCGCAAGCTTTTCTTCTTCCCAGATGGATACCCCTTTGTAGTCGTCACCCTTTCCGGCGGCTTTCCCGTATGGCTGAAGAAGGCAGCCGTCAAGGCCCTCGATGGAACCGTCAAGAAAGAACTTAGCAGTTGTAAAGCGAATCTGATCCGAATTATGTTTTGCACGTTCCGCTTTCATGATCTCAATCTGCTCGTCCACGTCTCCGTTTGGGTCCATATCCCTGCCGCCCTGCACCCTGAGAAAAAGCTCTCCTTTTTTGTCCAGGGCCTCAAACAACGGGAAATGCGTTGTCCTGGGCCGAACAGTTCCCGGCGGCCTCAGGGAAAACACAGAGGTATATCCATAGGAGAGCATCCGGTCCTGAAACCATTTCGCAGCCAGATAATTTTGCTCTTCGCTGAAATTCTGATACGGCACGAGGGTTCTGGCTTCTCCTCTCACAATCCCCCACAAGGTTCCATCCTTTGGGTCCAGCGGAATTTCGCCCCCCTGAGGGCAAGTTGTCTCAGGAGTGATTCCGTATGTTTGAAAGGCAGCGGAGTTCATCCAAAGATAATTGCCTCCGAAGTCTGCTATAACAATCGGTTTATCAGCGGAAATCCTGTCAAGATGCTCTTTCCTTGGACCTATGGTCATCTCATCTCCATCAAAATAACCCGAATTCATACCTCGCCCGTAATAGATCTCATCCTCCGGATGTTGTTTGACATGGTTCCGGATCAAATCCAGCGTCTCGTCCTTTGAAAGCGCCTGATAGAGGTTTACGTTGAAAAGCATATCGTATGCAAGCCCTGGAGCGTGGATATGGGTATCAAAAAACCCCGGTAACAGAACCCCTCCGTTCAAATTTTCCAAAATGGTATGACCCTCCTGGCAGTAATGTTCCATCAAATCGGTTTCCTGTTCAGATAGCGCAAGAATCGTTCCGCCGCTGACTGCCATTGCTGAAAAAACACGGGAAGATGGGTCCATCGTATAAATCGTGCCGTTATAGAATATTTTGTCTGCTTTGATCCCCATAATATCTCCTTATGATTGTTGCTGATTTCGTGATCGCTTAGTTTATTATTAGTAGCAAATTTCGTACCAAGTCATTGATTGCGAAAGAATTGACTGATTTTTTAAAGTCTGATATGATTTCCGTATATTTAATACTGACGTTGCCGCAAGGATAATAGTATCATATCGTTTTCAAATATATCTAAGTTTTTTAACAGCATAAGCAACACTTTATGATTGAGGTGCACTATGTTTAAAGAAGAGGTTCCTTTTGGGATTCGGGTATCCAATATTGCAAAACGGATCAACAAAGCGCTCTCGACGGACGTCGATATGCTTCGAATCAAGGAAGACCGACACTATATTTATGAGCTTCAGGGTGACTGGCTTAAATCACTGCTATATGAATCTGCAAAATCAGAAATGCTCATCGCTCAGATCTACTTCCAATTTACTCCCGAAGCTACGCCTCAGCTCGGTCCGGACGAACTGGGTGCGGGCGTATGCATTGAAAATGTGGGAAAGTGGGAGATCTGCGAACACAACATGTCATATATCCGGGACTTTACTCAGGAAAATTCATTTCTAAAGTGGTGGTACTTTGAATCCATCCGCGTCAAGGAGGGCGGTTTTACCCGAGCCTATTTTGACCCTTATCTGCACAAAGAGGTGATCACCTACAGTGTTCCTGTTTACAGCGCACGAAAAGATACAAAATGCCTGCTCATGGGCGTTCTTGGAATCGATATCGATTACAGTGATTTTAAGCTGGAAATGAATCGAAAACTCGTTGAAACCATCAAAGGAGATATTGAGTCCGTCAAAAAGAATTTTGAACTTGTTGGCGAAAGGGAAGCTCTTGCAAATCAATTTATCAACGTCAACACCTTTGAAATCATCAGCAAGGAAAAAATCATCAATGAGCTGGTGACAAAAAGTCCTGAAATGGAACGGGTTATGGCGCTTGCTATGAAGGCTGCCCAAAGCGACGCCAATGTTTTACTGCAGGGAGAAACCGGTGTAGGAAAAGATTTCTGGGCAAACTTTATTCATTCCAGATCAAGCTTCTACCGCGGCAGGCTGGTCAACGTCAACTGCTGCGCTTTGCCCGAGAGTCTTGCCGAATCCGAATTTTTCGGATATGGGAAAGGAGCCTTCACAGGTGCGAAGGGAGATGGAAAAGCCGGATATTTCGAGGCGGCTAACGGCGGGACAATCCTGCTCAATGAAATCGGAGACCTTCCCATGCACATGCAGGCAAAGCTTCTGAATGTCATCCAGGAAAAGTCAGTGATCCGCGTAGGGGAAACCGTTCCAAGAAAAATCAACTTCCGGCTGATTGCTGCTACAAATAAAGACTTAAGCAAGCTTGCCTCAGAAGAGAAATTCAGAGAAGACTTGTATTACCGTCTTAACGTGGTTCCCATTCATATCCCGCCGCTGCGAGACCGAAAGGATGACATTTTTTCTCTTATCCATTTCTTCCTCGCCAGAAACATTGAGAAATACCAAGAGAGCAAACAGCTTTCTGTCGAGCTTTTAACAACCTTGATCAACTATAGCTGGCCCGGTAATATACGGGAGCTTGAAAATCTAATGGAGCGGCTTTTCGTCACTTCAAACAGTTCCGTTCTGGGAGAGGAAGATTTGCCTGACAATGTTCTCAGGAACATAGCAGAGCTGCAAACAGAATACATCAGTACTCAGCACCAAACAGAAGACAATGGCTCTGAGCAGCAGATAAAGAACCCCAACTCCCCCCCAAATGAGGACGGGACTTTTCAGAAACCTACCCTAAAGGAGCTGCTGGAAGCGGAGGAGAAAAGAATCATATTGGAGAAATACCACGACCTGAGAAGTTCTTATAAAATTGCAAAAGAATTGGGCATCAGCCAATCTCAGGCGTATCAAAAAATAAAAAAATATACCAGCGGTAATTGATAAATTATTTATTTAAGTGAAATTTAACTTGTATCAGTAAAACTCAACTTATTTCTATTAACTTACTACATTTCACAAAGAAACCCAAAGTATTGATAGGAAAGAGGGTCAGCTATAACAGCCGACCCTCTTTTCAGATTCAATTTACTCTGACGTAACGAGTGCCCAGTCAGCCCCATCATAGGAGTAGGTAACCTCTTTGACAATCCCTTCTCCATAGATATCCTTAATCTTCGTTGTAATGGTAATCGTATCACCGGATTCGAAAGGCTGCTTATTATCTAGATCAATGACGATTTTCTTAGGATACTCGGAGTCTACCCAGAAGGAATTGGCACTGTCCAGTGCTTTTACATTGCCCTCACTGTCCTTCACCACCACATGCTGAGACTTAAAGTCCGCCGAGGATGCAGGATCGATGAAGTAGTTATAATCTTCCGCATCAGTATAGTTGGTGGTAATATTATTGCTGAATTCTATAAATACCCGATTATTCTTCTGACTCGAGGAAGATACCCCTTTTACCTGAAGCAGTGAAGCCCATTTTGTACCATTGTACCAGTACTTGATATCTTGATTCACGGCTTCTCCGTAAATATCTGTTACCTTTTCCGTCAGCTGTATGATATCTCCCTCTTCAAAGCTTCCGGCTGCCAGGGCGATATGCAGAACATTGCCTGAAATGGTAAACGAACTTCCTGCTGCCAGCGCTTTGCTGCTTTTGGCATTGTCTTCTACCTTGACGTAATCAGCAGTGCTGCCTCCTGCAAGATCAATGGGACCATCTGTAGTAGTTCCCAGGCGCAGCGGATTGTTGAATGTGATGTTTGCTTCTCCTTCTGTGCTGGTAATGGTTTTTACCACGGGAAGATGCTGCCCGGGAGCAACATCCATGACGAGATTTGCGATGGTTGTTTTGTAGTACTCTCCGAGAGGCTTTTCGAGTCCTTGCCCCGTATACTTGTCACCGCAGTCATAGGCAAAGGTCTCCCCAGCCTTTGTGTATGTTATATCGAAGGTTGGTCCATCTGCAAAGGCAGAATACTGTGATTTCTTCCCTTTCACCGTCACAGACTTGTCGGCGCTGTTTACCAGGCGCAGGACGGTTTTACTTGTCTCATACGGACCGAATGCATCCACCGTCTTGTAGACTTCTTTTGCAGGAGAAACGACCTCTGTTTTTCCTGTTTTTGGAATAACAACGCCCGTTTCGAAATTGTAAGTATCTCCCTCGGTCAGATAATGGAGCTTAATTCCCTTTACTGACAGCGGATTAGACGGGCCGGTGCCCTCTCCCCAAACCGCATCGGAAGCATCCACAATGAAGACGCCGGCCAGTCCAAATACGGTTCCGGCCTTTTCTCTCACTCTGATTCCGGTTCCTTCATCCGGTCCGATGGCAAGCCCTGTTTTGTCTGTATCTCTCAGCGCTACCAGAAGTCTGCCCAAACGACCTCGAATATCAAAATGAGAATCCATCAAAGCATCTTTGCCTGCAGCAGGCTTGATGACCCCGATACTTTTGTAATATAGACTGTTGCCTTTCTTCGCTGAGACCGGCTCCTTATCTGTTTCCCCATTGTAGACACCAAAGTCTACAAATTCGGTTTTATTCCAATACATGCACTCATAGGAATAGTTGGCGCCGTCCGTATAAGAATATCCGGACATCACCGCAGAACCGGCACTGGACCCGGCAACGGTTCCACCTCTTGCAAGAACATTCTGGATGGCCTTGCCCACCTTTGAGAGAGAACCGTCATCATTTAAAAGCGTTCTTGTGTGCCTGAGCTGTGCGCCTCCGAAGAAGAATACGATATGACAGCTTTCTACAAGGTCCGCAAAGTACTGCTCATTGGCAACGCTTTTATAATTGTCCAGTGCCAGCGGGATGTAAACAGGCTCCAAACCGTTGCTTTCAAAGTCTTCCTTGTCACCGTTATTGTAGAAATCATCATAAAGGAGTTCTTCTGTCTCCTGCCAGGACGCCGAGAAATCCGCAAGACGCGGTTTGAATACATCTTTGATTTCCGGTGAGTTCATCTTCATATTGTCTATGTATGCCTGGACAAAGGTGGAGGAAGTTCTGTGAACCGAAGTTGCCCCCCCTGCCGGAACAACGGCTCCTTTCCCCGGACCATCCCCAATGGACGTTAAGGCCGCAGGTCCTCGTTCCGGATGGATCATCATATCCGCTTTGGTAATGACCAGATCTTTACCTTCCTTCGGAATGGATGCTACGTAGATATAGTAAAAGTCATACTTCTCATCCTGATCAAACATATGTCCGTTGGCCGATGCCAGATCCGCCGGCAAGTTGGCCGTAATGTCGCTGCCTGTACCGATGGACAGCGCGCGTTTTTCGTCGATCATAACCGCAGCTTCCGTATCATCCAGAGTCTCGTACACTTCGCTGATATTGACGGCACCCATCGTGGAATAGAACAGAATATTGCTTTTTATGTCATCCGGATTCTCTGGTTTGAAATTTACGGTATAGTTCTGCAATTCATAACCGGTTCTGCTTACTTTTAAAGGATTTTCATCTGCTTTATCTTCTTTGCCTCCTGGGTTTCCGCCTTTATGGCCTGAGGACGAAGATGCGGGGGGTTTTATTGATGCAGGCGGATTGGTGCCTGTTACCGATGCTGGGGCATTCCCGGTAATGATGATTCCAGCATGATTGGATTCCAGTGCTTTCACCGTTCCATCGTTCTTCACCGATGCAGAAGCATCCAGTATAGCAGAAATGATCATCCCGCCTTTTGCAACAGTTAGTTTCAGTCCTGATGCCTCAGCTGCTGCCTTCAGGTCAGTAAGCGTACCGGAAATATTCAGCTCTGCGTCCGGCACTGAAACCAATAGTGACGTTATCCCTGCTTTTTCCGCCACCTGCAGGAATACCTTTCCATCCATGATCATCACTTCATCGGCCCTGGCATTTCCTAAGACTTTAACGCTGATCCCTCCGCCGGCAGTTTTGCTGATGATGACCTGCCCAAGACTGGAATTCCCCGTTATGACGATGGAGTTCGGTCCGCCGCCCCTGATGATGGTGTTCCCTTTTACTGTCACTCCATCTAGGCTGACCTCACCCTCACCGATTCCGTCGGCAAGGATCAGATCCCCTGCAACAGTCAGGTTTTTCAGGGTTACCCCCGGTGCATTTACAATAACTGTACCATTTTCTACATTGGTAATGGTTCCTGCTGCTGTGATATACTGCTTGACGATATTGTCCATTATCTTTGCAAATTCGGCTCTGGTTATGTTCGCTTTTGGGGATAGTTTACCGTTTGAGCCGGCTACATACCCTTTGGCTGCCAGGCCTGCGACTTCAGAAACTGCCCAGCTTGAAACCTCTTCTGCATCCAAATAGGATCGTAATTCAGATGCTTTTTTCGTTTCAATTTTAAATGCCCTGGCCAAAGCGACAAAAGCTTCTTCTCTTGAGATCAGCGCTTCGGGCCTCATTTTTCCGCCATTGCCGGAAAAAGTTCCCATGGCTGCGGCCTTTGCTATTTCCGGTGCATACCACTTGCTCGCCGGTACGTCAACGTAGCCGGCAAGGTCGCCTTTCACCGATGCCCCGAAGGCTCTGTTGATCATAGCTGCCATTTCCCCCCGAGTCAGCTTCCCATTGGCTCTGATTTCTTTTCCCTTGGCTGTGTCGTACCCCGAAAGGAGTCCGTTTTTCACCGCGTTTTCCAGCGGCACCGCAGACCAGTTCGAAGGCATATCAATAAAGCCTTGCGTTTGTGTGCCATCGCTTCCTGGCACCTGTGTTTCATTGCCTCCTGTTTCTGCAAAGGAAACGCTAAC
>JARBUO010000064.1 GCA_029239605.1 Bacillota bacterium | reverse complement strand
GCAGAGAAGATATTTTAAATTCCAAGCTCGTAATCCTTGTGGGCTGGAATCCCGCTGAAATGATCAGCGGCACCAACACTGCATATTATTTAAGGAAGCTTCGGGAATCTGGAACGAAGATCATCTGCATTGATCCCATGTATTCAGCAACTGCAGCGACCCTTGCCGACCAGTGGATACCCATCCGCCCAACCACAGACAATGCGCTGTTCGACGCTATGGCCTATGTGATGATAAGAGAAAACCTTCAGGATCAGCCGTTTCTGGATCGATACTGTCTGGGTTTCGACGAAGAACACATGCCCGAGGGAATCCCTTACGGCAATTCTTATAAAAGCTATGTCCTTGGACTGGGTTCCAATGGGATTCCCAAGACGCCAGCCTGGGCTCAGTCGATCACCGGTATCCCTTCTGAAACCATCACTGCCCTTGCACGGGAATATGCTACAGTGAAACCCGGCGCTCTGATTCAAGGACTTGGCCCCCAGCGCCATGCTTACGGGGAGCAAATCGTACGGGGAGGAACGGTCCTGGCCGCCATGACCGGCAATGTGGGAATCAGCGGCGGCTGGGCTTCCGGCAGCGGCTACGCGGCACGGGATCATTTTGTAGCCTCCATTCCTGCAGTCAATCCCAATCCTGCACAGATATCCATGTTCTGTTGGCCCGATGCCATCCTCCGGGGGAAAGAGATGGGACCGCAAGACAGCGTGCGGGGCACAGACGGACTTAAATCCAATATCAAACTCATGCTGAACCTGGGAGGCAACTGCCTGATCAATCAGCATTCTGATATCAACAGTACAAAAGAAATACTGGAGAACGAGCAGCTCGTCCGCTTTATCGCGGCCAGCGATCACTTCGTTACACCCAGTACAAGATTTGCTGACATTCTGCTTCCTTCGGACAGTATGTATGAGCGGGATGATATCATCAAGCCCTGGGATCCGGATGACTTTGTTCTTTTCATGAATCAGGCGGTCAAACCCCAGGGGGAATGCCGCAACGGATATGATTGGATCAGTGATCTGGCCGGGAAACTCGGCTTGCGAGAACAGTTCACTGAAGGCAAAACGCTCTCCGACTGGCACCGATACCTGGTTGAAAAGACAGCGGAAAAGAACCCGGGTTTTCCTGATTATGAGACGTTCAAGCAGCTGGGAATCTATCGATGGGAACAGGAAAGACCTTGCATTGCCTTTGAAGCACAAATTGCAGACCCGGAAAACAATCCATTTCCCACACCTTCCGGCAAGATTGAAATCTTTTCCAAGGCGCTCTGGGAAAAACAACAGAGCGATATTCCTGCGGTACCTCAGTATCTCTTAGCCTGGGAAGGTCCGGAAGACAAACTGACCCAAGAATATCCGCTGCAATGCATCGGTCACCATACGAAGCGCAGAGTTCACTCTACCTTTGATAATTCTGAACTCATGGAAGAAGTGGAACCCCATGCAGTTTGGATCAATACCCAGGACGCGGAAGTACGATCGATCCGCAGCGGTGATCGGGTGAAGGTTTTCAATTCACGGGGAATCGTAAGCCTTCCGGCTAAGGTTACCGTCAGGGTCATGCCCGGTGTCGTATCCATTCCACAAGGAGCATGGTGGACACCCGATGAAAACGGAACCGATACCCGGGGCTGTATCAATACGCTGACAAAATATCGGCCAACGCCTTTGGCCTTTGGAAATCCGTCCCATACCTGTCTGGTTCAAATCGCAAGGGAGGAAAAAGATGAGCATACAATTGACCTTTGAATTTAAGGAGAAATATTGCATCGGCTGTGCGACCTGTCAGATTGCATGCAAGGATAAAAACAATTTAAAGCTGGGAGAGTTCTTTCGAAAAGTCACCGAATATGAGGGGGGCAGTTACAGCTACGGAAAATCAGGGGAAGTCATCCTTCCCGATGTGTATACCTACTGGAGATCTGACACCTGCAAGCACTGCGATGATCCTCACTGTCTGGGAGTATGTCCTTCCGAAGCCATAACAAAAAATCCCGAGAACGGGATTGTTATGATTCAGCATGAAACATGCACCGGATGCAGAAAATGTGAACGAGCCTGCCCGCATCATGCCATTACGTTTCTCTCGGTACTTGGCAAGGCAGGTAAATGCGATTTCTGCAGGGATCTGCTAGCTCAGGATCAAGACCCGGCCTGTGTATCGGCCTGCCCCATGCGGGTGCTGCGAGTTCATAAAGAACTGCGGTAATTCATAAGCTGTGATAATTCAGAAGCTGCGGTAATTCAGGATAATCAGATTCAGGGTTTTCTCTTTTCATCATAAGCAGGAAAACCCCTGCCTGAAACGCGCAGCTATTACGATCTATGATCGGTATGATATGGGCAATCTGCAATGTGATCGTCCACAAGGCCCACTGCTTGCAGGAAAGAGTAGATGATCACGGGTCCGACAAATTGAAAACCTCTTTTTTTCAGATCTTTGCTGATTTGTTCTGACAAGGGCGACTGCGCCGGCATTTGCCCCTCGCTGTCCCAGCGGTTAATCACAGGTTTTCCGTCCACATAGCTCCATAAAAAAGCAGCAAAGCTTCCGAATTCCTTTTGGACTTTTTGAAATGCAAGGGCATTATTTCTAACTGCCCTTATTTTCATACGATTTTTTATAATTTGAAAGTGATCCTTGATTTGATCCAACTCTTCATCGGTTAAATTGGCACAGTATGCAACATCAAAATTGCGGAACGCTTTTTTGTATTCTTCCCGTTTATTGATGATGGTGCTCCATGACAGACCGGCTTGAGCCCCTTCTAAATTCAGCATTTCAAAGATGTATCCATCATCATGACTCGGCTTACACCATTCCCTGTCATGATATTGTTTCATTAATTCATTTTTTCCCGGCCATGAGCATTCGCGCATAGAACATCCTCCTCATCTTTTTCATATCGATTCAGTATACCATACAAATATGACAACAGTCTGTCCTATTTCGTCAAGTTATCGGACCTTCGGCAAATAGATGCCGCCATGGTAACAGATGATTTGTTTTGCACCGTAAGCCTTAATTTTATCAAGAGAGCGATTTGCTTCCTCAAGATTTAAGGTAAATTGCGGATTTGCAATGACCAATTCACCGTTCTCAAGGGCTGCGGCGTCGCCTGTGATCAAGACCTCTTTTCGGTTTACAAAGAGAGAAATGTGTCCTGGCGTATGACCCGGTGTTCCAATAACAGTACATCCTCCGCACCATGGAAGAAGATCTCCGTCTTTCACAAGCATGTCTACCGACGCCGGTTGAACATTTCTAAGAATATTTGTAAATACAAGTCCAAACTGCTTTTGAGCTTCAGGCAGATGAGGCTGCATTGCCTCTGCCTGTTCCAGACGAAGTGACTTCCTTTGCCCTGAGACATAAGGTGCCTCTTCTTCACTTGCTGCCACCTTGATTTCGGGATATTTTTCCTTTAACGCTGCCAAAGCTCCCATGTGATCATGATCCTGATGCGTAATTATAACATGGGTCAAATCGGAGCAGCGAAGTCCTTTCTTTTTCATGGCACGTTCAAGCTCAGGAAGAAATCCAGTATAACCGCAATCTATCAAAACCATAGACTCAGAATCTTTTAAAACCACTGGGTGGATGACATCCTTCCGCTCTGCGAATTGAAATTCAATATCTAAAATAATAATATCACACATTCTAATCCTCCTTGTATGATTCCAGTACATCATATATTGCATAACTGGTTAGTTCATTGAAATACGCTGTACTCGTGTTCGTCTGCTGATGGCAATCATATCATACGAATTGAAAATGTCAATACTGCACACGTCTGATCATTGAAGCATAGACTGCACTGAAAGGAGGAACATTAGATGCGAAAAAAAGAATATGACCGGGCAAAAGCAGTGGCCTACGCTCATCAATGGGCTTATGGACGCAATCCCAGGTACTATGATTTTGAGGAGCTTGGCGGAGACTGTACGAACTATGCCTCCCAATGTCTTTTTGCCGGCTCTGGTGTAATGAATCCCACGCCGACCTTTGGCTGGTACTACTACAGCTTGAACAACCGGGCTCCTGCATGGACCGGTGTGGAATTTCTATATCGATTCCTGGTCAGAAATAAGGGCGTCGGCCCCGTCGCAGTGGAGGTAGACATCTCCGAAGTGGTCCCCGGAGATCTGGTGCAGATCTCTTTCAACGGATGGTCTTACGGTCATGACCCAGTAATTGTAGAGGTGGGAGAAGATCCTTCTCCTGCAAATGTACTTGTGGCAGCCCATACATATGACGTAGACTATAATCCCATTGAAAATTATGAATATCAAAAATTGCGCTTTCTCCACATTACTCATGTCAACGTATGGTAACTGCTGACAAAAGGTTTTCCCTCATATTAATTGCTATGAAAAGGTTGCGCCTCAAACAAACTGACATCAACAGGTTACGCCTCTCAACACTTATGCAGAAATAAAAATCAGCAGCGGGAACAATTGTCCGGCTGCTGTGTTTTTTTGACCGAAGCAAAACTCGGGCTTCTTTTTGACAGCCCAAGCCCAGGCTCTTGTGTTCTTATTACCCGAAGCTCTCCGGCTGTTCTGTTCTATTATACTGCGGCTTCAAACTGGCTGTTGTAGAGTTCTGCATAAAAACCGCCCTTTTCAAGAAGCTCCTTATGGTTTCCGCTTTCAATAATATCGCCGTCCTTCATGACCAGAATCAAATCTGCATTTTTTATGGTAGAAAGTCTATGGGCGATGACGAATGAGGTTCTTCCTTTTGTAAGCTGATCCATTGCTTTCTGAACCATTCGTTCCGTTCTGGTATCTACTGAACTGGTCGCTTCATCCAGAATAAGCAGCGGCGCATTCTGTATCATAGCCCGGGCGATGGTAATCAGTTGCTTTTGTCCCTCGGATAAGCTCGCTTTGTCGTTCAGAACGGTATCATATCCATCTGGCAGCGTTTTGATAAAGTGATGAAGTCCCACGGTCTTGCAGGCTGCAGCCACTTCCTCCGCTGTAACGCCCTCCTTGCTGTAAACGATATTCTCCCGAATGGTTCCTTCAAAAAGCCACGTATCCTGGAGAACCATGCTGAACTGTTCATGAACGTTGGCTCTGGGAACCTGACTGATGGGAGTACCGTCCAGAAGGATTTCACCGGAATCCAGATCATAAAAACGCATGAGAAGATTCACAATAGTCGTTTTGCCCGCACCAGTCGGTCCCACAATGGCAACTTTCTCTCCCGCCTTAATTTTGGCTGAAAAGTTATGGATGATGGTTTTTTCAGGCACGTATCCGAATTTTACACTTTTGAATTCCACTTCACCCTGGATTGATTTTAGTTCTTTGCTCTTTCCGGTTTCGAATCCTTTGCGCTCTTCGGTTTCTTCGCACAGTTCCTCTTCTCCCAGGAACTCAAAGACACGCTCACCGGCGGCTGCAGTTCTCTGCAGATTGTTCAGCGACTGCGCTACCTGTGACAAGGGCTGGGTAAACAGCCGGATATAGAGCATAAAGGCCACAATGACGCCAAAGGAGATGATGCCCTTTACCGCCAGAACCGCACCCACAACGCAGACTGCAACATAGCCGAAATTTCCCACAAAGCCCATGAGAGGCATCATCAGCCCAGATAAAAACTGAGATTTCCAGGCGCTTTGATAAAGCTTTCCGTTGATTTCTTCAAAAGTCTTCTTGGCACCTCTGCTTCCGTTATATACCTTCACCACATTATGACCTGTGTAGATTTCCTCAATATGACCGTTGATGCTGCCCAGTTCTCGCTGCTGCGCAACAAAATATTTTTGAGATTTCCCCATGATCAGGATCATCAGTACAATACCGATGGCACTGGATGCTACCGCGGTTACGGCCAAGATCCAGTTATTATAGAACATCATGATCAGCGAGCCCCCGAACATGGTTATAGAGGTAATCAACGTCCCAACGCTCTGGTTCAGCGTTTGTCCGATGGCATCCACGTCATTGGTTACACGGCTCAAAATATCTCCATGGCTTGTTTTATCAAAATACTTCAAAGGGAGACGGTTAATTTTCTGTGAAATATCCGAACGCATTTTCCGGGATATTTTTTGTGTGGCCGTAGCCATGATATAGCCCTGTATAAAGTTGAGGATCATGGATCCCACATACAGAAACACAAGCACCCATGCAATGGACGTCACCTGACCGAGATCAATGTTTCCGGCAGCGGGAACACCGTTTACCAGCGCCGGCAGTCCTTTGCTGATCACATTCGTCAGATTCTTTAGTTGATCCGGTCCAACGATTTGAAAGATGGTTCCTGCAATGGCCGCAATTAAAGCCACTACGATGGCAGGAAGCCAGCTTTTACAGTATCGCATCAGTTTTATCATGGTAGATTTAAAATTCTTTGGTTTTTCAACAGGGCCTGCCATTCCTCTCGGTCCTCCCATTGGACCGCCCGCAGGTCTTGTTTCTTTTCTTTCACTCATACTGCTAATTCCTCCTCACTCAGCTGTGACATTGCGATTTCCCGGTATACCTCACAGGAGCTCAGCAGTTCCCGATGAGTTCCCTTTCCTACGATGCGGCCATCTTCCAATACGATAATCTGATCGGCATCAAGAATGGTTCCAATTCTCTGCGCAACAATCATGCTTGTTGCCCCGGAGGTCTCTCGCTTCAGTTCCAAGCGCAGCATTCGATCGGTCTTATAATCCAGAGCGGAAAAGCTGTCGTCAAAAATATAAATTTCAGGATTCCGGCAAATTGCCCTTGCAATGGCCAGGCGCTGCTTCTGACCGCCGGATACATTGGAGCCTCCCTGGGCAATCTCTGCTTCATATTCACCTTCCATCTTCTCAACAAAATCAGAGCCTTGGGCAATTCGTACTGCCCGTTTTACTTCCGATTCGGACGTCTCGCCGAGACCACTGTCGCCAAAGGCAACATTGGTACTGACAGTACCCTTGAACATCACTGCTTTCTGCGGTACATAACCGATTTTATTATTCAGTGCCTCTTGAGCATACTCCTTCACATTGACACCACCCACTAGAATATCGCCTTCTGTTGCATCAATAAAACGAGGGACCAGATTAATCAGTGTACTTTTTCCGCTGCCGGTGGAGCCGATGAATGCCACGGTCTCACCCTTTTTCACAGAGAAGCTGATATCATGCAGTACATCATCCTCGGCACCCGGATATCGGAAGCTGACATTTTTGAAGGTAATCTCTCCTTCCTGCCCCGGAATTCCCTCGGTAAGTGTCCCTTCTCTCATGGACGTCTGTGTATCAAGGACTTCGTTAATACGGTTTGCGGACACTGCGGCCCTGGGAAGCAGCACAAAGAGCATGACTACCATCATAAAGGACATGATAATCTGCATTGCATAAGCGGAGAAAACGACCATATTGGAGAATATCGTAAGTTTATCCATAATGCCTGCTCCGTTGATCAGGTAGGCACCAATCCAGTAGACCGCAAGTGTCAGCCCGCTCATCAGCAGATACATCACCGGAAGCATAACGGCCATTCCCCTGCTGGTATAAAGCTGGGCTGCAGTCAGTTCTCCGTTGGCTTCTTCAAATTTATCTTCCTGATACCCCTCGGCATTATATGCCCTGACAACACGCAATCCCGATAAGTTTTCCATGGTAACACGATTCAGGTTATCGGTTAAAATTTGCATTTTCTTGAACTTCGGCAGTACCAGCGACATGAGAATCCCAATCATAACTACCAGAATGAGCACAGTAATTCCTGTTGCTGCCGTCCACTCAAGCCCTTTCCCTGAAATTTTTGTAACTGCCCAAACAGCCATAATCGGTGCTTTGACAAGCATCTGAAGACCCATGGTAATCAGAACCTGTATCTGCGTCACATCATTTGTGGAACGGGTGATCAGACTGGCAGTGGAAAACCTGCTGATTTCCTCCATGGAAAAGGAATCCACTTGATTAAAAAGAAGGCTGCGCAGTCTCATGGAAAAGGATGCGGCGATGCGTGATGCAAAGAACCCGACGACGACCGCTGCTGCAAAGCTGCCAAGAGCGCATAAAACCATATATCCCCCCGCAATCCAGATGTCAGCCATATCACTGCCCGGGGTTTGGGTCAGCCGTGTTATTTCGGACATATAGTCCGGTAATTTCAAGTCAAGCCAAACCTGAGCCACTATAAAAATCAAACTGATCCCTGCCTGAACCCATTCCCGCCGGTTCAGGCGTTTCAAAATCTTTAGCATATCATATCCTCCGTTTTCTATGGATTCACCGTCTTGAATTAAAATCGAGCCTTTCATTTCAATCGTATCCAGCTCAGTATTTAACATCATTTAATTCAAACAATATTCGTTCCTAATAGTATTAGGTATTCACTCTTTATATGCGGCCATGAGATATGGCCGCTAATAGTTTCACTGCTATGTCTTTTCTTTATACACTTGATACTACTTGTGATCTTGTTGATACTACTCGTGGTGTGATTCCCCGGAAGCAAATTCTGCAAGCCGGCCGGCGATGCGAACGTATTCTTTCGCATCATGCTCCCCCAGATGAGAAAGCATTTTCGCAAATTTCTCCAATACTTCCTGCTGCTGTTCGATCCCCAAAGCTCTTCCCTCAGAAGTTAGTGTTATTAATATTCGTCTTCGATCTTCGGGGTCGATCTGTCGTGTGATCAGACCTTTTTTTTCCAGACTGTTCAAAGCGGCAGCCACCCTGGCCGAACTGATTCCCATAACCTTGCTGATATCACTGGGCAATACGCAGTCATTCTGATGAGCCAGATATCGCATTACAAACGACTCGCCATGCATGGCTTCAGTAATCTCCTTGTGAGGTCTTGCTTTATTCATCACGAACATCGTCTTCATCAATTCCATGGCCAATTCCTTGTAGTCCATTTCCCCTGCTCCTTTCGGCAACATTTGCTAACCATATTAGTATTATATCAGTGTTAGCAATTCGAGTCAACGACAAAAATTTCATTGCAGCATTGCCCTCCGAGCACGCATCGTGGTTGTCGAGCCAATGAGCCATCAGCGGAATCCTTCACCCATAGCGGTGGTCAATGTGCTCACTGGAGCCCGACAGGATTGCTTCCAGCTTGGTCAATGTGCTCACTGGAGCCCGACAGGATTTCTTCCAGCTTGTTGCGAAGGATATCCCCCTCCCAGCCTTCATTAATGGAGATCCAAAGTAAGTCAATTTTATATTTTTCTAAAATACGTTCCTTCATATCATCCCGAATCAGATGAATTGCTTTTTTCCCGTGATAAGCCATTCCTCCGACTTCGATTGCCAATACCGGCAGTTTATCAAAACGGTTATAGATAACAAAATCCACACTGGTCAGCGGATTTTGTGCGTAAACGCTTTCTTCTTCCGTGAGCATTTCCCAATTGTTAATCAGAACCCGCAAGGGCACTCCGTGAGCACAGAAAAAACTCCTGAACGGAATGTTCCTCAGTATCATTTCTATGATATTATTCATCAGAAACGCTGCTCTGTTCCGTGCTGAATATTTCATTTTTGATTTCATGGAAATCAGATATCCGGTATACTCTCGGTATACTATATCAAAAACAGGAATCAGATCATGATTCAGCAGGCTTTCTGCACCGGTCTGATATTCGGTGTACCGAATCAAATCGCCTATATTGGACCCCTGAGTCTTTACAAATGATTCTGTTGTCACAACAACAAGCTGATGCTTCGCTCTGGAAACCGCAACATTGACCTGACGGGGATCATCAATAAGGGTCCAGTTTTGATCTCCCACTTGTTTGGGCAGATCAAGAACCGCGGAATAGATGATAATGTCCTTTTCTTTTTCCTGATATTTTAGAGCAAGATCCCCTTCGTAAAAACTATCGGACAAACCGCTTTTGTTGCTCCGCTTTCGATAGGGTGTTTCATAGCCGATGAGATCAGCATGATCCTGGGTCAAACTGCCCCGAATCAAAAGATCTTCAGTGATCGTCTCCATTGCCCTTTGCTGATGGTCTTCGTCGTCTTCCCTTGGGATCATCCGCACGTGTTTGGCTGAGATGGTGCTCAGCAGAAGAAGCGGCTGGATTTCGGGATTCTCTTCTGAAACCGCGATGAGCTCCTCATTATAATATTTCCGGTTGCAAAACTCGATGATTTGAGGCTGGCAGCGGTTATGTTCCCGTAGAATCGTCCTGGCAATGGTCCTTCTGAAAAGCTTGTCCATAGAAGATAAGATGCTATGTCGATTATAGTTGTATTCATCGCTAATCGAATACTCATGAAACAATTGCTCATTTTCAGCACGATACTTCGCATCTGCGATAAGTGGAGCTTGTCTGGCATCTCCGACGAGCACTGCATTGCGGCAACAGGAAAGTGCCAAAGTTGCTGCCGCCAAATTTACTTGTGAAGCATCATCAATGATAATATAATCGTAAAGAAAATCCTGCGCAATGGAGCCCCTCAACGCATCCGGACTGCAAAAAACAATGGGATATTCCTTGACAAAGGCGTAAAACTCCTGATCATAGGTAGCTTTATCAAAAGCTAGGCGAATGTCCAGCCGTTCTTGAAATCGTTCATACAATTCGGCTTGAAGGATTGCCTTGGATTTTTCAGAAACTGCCAAAGCTTTCCTGCTGAAGTCCTTTGATAGAAGCTTCTTCTCTAAACGCATAACGTTCTTCTTGAATAATTCAATTTTTACTTCATAAAACTTCCTCTGAAAATGAAGCATTACTTCGAAGTTATTTTCCTCCAGTGCTTCGAAATTTGTGAATCCGTATTTGAAGAAAAATTTGATTTTTGAAAAAAGGCCTAACACTCTGCCTTTGGAAAGCTGCATGGTATTGTCAGCAAGAAAGGCAACCAGTTGTTCACTGGACAGCTGGGAATGAGAAAAAAAGCTGTCCTTCCATTCCTCCAAATGATTCTTTTCTAGATAATGATCAAAATACTCCTTTTCCTTCAATAAATCTGCAAGCTCCTGTAAGAGAACAGCCTTTTCCCGCTGTACCTCGAGCAGCTTAATCATTTCTTTTCGATTCTGGTGGATTTCAGCACTGAGCTTTTTTCTTTCAGATTCTGAACGCTTCCATTCAGAAATCTCTGCCGGGTATCCTGTTTGATTGAAAAAAAAGGAATCACTTCCTAAGACTGCAGTCAAAAAAGAAGCGTTTTCTTCATGCAGCCGATCCTGAAGATTTCTCAGACCGGCATCGCTGTTAGACAGAACTGCGACGGTTTTATTTTGCATGACAGCATTCACAAGAATATTTAGAATGGTTTCCTCTTTTCCTGTTCCGGGTGGACTTTCAATTATGCTGATTTTATTTTCAAATACCTTTTCTATCGCATGTTTTTGGCTTAAATTAAAGGAAAAAGGATAGATAAACGACTGGCTGCCTTTCTCTTGTACTGGCGCAACCTGTTTCAAATAGGAGTTTAATACACTGTCTGAATTGATATATCTCAAATGCTCAAATTGCCTTCTCAGAATATTGGCGGGGGAACCCGTCCTGCCGTCATCCTGCAACGCTGCAATCTGTCCAAGATAGTTCATTTCGTCAGTTAATGGACGCTTTACATCGATATGGACCAGCGCTGCCGGACATAATATTCTTGTGCCATCCTTATGTACTATACGGTAATGCTCTCCGAAATCATAAACCGCTTCCACCTCTCCCACAGGAAAATCAGCAAGATAAATCAGCTTTGCCTTAAGGTTTTTTATTTTCTGTTTACAGGGACTCATCTTAACCTGACGCAACGGAAACAGGCTTCTGGTTTCACCTTCGATGATCTTGCAATAATTCTGGCTCTGGTAGATTCTGGTTGCATCAAGAATTCTGCCCTCAACCATGACCAGTATGCTTTCGCACTGTTCTGCATAACTGACTACCGTTTCAGCATTGACTTCACTGGGATGGTAACTCGCCGTATCCTCTGTATGATAAAATACTACCCGATATGACGTCCCCAGATTGGTAATGCTCTTTATTTCAGCGGTTCTATCGATTCCTCTCAGAAAAACAATACATTCTTTTTCGTTCATGCTGCTCACCCAAATACAACTAAAGCTAAATGGTTTCTTGATTTCCTCGTGATCATCCATCGATTTTATATGCAAAATCAACAGACGCAAACATTATAACACAATCCAATGCTGGAATAAAAAGAAATGTATTCTATTCGGGGCGGAATCTTTTGAAAGTATCTTTCAAAATTATCTTGTGCGGGGCATTGATTCTTTATATAATGAAATCGAGAACTCCGGCGGAGTTTAAAATCAGACCTGTATCATTCTGTACCCCTACGCTATAACCACTACGCTATAACCACTACGATATAACCAACTACAACATAAGGACTACATTGATGCTAAAGAATAAAACTTACACCCACGAACAAATTCGTGAGGTCAATTATATCCGGATTCTGCAATATCTCAGGACGCATCACGAGACCACAAAGGCGGAACTGGGAAAGCATCTTCAAGTGAGCCATACGACAATCAATACCTATATTCAGACGCTGACAGAAGAAGGTTTCGTTGCAACCTTCGGTACAGCTGACTCAAGCGGCGGCAGAAAACCGGTCATTATCAAACTTCTACCCAATGTTCGGTACTCTTTTGGCGTCAGCATATCTCCTGCACACGTCTCACTTATGCTGATCAATCTGGTGGGCGATCCCATCGATTTCGTTCAATTCCCTTATTCCGTTGAAATTGGGTTGCAGCCTTCCCTGATTAAGATTAAGGAACAAATCTTTGCAATGATGGGCAGACATCTGATTGAAAAAGACAAAATATTAGGTGTTGGTATGGCTTTTCCAGGCCTTGTGGATACCGACAATTTGGTATTGGAATACATCCCAAATCTTGAAATCAAAGACCGTTCTCTGAAAGAATTTCAAGAAGAACTTGGGCTGACGGTCTACCCGGATAATGAAGCCAATGCAGCCGCCTATGCCGAATATCTCATGGGAAAGGGCAGCGATTTAAGCAATTTTGTGTATGTCTCCATCGCGGAAGGAATCGGATCAGGGATCCTCATCGACCGATTTCTCTTCAGAGGCAGGAATAAACGTGCCGGCGAGTTTGGTCACCTGAAGGTTTCCGACCAAAAGATTCGCTGCAGCTGCGGACGCTACGGCTGCTGGGAATTATTTGCCTCTAAGCG
Organism: Bacillota bacterium; assembly: GCA_029239605.1. Lineage (GTDB taxonomy): Bacteria > Bacillota > Clostridia > Peptostreptococcales > Anaerovoracaceae > Anoxybacterium. Next base: position 17,573 of record JARBUO010000064.1, on the reverse strand, counting down.
CGCTCTTTTGAAAAAAAGGCCGGAGAATATGAGTGATGCGGAATACCTACGGGAGCTTTTTCGTGATTACGATGCGGGTGTTCCCTCTGCTGAAACCATCATTGAAGAATATGTAAGGTATCTGTTTGCAGGTCTGGATGTCATTTTGCTGAGTGTAGATCCGTCCTTCATTATTATCGGCGGAGACCTTGGTGCATATATGGATCGGCTCATTGAGATCGGTATCAACAAACTGAAGCTGAAACATCATTTCTACGGATATGAATCGATCCGCATCCTTTCATCGGGTGTTAAGGAGAACGCTTCCCTTCTGGGGGCAGCACTTCTGCCGCTTGAGCAAATTTTCAACTATCAGCGGACGCTCCTTGATCTTTAGCAGACTTTTGTAAGGATAATTTCACTTCATCTTTTCGTCGTATGTCCACTTTTGAAAGTTATTTTCAAAAGCAACATAGAGATTTTGTTCTCTCACAATCAGTTGATTGAATTGAGAAAAAACAAGGGCATTCTCATCCAACGCAAAGGAGGCAAAAAATGCAAGCAACACCATCGGCAAAAGAAGATATGCTCAATGCGATCCGCATAGGAGGTCTTCCTTCGACCCATGATACGGGACGCAGTCTGGTGAAAGGAACACCTGATGCACGTAATACGGTTTCAGCTGTAAAAAAGATCAAAACCAACTGCAGAGCCTGTATCCAAAACTGCGGAGTGATTGCACACGTAAAAAATGGCCGCGTCGTTAAGCTCGAAGGCAATCCCGAGGATCCTATGAGCAAGGGCAGAATGTGTGCCAAAGGGCTTTCTGGGATACAAGCCCTGTACCATCCGAATCGTAACAAATATCCGATGATGCGCGTCGGAAAACGAGGCGAAAATAAGTGGAAGCGCATTTCCTGGGACGAAGCGCTGGACATCATCGCAGAAAAACTCATGGACGCACATGATCATTACGGAGCGGAAACGGTATTCTGTTCCACGGGAGGCGGAGGAAATCCGGAAATTTGGAGTATCGCAAGATTTTGCAATATCTTCGGCACCCCCAACTGGTTTGAACCGGGCTGTGCCCAGTGCTACCTTCCCCGGGTTTTATCCTACACGATGATGTACGGAGGAGACGATCCCAGTATTGCGGATTCCAATGCTCTGGAGCTTTATTATCCGGAGGACACCCCTATCAAAACGCTGGTACTCTGGGGGACTGCTCCCTCCTATTCCTGCCCCGCCACAGGCGGCGGTGCTGTTGCGGACCTTCGCAGCAACGGAGTAAAAACCGTTGTGGTCGATCCCCGCTTTACACCGGATGCAGCCAAATCCGATATCTGGCTGCCCATCCGTCCCGGCTCTGACGTAGCGCTGCTCTTATGCTGGGTTCGCTACATTCTGGCACATCAGCTCTATGACCATGATTTCGTAATGAAATGGACCAATCTTCCCTATCTGGTGGATGTAAGTACAAAGATGCAGGTTCGGGCAAAGGTCAGTGACAATCCCGACATTCCTGATACCTTCATGGTTTGGGATACCAGGACAAATTCTATGCAGCCCATGGAATATCCATGGAATGATGCCCTTTCCCCTGCCCTGTACGGAAGCTTTATTGTGGACGGTGCAGCGTATAAAACCGGCTTCCAGCTTCTTTGGGAGCGCGTAGAACCGTTCACACTGGAAACAGCAGCTGAGCTATGTCTTTTGGATGCGAGAAAAATCGAAGAGGCTATTAACCTGTTCGCAAAGAATACGCCAAGCGGCATCGCGCTGGGTGTTGCTACGGATCAGACCCCTAACTCCGTTCAGGCTGCAATGGCAGCAGCAACCATCGACCTGCTCATGGGCAACGTGGAAAAGCCGGGTACCCTGCTGCAGCGTTTCCGCAAAAGCGGTGTATTCGATATGCCCTTTTATCCCGTACCCATTGCAGCGGACAGACTGCCGCAGGAGCAGCTGAAAAAACGTTTGGGCGGAAATGAATACAAAGGGCTGGGCATCTGGTATGCGGGTCACCCTTCCAGCGTCCTTGAAGCAATCCTCACAGGAAAACCCTATAAGCCCAGAGTCTGGATTGAGCGTTCCGGAAACAAGCTGGGTGCCGTTGCCAACAGCCAAAGATGGGAAGAAGCCATAAAGGAGCTTGATTTCATCGTACATATGTATATGTATCCTACTTCCTTTTCAGCCTATGCAGATATTCTGCTTCCAACGGAAGAATGGCTGGAAACGGATATGATGATCGAAATCTGCAATAAGCTCTTCGCAAGGCAGGCTGCAACCCATCTGTGGGAAACCGTGGACGAAACGGTCATCTGGTCCATGATTGCAAAGCGCTGCGGAGAAAAAGGCCACGAAGCCTGCGCCAAGGCCTTTGATGCGGAATACATGGGCAAGGATCTCCCTTACTGGGATAAAGTAGATGAGATCTTCGATCATTTCCTGAGCCGTTTAGACCTGACATGGGATCAACTGAAGGAGATAACGCCCTATGTCTTTATGCCCACGGAGGAATGGAAATCCTACTATGTCTACCAGCAGGAAAATCCACGGACCGGCAAGCCCGAAGGCTTTTCCACACCCTCAAAGAAGTGCGAAATCTATTTAGAAAGCATGATTACCCTTGCAAGAACGGGACGGCCTTTCAGCCCTTGCGACCTGCCTCCGGCTTCAAAGGACTACGATCCCCTCCCCTATTATCTGGAACCCCACGAAAGTCCTCTGGACGGAGGGACACTTTCTGCGGAATATCCCCTTGTAATGACCGGTGGGCGGATTCCGTTCTACCATCATAACACGCTGAGAAATATCCCCTGGCTTCGGGAAATCTATCCCGTACCAGAGCTCTGGATTCATCCCCAGGACGCCGCCGTATACGGTCTGTCCGAAGGCGATTGGGCATGGGTGGAATCGAAGCGCGGGAAGATCAGAGCGCTGGCTTCCGTCACGGAAGGAATCAAACCTGGGACGGTATACATGGAGCGCTTCTGGAACCCGGAAACTCTGAATACGGAAACCCACGGCTGGAAGGAAATGAACGTCAACATGCTGACCAAGGAAGATGCACCCTTCAACGATGTTGTAGGCACCTACACCTTGCGTGCATTCCTGGTGAAGGTTTCCAGGGCGGATGCTCCGCCGGAAGGTGTCTTCACAAAACCCGAAGATTTCAAGCAATGGCTGCCGCAGCCCAGCGATCCAACAGAGGGGGTAAGAGTAAAGTAATGGTACAGTATTGTTTTGTTGTTGATTTAGACCGCTGCATCGGGTGCAAAGGCTGTCAGGTAGCCTGCAAAATGGAAAATCAGGTGGCTCTCGGCTCAAACCGGATCACCGTACGGGAAGTGGGCCCAACGGGCACTTATCCGGATATTCAGATGTATTTTTTGCCATCCATGTGTCAGCAGTGCGCAGATCCCACCTGCGTAAAAGTCTGCCCCACCGGCGCCTGCTATAAAAACAGCAGCGACGGTGTTGTTCTCATCAATCAGGATCAGTGCATCGCATGTCTCAGCTGTAAAAATGCCTGTCCTTATGAGCTGAATACCTATAAGAAAGAACTCCGGGTCATGGATAAGTGTACCCTGTGCCTCCATCAAAGAGAAGCCGGAGAAAAACCGGCCTGCGTAAAGAATTGCTCCGGCCGTGCTTTGATGTTCGGAGATATCAATGACCCCGAAAGCGAGGTATCTGTCAAACTGAAAGAGGCTGGAAGTGAAAATGTACATAGTCTCCGAGACTTCGGCAACGGTCCCTCAGTGCGATATATCCTGCGCAAGGCGAAATGGCACGATGTACTGCCCCAGGAATGCAGCCAGCTGAAGAGCAGGGGTGAGCGGACGGGAAAGGATGATGGTGAAAAAAGGATGGTGAACGATAAATGAATGCAAGATCATTCTATTTGGACCTAATGGAACGCAGAGAAGCGCTGTACCATTACCTGGATCAGATTGACGAAAGAAAGGCTCCCGATCCTGAGGCTGCGATCACCGATCTGGCTGCAGACTATGCAAAGATCTTTCTGGCTGCGGGAATCTCTCAGGGCTCTGCAGCATTCCCCTTTGAGTCAGTGTACACCAGCCCTGACAGAATCATCATGCAGGATGCATGGGAAACCGTGCGAAAGCGTTACGAGTCAGTCGGACTGATTAGGAACGGCGAAGCTTCTGGACTTTTTGAAGACCACATCGCCCTTGAGCTTGAATTTATGGCGTTTTTATGCGAGGAATCTCGCCGTGACCCGGACTGCAGTGACTGGCTGATCAAGCAGCGTGAATTTCTGCGGGATCACCTCTTGAACTGGGTTCCAGCCTTTACTGCCGATGTAAAGCGATACGCTGACACTGCCTTTTACAAGGGCATCGCAAACATCACCGAAGGCTTCCTCAGGTTTGACAGAGAGATCCTGGAGGGTATCAATGCTCCCCTTGATGAGGGCATAGAGAACCAAAAGGAAGTGGGTGAAACTGCTTTTTCCCTTACTACGGCAAACATGGATCAAATTCTTCAGGAGCTGAAAAAGGAATACAGGATCTTCGCACCGAAACGCTACGAGAAACGCGGCGCGAAAAGCAGTACGGATTTGATTCGCTACGGGGAAATCCATTCGGTGCGGGAAATCGTCCATGAGATTCAATCGGATTTTTCACCGAAGGAAATCTATTATCCCATCACCCAGACCATGATCCGATTTCAGGAAAATCAAAGCATAGAAGAACCTGCATCGGATTCCAGAGGCGTTTTGATCTTTGCCCGTCCCTGCGACATCAACGGAATCAGGCGTCTGGACAACATCTTTCTGGAAAACGGCGGCCATGGTGACATCTACTATGAGCGGCTCCGGGATAAGGTTCGTTTTGTTATGATGGAATGCGGCGGCGGCTGGGATGATTGTTTCTGTGTTTCTATGGAAACAAACAAAACCGAGGACTACAGTCTGGCAGTCAGATTTGATCAGGAAAATCTCATTGTTTTCGTCAAGGATCAAGCCTTTGAACCATATTTTTCAGAAGAGAAATCCAAAGAATTTATGGATGAAAATAGAAAGGTCGCCCCTGAGAATGCGGATTTTATGCCTCAGTTTGTCACCACAAATAAGAAGAAGGTCCGGCTGCCCAAAATTCAGAATCACCAGCAGTTGAAGGAAGTAAGCGATCTGGAATTCTGGAAGGAATTCGACGAGCAATGCATTGGCTGCGGCGGCTGCAGTGCTGTCTGCGGAACCTGCAGCTGTTTCGATACCGTTGATATCATCTACGATGAAACCAGCTCTGATGGCGAACGGCGCAGGGTCTGGTCCTCCTGCATGCTGGATACCTATACCATGACGGCCGGAGGCAGCCGATTCCGAAAAACGCCTGGGGCCAACATGAGATTTAAAGCCCTTCACAAGGTGTACGATTACAACCTCCGTTTCGGAGGTGATGAGCACATGTGCGTCGGATGCGGACGATGCGACAAGAGATGTCCAAAAGAAATCTCCTTTTTTGATATCATCTGCAGATTGTCAGAGGAATTGGAGAGCACAGCTTGTAATACAACTGCCACAGAAGTACCCGGCAACAGCATAGCAGCAGTCGATGAGCCTGCCATCAGAGCTGATATTTCAGAAGGGCTCGGCGCTGAAAATCCCAACAGGAAGGTGGAACGATGATGAAGAATATTATGATGCCGGAGCCTCATGAAATTTTGAGCGTACTGAAAGAAACACAAGCAGAATATACCTTCCGGGTTGCTTGTGATGCGGAAACCCAGCACGGACAATTTTTTATGCTCTCCATACCGAAAATTGGAGAAGCACCCATATCCGTCAGCGGAAAAGGTCCGGGTTATGTGGAATTCACCATCCGCAAGGTGGGAAGGCTTACCGAAGGGGTATTCGGGCTTAAGACCGGTGACACCCTGTTTATGAGGGGACCCTACGGAAACGCATTTCCTGTGGAGCAGTTCGAGAATAAAAATCTGGTCTTCATCACCGGCGGAACAGGGCTCGCTCCGGTCAGAACCCTGATCAATCATTTTTATGACCGTCCTGAAATCTGCAAATCAGTTCATCTGATTTCCGGCTTTAAGGATGTGGATGCGGTGCTGTTTACTGATGATATCCGCCGATTTAAGGAAAAATTCCATATGACTGCGACGCTGGACAATACTACTGCACCGGGGTTTGAAACCGGCCTTGTCACAGAGCATATCAAGAAAATTCCCTTTGCATCCTTTGACGACTTCAACGTAGTCGTTGTAGGGCCCCCTGTCATGATGCATTTTGCTGCAAGAGAGCTGATAGCAAACAGAGTGGATGAATCCAAAATATGGGTATCCTTTGAAAGAAAGATGTCCTGTGCTGTGGGCAAATGCGGGCACTGCAAAATCAATGAGACCTATGTATGCCTGGAAGGCCCTGTATTTAACTACGTCAAAGCAAAAGAGCTGCTGGACTAATACAGCTACATAAGGAAGCGCAGATTCAATCAACGCTTCCCTAAATAAAGGACTCACAAACAGAAGGCTGCTCAGTGATAAAACGCTAACCAAAAGGCGTCGAAAAATAAACGGCGCCTTTTTCAATCCAGCACTTTTTTCGATCCAGCTTATTTTCAATCCATCACGTTTCCCCAGATTTTCTAATCCAGGGCATTTCTAAACCAGCGCCTTCCGAATCCAGCGCAATTCGGTTGTCCCCGGCATGAACCCATGGTAAAATAGGATATACTAATACGAGAGGCGGTATTGACTGCCAGCCATGAGGAGAAACCATGCTTTTATCTGCAGAACATATATTTAAAAATTACGGCACCAAACAGCTGTTAAACGATGTATCCCTTTATTTGAACGAGCGGGATAAGGTCGGTATCGTAGGAATCAACGGTACAGGAAAAAGTACTCTGCTAAAAATCCTGGCAGGAGTGGAGCAGCCTGACGAAGGCTCTATTTCCCGTAACCCCAATTTACAAATATCGTACCTTTCCCAGAATCCATCCATGAATGACGATTTCACCATATTGGAACAGGTTTTTTCAGAGTTCTCCCCCCAATTTCGGGAGCTCCATGAATTTGAAGTGAAGGCAATGCTGACCAAGCTTGGCATTACGGATTACGAAGCAAAAATTGGCACTCTGTCCGGCGGCCAGAAAAAGCGCGTGGCCTTGTCAGCTGCGCTGATTCACCCCTCGGATATTCTCATCCTGGACGAACCGACCAATCATCTGGACAGCGACATGGTCATCTGGCTGGAGCAGTACCTGAGCCGTTATTCCGGCTGCCTCGTCATGATCACCCATGATCGATACTTTCTGGAACGAGTGGTCAACCGCATTACAGAACTGTCTCAGGGCGGTCTGTATACCTACGAGGCAAATTATTCAAAATTTCTGGAACTGAAAGCCCAGCGCTTTGAAATGGATCAGGCCAGCGAGCGAAAACGGCAGGCAATCCTAAAGAAGGAATACCAATGGATCATGCGGGGAGCAAGAGCCCGGAGCACCAAGAGCAAGGGACGAATCGACCGATACGAAGCATTGAAAGAGCAGAGTGCTCCTGTATCAGAAAATACTGTCCAGATGACTGCTTTATCCAGTCGTCTGGGAAAGAAGCTCATTGAACTTCAGGAGATTACAAAAGCTTTCGACGGCCGCACCGTCATTGACCGCTTTTCCTATCAGATTCAAAGGAACGACCGAATCGGAATCGTAGGAAAAAACGGTGCAGGCAAGTCAACCCTGCTGAATATCATCACAGGGAAGCTGCAGCCGGATGCAGGCTCCGTTGAAATTGGTTCCACCGTTAAGCTTGGCTACTTCTCTCAAGAAGGCCGTGAACTTGATTTAAGCCAGAGAGTCTTTGATTTTGTCAGCGAAATTGCCGGGGAAGTCAAAACTTCGGAAGGAACGCTATCGGCTTCTCAGATGCTGGAACGATTTCTCTTCCCACCGGATCTGCAATATTCTGTCATAGGAAAGCTCAGCGGAGGGGAACGCAGGAGACTCTATCTCTTAGGCATTCTCATCGCTGCGCCAAACATCCTGCTGCTGGACGAGCCAACCAACGATCTGGACATTGAAACGCTGTCCATTCTGGAGGATTACCTGGAAACCTTCCCAGGCGCAGTCATCGCCGTTTCCCATGACCGCTATTTTCTCGACAAGGTTTCCACGTCGATCTTTGATGTGACGGGAGATGGGCGAATTGAACGATATGCGGGAAATTACTCCGACTACTCGGAAAAGCTTGCTGCAGAGAAAAAGGCAGCGGAAAAACAAGATTTGGGTAAAAAGAATCTCTCCGGTTCTGCTGGCACCAGCCCTTCCGATTCCTCCAATCGTGGACAATCCATGGACTCCGGTTCTTCTCAAAGACCCAAGAAGCTGAAGTTCTCATTTAAGGAGCAGCACGAGTTTCAAACCATTGACGAAGAGATCGCCGCACTGGAAGCAAAAATTGCTGAACGTGGGAAGGCCACAGCCGAGGTTTCCAGCAACTACGAAAAACTTCAGGCGGTAATAGAAGAGATAAAAGTTCTGGAAGCAGAACTGGAAGAGAAAACAGAGCGATGGCTCTATTTAAATGAGCTTGCAGAAAAAATAAAAGAACAAGGGTGATCCCGCGAAAATAAAGACCGTAGATACATCCGTTAAACGCACCTGGCTTTTTAGGCAGATCCTGTCAACAGATAAGCATACGGAAAGGGTATTTCTAAATGAAACTATTAATCGATGCCGACGGCTGTCCCGTGGTGGACATCGCCGTTGGGTTTGCAAAGAAACATAGACTCGAATGTCTCATTCTATGTGATACATCCCACGTGTTTGAAAAGGAAGGAGCCTCTACACTGATTTTCTCAAAAGGAGCTGACAGCGTGGATTTTGCTCTGGTCAATATTGCTTCTTCCGGAGATATCGTCATTACACAGGACTACGGCCTTGCCGCCATGTGCCTGTCGAAACAGGCTCTGGTGCTCAATCAGGACGGTAAGGAGTACACAGTAGAGAATATTGATGGGCTTCTCAGTTTCCGTCATACTGCAAAGAAGATCCGAAATGCAGGCGGCAGGCTTAAGGGGCCGTCAAAGCGGACCCCTGCTCAGGATGAAGCATTCAAGGCAGCTCTGGACCGCCTCTTAGCTGACAGACTGATGTAAGAACTCGCCTGTTTCTGCTTAGTCGAAATCCCTTTGATGTATTCTATTCCATGCATTGCTTATTAACAATATAAAATGAGACTCTATCCATCAAGGATAGAGTCCTTTTTCATTCTTGGTTCGATTTCATTTATAGCGGCTGATACTGACTTATGTCCACATCCCATTTTTGTGCAACATATGCACCGGGGCTATATTTATCATGGTTTCCGTCATAGGCAAAGTAATCGATTGAAGCAATCCACTCATTGTCTCCTCTATGAATAATTGAGAACGCAAAATTCTCCTTGAGAGCCAGTTCCGCTGGCTGCGCTTTGCCTGTATCGTTTAAATGCATTAGATAATGATACCCTTCAAAGCCACCGTCTGCAAAGACTTCATAATAGGCATCCTCAAAGGTGTAATACGAGGCAATGATATCATAGGGTATATATTGACAAATCAATGCAAGTGCATCATCCAGAACAATGTCCTGCTTATTTTCCACTTCCGATAAATTGATTGTGACCTTGGTGATAACGTTATTGTCGGAGTCACCCGTAGTAATTAGCAGTAAGGCGTCTTCATTGAATATGGTCTGCCTCGCATTGACGACCTTGACTTTCTCGCTGTAGTTTCTCCAAAAACTTTCCGCTTCAAGAAAGTCTCCGTAAAATTGCGGATGCCCTTCTGCTGTGAGCAGTTCCATATCAGTCAATCCTTTTGAAGCAGCAGGCCCTTTGGTTCCGGGCAGGTTCTCTGTTCCCGCAGGAACTTCCTGGTCAGAACCCTTAGTGAGAAAAGCGCCAAATCCACCTACACAAAGAAAAATCAAAACGAAGAGCAGGAATTTTTCTATTCCGCTTGTCTTTCGATGGGAATGAAAATTATCAGCTTCCACCTGCTCTTTTTCTTTTGATTCTGCCGTACGTTCCCTTGTGGTTTCCTCCGGTGGATTTTTTCCAGTCCTGCAGATGCAGCCACCCACCGCCTCCTTGCCGCAAGTGTCACAAAATCTTTTTAAGGATTTTGCTCCGCAGCTGCTGCATTGGAGGATATCGTCTCCATGTTCTGATCCGCAGTATTCACATCGCTTCATATTTCATTCCTTCCAAGCATCAGCTTAACTCAGTTTACAACATTATACAGGGAACAGCCGCGGTTGAAAAGAAAAAATACGCACCAGTCCTTAGTATTCGCTGGGCATCTCACCGAGCTCTGCCATGGAAAATACAGGTCCGTCAATGCATACATACCGGTGCCCAATATTACATTTTCCGCACTTGCCTACGCCGCAGGTCATACGCATTTCCAGAGTTGTATAAATTCGCTCAGGCGGCAATCCATACTGAACAAAGGCATTGGAAAGTGCCTTGATCATGGGAGGAGGACCGCAGAGAACCGCTGTTGTCTTTTCCAGATCAAAGGGAATCTTTTCGATCAGAGTATGGGGAAAGCCTACGAACTGATCCCAGCCTTCTGCCGGGCTGTCGATGGTCTGATAAAATTCTGTATCCGGCATCTTGCCCCATTTCTCAAAGTCATAGGAAAAGATGAAGTCCCCTGGTGTTCTGGCCGCCATAAGCATTTTGATGTTACCATATCGATTTCGATAGGCCGGATCAAAGACATAATCAATCATCGGCCTCAGCGGAGCGAGGCCCAGTCCTCCTGTCACATAAAACAGATCCCTGCCCTCCATCTTTTCAAGGGGAAAGGAATTACCGAAGGGTCCTCTGATCCAAACGGTACTGCCTTCACTGAGCATATGGATGTTTTCAGTGACATAGCCTGTTCGCTTGACGGTCAACTCCATATAATCCTTGATCAGGGGGCTTGAGGCAAACCCGAAGGTGCACTCTCCAATCCCTGCCACGCTGAACTCAACAAACTGGCCGGGTCTGTAGTCAAAGGGCGCATCAAGCTTCAGCCGAAAGGTCTTCACATCCTGCGTCTCAGATTTTGTCTCCTGTATCACTTCCAGGATCACGGCACGGGACGGTAAATATGGATTTTGTACGTGCTTTTGCTCATCCTGATTTTGCACGTTCCTGCTCCCATCCTGATGTTGTACGCTCATACATGCACCTCTCTCTTTTCCGCCAACCGCCTCTGGATATCCAATACCGTATTCCTGATATTGAGTCCACCGGGACAGGAACGGATGCAGCGCCCGCATCCGGTGCAGGCAGTACATCCATAGTTTTCAGGGATATACAGATATTTATGGAGCACCCGCTGGCGAAACCGCTCATATTTTCTGGTTCTTGGATTATGCCCTCCGGCATGGAGCGTAAATTTGGGATACATACAGCTGTCCCAGACTCTCGTACGAGTAACGATTCCCTTTTTCTCCGAATCACGAAGGTTAAAGCAGTGGCAGGTGGGACAAATAAAGGTACAAGTACCGCAGCCGATACAGCCTTCTGCATATTTCTCCCAGGGCATGGCGGTAAAGACTTCTGCCTCTGATGTATTAAGTACCAGAGTCTCCTCTCCAGGCGAAACGGAATTTTCCGAAGCCGCAGTGGCTCCCGAAAACAGATCGGCCCCTTTTTCTGTCAGGGGTTCATAGACAGCTCCGTCGTCCTGCAGAGTAAGAAAACCGTCACAGTCCTGAGAAAACGCCGGATTGATTCCTCTTTCCTCACAGAAGCACCCAGACTTTTTTTCCCGGCAGTTCATACCAACTATGATGAGAAAATCCCTTCTATTACTGTAAAAACTATCCTTGTACCGTCCCTGCTCTCCGGTAAACACCTCATCGAGCACTTTCATCGCAGCAAGATCACAGGGCTTTGCTCCCACAAGCAGCACCGGTTTGATCACCTGCGCCTCTTCAACTCTGTTTTCCAGAAAGCGCATCACATCTTCCACTCTCGGGAAGACAACATCTTTGGGGGATTTATACGGCAGAGCATCGTTAAGTACGATGTCACTCACATCGTTCACTTCATCATATACAAGCTTGTTATCCGCCATGACCGGAGCAACTACAGTAAACTTCTGCAAGACGTCTTCCAAAGCGTCTCTAACCTGATTCCCAGTCAAGACATGCAAAGGACCAAAGTTAGAGCGCATTTCATATGCCGACAATGCAGTCACCTCCTAAAAAAGCCACCTGGGGATCATCTGCCTCGTACCGGTTCATGACCGGCGTGGCTTCCGGATTGACTCCTGCTTTAAAACCGTAGGTTTCTTCTACAAACTCACTGAGCCCTTTATAGATGTACTTCAGATTTACACCGGATGAACAGACTTTTTCACAGGCACCGCAGTCAGTGCATCTGCCTGCAAGATGCATGGCACGGGTCAGATGGAATGCGATCTTTGAGCCGGTATCGGCATCGATCTGCTCCCAGGGGGTTGCTTTTCTGTCCATAAAGCAGGAAACGCAATAACAGCCCTGACAGGCCTGCCTGCAGGCGTAACAAAGGATACATTGATTAATTTCTTTCAGAAACCGGTCGAAGCGTTCTTCTACCGTTGATTTCTTCGCCCATTGGGTCACATTCTCTCCAGTTTGGGCCATAGGAAGATCGCACCACGTATCTGATCCGTCTGCGCCAATGGCAATATCCCAGAAGCCCGGAATGGACGAGGGACAGGCATCGCAGCCCGGCGCTGGTTTTCCGTCCTTTCTCTTCCCTTCACATTCGATTCCAATGATGATGAAATTGTCACGATCCAATTGGTTTTCAGAAATCAGATTGATGATGGAACGCACATCGCAGGGCTTGGCAACTATGGCAGTTTTACCTCTCATTTCCGTCAGATAAAAGGCCAGGTTGGTATAACAGGCCTCATTCCACACAAGCCGCTCCGCATCTTGGGGGGTTCTTGCACAGTAAGGCGTCGGCCATCCGGCTTCCGGATTGTTTCTCAGTCCAAGGACTGCTTCCACCGTTTCATCTTCCAGAAGCTTTGCAGCGATTTCTGCCAGTCTGCGGGATTGCATTTCGTAATCCATTATGCACCATCCCTTCCGCCAAGTTCACTTGGTCCCAAAACCCTGATTTTTTCGGTTACGGTAGAAACAACCTCCGCAAATTTCGCACCTTCAGAAGCAGAAACCCAGGTAAATTGAACTCTATCCGGGTGAAATCCTGCAAGAGACAAAAGTCTCTTCAATACAGCAAACCGTCTCCTTGCATAGTAATTTCCTTCCAGATAGTGGCAATCACCGGGATGACAGCCCGATACCATCACACCATCGGCACCGTCAGCCAGTGCTTTTATAATGTATTGAGGGTTCACCCTGCCGGAGCAGGGTACCCGGATGACTCTGATACTGGGGGGATATTGGATCCTGCTCGTACCTGCCAGATCTGCGCCCGCATAGCTGCACCAGTTGCATAGAAATGCAATAATCCTGGGTGTCCATTCCTCTGACGCTCCGGTTGATGGATCAGATGGTGCAGGATTTATGAATTCAGCTTGTTCACTCAATATACTCACCTACTTTCTCATCAGATACTCAATCTCATTCACGATCTGTCTGTCAGCGAAGCCGCCCACATCTGCCGCACCGCAGCGGCAGTTTGCCGAGCAGGTTCCACAGCCTTTACAGAGTGCTTCGTTGACAACGGCACGTTTTACTGTGCCCCCGCGTACTGGTACATCCTGAACCTCAACTGCTCCATAGGGGCAGATGGTCTCACAGGTTCCGCAGGCCGTACAGAGATTGCCGTCAACCTTTGCAATGGTTCCTTCTGTTTCAATAAAATCCTTTGAGATCACAGTTGCAGCTCTTCCCGCTGCTGATTTTCCCTGAACCATGGATTCTTTCAGGTTTTTCGGGGAATGGGCCAGACCGCATAGGTATACTCCTTCCGTAGCAAAGTCCACAGGGCGAAGTTTTGCATGGGCTTCCAGGAAGAATCCGTCCTGAGTCTGAGGAATTTTCAGAAGCTGGGCTGTAATCTTGTTTGCCTCCCTGTCTGCTTCCATGGACGCAGCCAGAACAACCAGATCCGCGTCGAAGACCACTTCCGAACCTGCCGCTTCGCTGAAGACTGAAACTTGCAGTCCATTTGTCCCGTTTAGCGTAATCTCCCGAACCGTCGGCTTGTGCTCCAGATCATAAGTCACAAAACATACTCCGTTCTGGCGCTCATTCCTGTAGTTGAGCTCCTGCATGCCATAGGTTCTCATTTCTCTGTAAAGTACAGAAATATTCAGTTCAGGATTGATTCTTCGCAGTGCAGCGGCATTCCGCATAGCCTGATTACAGCAGACGCGGCTGCAGTACATCCGTTCCGCTTCTCTGGAGCCCACGCACTGAATCATTACCACATTCTTAAGATTCTGTATTGATGCATCTCCTTTTTGAAGCAGCCTGTCAAGCGCGAGCTGCGTTATAACCTTGGGATTCTTTCCGTGCAGGTACTCAGCGGGCTGCGCTTCATGGGCTCCCGTCGCAACGATGACAACGCCATGATTTACCGGGGTAAGCACATTTTCGGATACGAGCGTCGTCTTGAAATTACCTACAAAGCCTTCCAATTTCCCCACCGTTGTATTCAGATGAACATCAATGCGCTCATTTTCCATGACCTTGTCGATCAATTTCTGCAGATATCTCTGAATCGGCCTTCCGCTGTAAGTATCATTCAGAGCCAGGGCATTTCCCCCAAGGCAGTCGCTCTTCTCAGCAAGGATTGCCCGATATCCCATATCGGCAATGGCCAGGGCAGCGCTCATACCGGCGGCACCGCCTCCGAGAATCAAAGCGGAATGCTCTACGGGAATCTTCTTCCTCTGCAGCGCCACAGCAAGCAGTCCTTTTCCCACCGCCATCCGTACAAGTTCTTTTGCTTTTCTGGTTGCGGCCTGCTTATCGTCCATATGAACCCAGGAACATTGATCCCTTATGTTTGACATATTGAAAAGGTAGGGATTCAACCCCGTCTTTTTCAGCACCGACTGGAACAGCGGTTCATGGGTTCTCGGCGTGCAGGAAGCGACGACGACCCGATTCAGCCTGTGCTTCGCAATGAGATCCATCATATTTTTCTGTGCATCAACAGAGCAAGTGTAAAGTGAGTCTTCCACGTGAACCACAAAGGGCAGTGTTCTGATATAATCGCAAACATCCGGAACATCCACATATCCGCCGATGTTTACACCGCAGCGGCAGATGAACACACCCATTCGGATGGGTTCATTGGAAACATCCCGCAAGGGCACTTCCTCATCGGGATCGAAGAATTTGATGAAATCTTCTTCGGATAGTGCCTCCTGATTTGCAATCTGCGCCGCTGCGGAAGCTGCCGCGCTGGCCTCTGCCACTGTTTCCGGGATATCCTTGGGCCCTGAAGCTGCGCCGCAGGCGAAAATGCCCTTGACCGAGGTTTCTGGGGCGCCAAACTCATCGCAGTGGACGAATCCGTACCGGTCTGTCTTCACCCCAGCCCTGCCAAGCATGGCTTCCGTCTCAGGATTGGATTGAAATCCCGTGGCCAGAACGACGATGTCATAGTCTTCCTCGGTTTTCATCCCATCGGGTCTTGTGCTGTATAGTCTCAGCATCCCGTTTTCAAGCCGCTCAACACCGCCTGCGCGGCTGCGGATAAACTTGATGCCATATTTGTCCTCCCCGGACTTGATATATCGATCGAAATCCTTTCCGTACGCTCTCATATCCATATAATAGATATGGATTTCCTCCACCGAAGGCAAATGCTCCTTGGTAATCTGGGCTTCCTTGACGGAATACATGCAGCAAACAGAGGAGCAGTAGTCTGCTTCACACTGATCATCTCTGGAACCGACACATTGAATGAACGCGATTTTCTTCGGTTCTCTCCCGTCACTGGGACGCTGAACATGGCCGCCGTATGGCCCGGATGCGGAAAGAATTCGCTCATACTCCATGGAGGTAACCACATCTTCATATTTTTCGTATCCCAGCTCCGGCGGTATCCGATCTGCCAGATCATAACCGGGGCTCATTACAATTGCGCTCACCGGAATTTCCAAATACTGATCGCCCTGCTTATGGCTGACTGCTCCGGCCTTGCACGCTGTCTCGCAAGCCAGACATTCACAGCAGACAGAACAATCCACACACCTTCTTGCCTCTGCTTTGGCAGTCTCTTCATCATAGCCAAGTTCTACTTCGTCAAAGCTGTTTCTCCGGCGCTCCATATCGATTACAGGCATCTTTGCTCTGGAAGTGAAAGAAAATCCATCGGTATCCACCTGAGACAGATCCGTTTGAGGCAGCAGGAACGGTTCAACAGAATCGTTTCTGTTTTCCAGATAATTGATGATGGCTTTGGCGGCTCTGTTTCCGGCAGCGATGGCCTCGATCATTGTCGCAGGCCCAAACTGAGCGTCTCCTCCTGCAAATACACCTTCCATCTCGGTTTTTGCATCTTTGGCCTCAATGAGTCCACGGGAGTGAAACACCCGGAAACCTGCTGATTCGATCCCTCTCTCCACTTTCTGTCCAATCGCCACAATAATATTGTCAGCTTCTACGATGAATTCGGAATCCGGAATTGCTTCCGGGCTGCGTCTGCCCGAAGCGTCGGGTTCGCCCAGCTTATTTTTGCAGCACCGCAGACCTGTTAATCTGCCATTTTCGCTGAGAACTTCAAGCTGAGATGTCAGATAAAGAAACTTCACGCCCTCTTCCTCAGCCTCTTCAACTTCCCATGAATTGGCCGGCATCTGCTCTTTGGAGCGGCGATATACCACCGTGACATCGCATCCCAGCCGCAGTGCGGACCGTGCGGAATCCATTGCCACATTTCCGCCGCCGATAACGATGACCTTTTTACCAGGGGTTAACTTGCCAGTGGCTGCGCTTTCTCCGGAATACTTCCTCAGATTCAGCTCCCGTAAAAAAGCAACACTGGAAATTACGGCTCCATTCTCTTCCCCGGGAATTCCCAATTTGGCATCTGAATGGGCGCCGATTGCCAGAAAGACAGCCTGATACCCTTGCGCCTTCAGATCCTCCAGAGTAAAATCCCTGCCGACTCCTGCCGACTTCCGTATTGTATTTGATTTCCACACCCATGTCTTCTACGAGGGCGATTTCATAATCCAAAACCTTTTTATCCAGACGGTAGTCCGGTATGCCTACCTGCAGCATGCCGCCTGCCACGGGAAGCTTTTCAAATACAGTGCACCCATACCCCTCTTTCGCCAAGGAATAGGCACAGTTGAGTCCTGCTGGGCCGGCTCCGACAATTGCTACTTTAGCAGTTTTGGGTTCAGCCGCTACCGCCACTTTCTTTTCCCCGTTCTTCCGGTCCGTATCTGCAAGGAAGCGTTTCAGACCTGCGATGCTGATGGGCTGCTCTACAAAACGTCTGGTGCAGTTGGATTCGCAGGGATGAACGCACACACGGCCCAGCACCCCGGAGAATGGCGTGACGCGGCGAACCACATCAAGGGCCTCTTCATAGCGGCCTTCTCCTGTCAGCGTTACATATCCGTGGGCGTCAATGTGAGCAGG
>JARBUO010000063.1 GCA_029239605.1 Bacillota bacterium | reverse complement strand
ATGAATACCCTGGCTAACAGCCGCATGGCATTTGCATCCCTTGAAGGGAAACCTTTGAAATTATTAAATATTCCTCTTGATGCAGGAATCAGCATCGGTGTTCTTCTGATTTGCGTGGAACTGTTTATGATGCTTGTCATCCTGCTTTTCGTGCCGCGGGATCTTGCCGGAGCCAGTTTTATCGGATTTGCGGTAGGTGAATCACTTGGAGCATCTGCACTCAGAATTGCGGGAGGGATATTTACCAAGATTGCCGACATCGGTTCTGACCTGATGAAGATTGTATTTAAAATCGGCGAGGACGATCCCAGAAATCCGGGTGTTATCGCTGACTGTACCGGAGACAATGCCGGAGACAGCGTGGGACCTACCGCTGACGGGTTTGAAACCTACGGTGTAACCGGTGTGGCATTGGTATCCTTTATCGTTCTTGCAGTAACCGGCGACCTTCAAAGAGATCTTCTTGTTTGGATCTTTACGATGCGCGTACTTATGATTATTACATCCGTTGCGGCGTTCTTTATCAACAGGGCATATACCAACGCAAAATATAAGGATGCTGTTGATCTGGATTTTGAAGAGCCCCTTACCAGTCTGGTTTGGGTAACCTCAATCCTTTCTATCGTAGTGACCTTTATTGTCAGCTACATCATGATCGGACCTGGCACTATTGTAGGCACAGCGGGCGCCAATCTCTGGCTGGTTTTGTCCTGCATCATCAGCTGCGGAACCATTGGCGGAGCTTTGATCCCAGAATTCACCAAGATTTTCACAAGCCCCAAATCGAAGCATGTCAACGAGGTTGTTAATACTTCAAGAGAAGGCGGCGCATCCCTGAATATTCTTTCCGGGTTGATTGCAGGCAACTTTAGTGCGTTCTGGATGGGTATGGTATTCTTTATTCTGATGCTCACCGCATACCTTGCAAGCGGATTTGGTCTCTCAGATATTATGATCTATCCGTCGATCTTTGCTTTTGGACTGGTTGCCTTTGGTTTTCTTGGGATGGGTCCTGTAACCATTGCAGTGGACAGCTATGGACCTGTAACCGATAATGCTCAGTCCATCTATGAACTTTCACTGATTGAATGCACCGAAGGAATCGAGGAAGAGGTGAAGCAGAAGTTTGGATTTGAGCCAAACTTTGAAGTGGCAAAACACTTCCTGGAAGCAAATGACGGTGCCGGAAACACCTTTAAGGCTACGGCAAAACCGGTACTGATCGGTACCGCTGTGGTGGGTGCAACCACAATGATCTTCTCTCTGATTCTGGTCATTGAAAAGGTCGTTGGTGTGCAGCCCGAGATGATCCTAAACCTGTTAAATCCGTATACGATTCTTGGCTTTATCTGTGGCGGAGCGGTAATCTACTGGTTTACCGGGGCTTCGATGCAGGCGGTATCTGCAGGTGCTTATAAGGCAGTGGAATACATAAAGCAGAACATTCAGCTTGATGATGATGCGGATCTGAAGGCATCCACGGAAAAATCCAAGGAAGTTGTTAAGATTTGTACGCAGTATGCGCAAAGGGGAATGCTGAATATCTTCATTGTTGTATTCACTTTCACACTGGCTTTTGCGTTTTTCTCAGCACCGGCTAAGAGCCCGCACCCGATCTCCTTCTTTGTATCTTATCTGATATCCATAGCGGTATTTGGGCTGTATCAAGCCATTTTCATGGCAAATGCCGGTGGATGTTGGGATAATGCAAAGAAAGTGGTTGAAGTGGATCTGAAAATGAAGTGTACCGATCTTCACGATGCTACCGTGGTAGGAGATACCGTCGGAGATCCCTTTAAGGATACTTCGTCCGTTGCTTTAAATCCAATCATAAAGTTCACCACCTTGTTCGGGCTGCTGGCAATGGAGATCGCGATTACAGATTCTTTCAAGAGCATTGCGCCTTACGTGGGCGGTGTATTCTTTGTCATCGGTCTGATTTTCGTATATCGCAGTTTCTTCTCTATGAGAATTCAGTCGGCTCCAGAACCGAAAAGTGTGAGTACCGCAGAACAATAAAAATAGACTCTGCGTCAAATGCTTTGGCAGAAGTTCAAGTTAAAAAATAAATCAAAAGCTCTGTGTCATTTAGGCACAGAGCTTTCTTACTTTTGGTTTTTACCGGATTATGCGAAAGGTGATCTTAACCGTTCATTCCTACATTTATTTCGTAAGGGATCGGATGCGGTTACTACCTGCTATTGGCAAAGACTCCGATTTTTTTATCTTCAACGGAAATATGCTTTAGCAGCCAGTCAACAACCATCTGATTGGCATTGAGGATCACGATAATATTTCCGCCGGATTCGTCATATTCTTTTTTCAGCTTTGCCAGCGCCGCAATGAAATCCGTATGCATTTTCTTTTGCCCCTCGTAGTCGGGGTAATTAATGGAAAGCATATATGCCTCCTCATCTTTGAAATGCTTCTTGGTATAATCATCTAAAAAGCCCAGCATCTGCGAGATAAATTCCTTCGTCTTATTATTTTTTCCTGCTTCAAAGAGCTGATTCGCCATATCGAACAGTTTCTGGTGCTGCTGATCGATACTGCCTACTCCTACGGATAAATTCGATGTCCATTCAATCGCCATCTTATGGTATCCTTTCGTATTCTATTTGATTTTGTTAGATAGCAGCTTTCCAAAGCCCGTGCAGATTGCAGTACTCATATGCTGCAACAGCAGTTTCTCCGTCGCTCAGTGCAAAGGTTGCCTTTGGCTCTGCGCCTACTTCAAGATACTTGAACTGTCCGCCAAGATTTGTCTGAAGGTAAATCCATGCGATGTGGTGCTCTGCCAGCATCGGATGAGCAACGCTGCCTACCGCAATCGTTACAGTGTTTCCATCAGCTTCTACTACGGGAACGTGCTTTTCTGTTGCGCCGTCACTTGTGTTTGCATTCAATTCTTTCATGTTTTCGCCGCAACATGATACGGGAGCACCGGAAGCCTCCAGTAAAGTGATAATATTTCCGCAGTGCTTGCAGATAAAGAATTTTGGATCTTTCATAATGTAAACTCCTTTCAATCTATCCCAATGTATTTTATTTTGTGAACTACAAAAATTATACCACATTCTTTCTTGGTCAAACAAGAAATGAATCAAAAGATCATGCAAAAGATTGACAATGAAACCAGATTCCAGTACAGTAAAAAAGTCTCAGGCAGAGAAAGAAAGGATGGGGATAAAATAATGATAGAAATGAAGAATGAACTGGAGACAGTTCTGGAGAAAACTGCAGAACAGGTTGCTATGGAACAAACGCTGCGGATGCAGATTGATGAAATCTATGAAAAGCAAGCCAACATGGTCAACGGTTTAATGGAGCCGAAATTTCGCGAATGCAGCTATGAAGAAAAATCCCTTACCCTTTGTTTTCCTGTACTGGAATGGGAAAGAAACCGTGCGGGAGCAATGCACGGGGGCATGATTGGAGCGGCATTTGATATCGCAATGGGATATTTGACCCGGTATCTGGCTGGGCAAAATTTTGCTCCAACCATCAGCTTGGAAACCGTCTTCCTTCGTCCGGTTCCCATGGGGGATACGCTGGTAATCTGCGTAAGAGCGAACCTGGCAGGAAGAAAGCTGACCCATCTTTACGGAGAAGGGTACCTGGAAAGCAGCGGAAAGCTTGCAGCAACGGCTACCGCATCCTATTTTAATGAGGATACTTCGGAAAGGTCTTGAGGTATGATATGAAATCCATGCCTTGAAGAAGTCTTGAGGTATGATATGAAATCCATGCCTTGAAGAGGGATTTGAGATGTGGTATACTTATCCATGTAGGTAAGTAGCATAGGCAGGGCACAAAATGAATGAATTAAAACGATACTTCTATTTGCCGAAGTGTCGTTATTTTTTTTGACAGGCAGTACGATGATATGAATGAACTGCCCTTGTGCTTGAATATTATAATTTCGGGAGGTATGTAGGAAAATGATAGCCGGCAGAATATGGAGCAGGGAAGAGACCTTTGAACGAGAAGAATTCGAAAAGCTGCAGCTTGAGCGACTCCAGAGAACCGTTGAAAGGACTTATCAGAATGTCCCCTATAACAGAGAGAAGCTGAAGGAGGCGGGAATCGAGCCCGGTGACATAAAAACGCTGGCAGACCTGCAGAAAATCCCTTTTACAGTAAAAGATGATTTCAGAAAAAATTATCCCTTTGGACTTTTTGCATCTCCGAAAAAAGACGTTGTAAGATTTCACGCATCATCAGGCACCACAGGAAAGCCAACCGTAGTAGGCTATACCAAAAACGATATGGAAGTCTGGAGCGACTTGATCGCAAGGCTCGCAACGATGGCTGGAGTAACGGAAGAGGATACTGCACAGGTCGCATTCGGGTACGGATTGTTCACAGGAGCCTTTGGACTACATCAGGGGCTGGAGCGAATCGGCGCTTCTGTAATTCCCATGTCCAGTGGAAACACAGAAAAGCAGATCATGATTATGCAGGATTTCGGTACAACCACATTGATTGGGACACCATCCTATGCATTACATATGGCAGAAGTTGCTTATGAAATGGGCATCGATCCCAAGAAAGATCTTGGCTTAAAGTGGGGATTATTCGGCGGAGAGGGCTCTACAGAAAGTATGAGAAGAGAAATCAATGAAAGATGGGGCCTCTTTGCAACGGAAAATTACGGAATGAGTGAGCTCATCGGACCCGGCGTATCCGGAGAATGTCGTGCGCTGAAAGGTATGCATATTAACGAAGATCACTTTTTCCCGGAGATCATTAACCCCGAAACCGGAGAAGTTTTGGGAGAGGGAGAGGTCGGCGAGCTGGTTATCACAACGCTGACAAAGGAAGCGTTGCCCGTGCTGCGGTATCGTACGAAGGATATCACTTCTCTTCATTACGAGAAATGTGATTGCGGCAGAACGACAGTACGCATGTCAAAGATTCAGGGGCGTTCGGACGATATGCTGATTTTGGGCGGTGTTAATGTATTCCCGTCTCAGATTGAGGATGTACTATTGCGGGTTGACGGTATTGGACCCCACTATCAGATTAAGGTATTCAAAAAGGGATACCTTGATAAGATCGAGGTAGATGTGGAATTGGTGGATGCCAATCTTTTGGACTCTTTCACCCTTCTGGAGAATCTGAATCAGAAGGTAAAGCAGCAGCTGAGAACTGTTTTGGGGATCGATGCAAAGGTAAATTTGATGGAGCCGAGAAGCCTGGCAAGATTTGAAGGCAAGGCGAAAAGAGTAATCGATATGAGGGAGGTAAAATAATGTTGATCAAACAGATATCAATTTTTATTCCAAACAAAAAAGGAAGCCTGTCCCAACTTACGGATATTCTGATTGAGCATCATATTGACATCAGAGCAATTGCTGTATTTGACACGACAGAATTCGGAATTTTGAGAATCGTTGTCGATGATCCCGACAAAGCGGTGGAAATACTAAATAAAGAAGGAATCGTTGCAAAGGTAAGCCGGGTCATAGCCGTGGAACCTGAGGATAAGCCGGGCAGCCTGAACACCATTTTTTCTATCCTGAGAGATGCGGATATCAATATTGAATATATTTATTCCTTTATCATGAGAAAAAAGGAAATGCCCTATGTTGTATTAAAGGTTGATCAGCAGGAAAGGGCAGTTGACGAGCTCACTTCCCATGGAATCAATGTTGTGAATAAAGAAGAGATCTACGGAAAATAGAAAGAATTGAAAGGACTGCAAACCCGTAACAGGTGATGCAGTCCTTGCTTCTTTTCAGCCTTATTTATTTCTTGTTTAATTTGTATTGATATTGAATTTCAATTTCAGGATTCCGTCCTCACAGCTGAGATAGTCCAGCTCCAGTGAGGGTGGGATTTTCTTTGCAACATCAAGGGAATCAATGTTGATTGTAAGGGAATCCTTTGTTACTTCCAGCCAGCTGAGCTTTGCCATTTCTGCTGCGGTTTGGAGATAGTTTCCCTTTAATCCGGCAGCTTTCACTGCCATGTTTTGTACAAAATTTCCCTCAGATTTAATATCCTCCCGATATGTGAAGGTCATACGATGAATCCCGTCATGAAATTCGAAGCGGTCAAAGGTCATCATTACCATGGCTTTGATCCTCCCTAACTGCTTGGCATTGCCGTCCAGCTCCATATAAATGGAGTTCTGCTGAAACCCCAGAAGGTAGTCGTTCAGAAATGGAGAAGTCTTGTCCATAATCATCATCTTAAAATCCCGATTGATTAAACTTTCTGGGATTGCTAGGATGCCTCTTTCCATGTCCTCTGCTTTGAAAGCGCTCAAAAGAGAGTAGGCTATTTCTTTATTTCTGAGCAATATACCCAATATTTTCTTAATTCCTGCATCTGTCATATCTTATCACCTCAAAAAAATTCTGCATATAATCATTTGAAATTTCCTATACTGCAAAACAATATCCAGGTTCTGGCTTGTTTTGCAGATCACATTATCCATTATTATACCATAAAAGCAGTGCTTTTATGGTATATGGCCATCCGCATTTTCAGCGCTCCAATCTCTGGAAGCTGAAATTCTTGCTGGGCACAGAGTCCATGTCAAAATCGCGATCGTAAAGATTATTATACCATATTAGGTTTCGCATTTTTAGACAGATTAGCCATAGCATTTTTTCAAAACCAGTTATGTTCGAAATGAGATTTGACGACATGGAGGCGAGGAAACGCCAAGGCCTTGAAAATAAGGCCTTGGGCCACCTGACAAATTCCATTCATTGCAAGAAAAATCTTCTGTCAAGATCATTGCATTTTTGACATGCTGGTGTTACAATGTATAATTGTTCTATGGGATCATCGGCTGTCAAAGTTCAAGTGTGTTGCATTTTGCCGGCCGATGTTGCAAACTATTACAATAAGAAAGGTTGTGGGAAGGTAAAGTTGGAAAAATTACAGCTACACGGATTTAATAACCTGACAAAGACACTGAGCTTTAACATGTATGATATCTGCTACACCAAAACAGTAGAGGATCGGCGCGCTTATATTGAGTATATTGATGAACAATATAACGCAGAAAAACTGACCGAAATCCTGAAGAATGTGGTTGAGATTATCGGCGCTAAAATTCTGAACGTAGCAGTTCAGGATTACGACCCCCAGGGGGCAAGCGTAACCATCTTGATTTGTGAAGGCAGTGCTCCTCCGGAGACTGACGTAAAGATTGATAATCCTTCCGTTGTTGCTCATTTGGACAAAAGTCACATCACGGTGCACACCTATCCGGAATATCACCCGGACGGTGGCGTTTGTACTTTTAGGGCAGATATTGATGTATCAACATGTGGAGAAATTTCACCTCTGATGGCATTGAATTACTTAATTGATAGCTTTGCCGCCGATATGATGACGCTGGATTACCGTGTCAGGGGATTCACCAGAGACATCACCGGCAAAAAGATGTTTATCGATCATAAACTGAGCTCGATCCAGAATTACATCGCGCAGGATCTGATCGATAGATACTATATGATTGACGTCAACGTTTTTCAGGAAAACATATTTCACACGAAATGTAAATTGAGAAACTTTGATTTGGACAATTATTTCTTTAACTTTTCTGTGGATGATATTTCCACGGATGAGATCAATTTAATTACTTCAAAACTAAGAAAAGAAATGGATGAAGTCTTCTACGGCAGGAATATGCCGGACAAGATATAATAAATGCGTTAATGAAACAAAATCAAATGGATTTTGTAACCGATGCATTTATTGTATCGGTGTGAAGCAAGCCGGAGCCGCGGCTTGCACGCATGATATAGGAATCGGAGGTGCAGCGATGCTATTAAAGAACAGTGATTTATGGTTTTCAGAATATTATATGGATGACGACGTGAAGCTCTCTCTCAAAATCGATGAGGTTTTGCACGTGGAGCAGACACCGTTCCAAAAGCTTGAAATGTTCAGAAATGAGACCTATGGGGTATTCATGGTACTGGACGGATATACTCAGGTAACTGAGAAAGATGAATTTGTTTATCACGATATGATCTGTCACCCAGCGATGTGTGTGAACCCGGACATCAAGAATGTCCTGATCATCGGAGCCGGAGACGGCGGTACCGCCAGAGAGGTTGCCAGATACAAATCTATTGAAAAGATTGATATGGTCGAGATCGATGAGGCGGTTGTAAGAGCATGTCAGAAATTTATGCCGACCACTTCTTCTGTATTCACAAGTGAGCCAAGATTGAACCTTATGTTTGACGATGGTCTGAAGTTTGTTAAGGAAGCTCCAACAGGTGCTTACGACCTGATTCTGGTAGATTCCACCGACCCTGCAGGCCCCGGAGAAGGACTTTTCACCGTTGGTTTTTATCAGGACTGCTTCCGTGTTCTCAGCGACAAGGGAATTCTGATCAATCAACATGAGGGAGCTTTCTACGAAGGCGACATCGAAGAGATGAAAAAGGCTCATGGCAAGATCAAGAAGACATTCCCCATCGCAAAGGTATTCGGCTTTAATACGCCGACCTATGCATCCGGTTACTGGTACTTTGGATTTGCATCTAAGGCATTGGATCCGGTAAAGGATATGAAACCTGAAGCATGGAATGAACTTGGTCTTGAGACCAGATACTACAATACAGAACTGCACAAGGGAGCATTTGCGCTGCCTAATTACGTAAAAGAGATTCTTGCATCTGTAGAGTAATCGAAAAACCTTCATGAACATTGTTTCACCAGCGAATCGGTTTCTTGGGGACAAGGGTTCAAATGAAAATTAATAATTTAAAATAGTGAATGAGCTGTTCCTTAAAAAGGGACAGCTTTTTTGTGCTTGTGATCAAAGTAAGTGAGGAGAATTTATTGTGGAGGGAGTTGGATCAATTCTTATCAGGCAAAGGATCGATTATGTGATCAGGGTCAGACGGAATCAGGGCTCGCCGTTTAGCCTTACGGAAATTTTGAGCACATAATTGTCATAGCCATTCATCGAAAGCTCATCCAAAATAACATCCTCATAAAAAAAATCTCCTATGGAAAATCCCTCCGATGCGACATACCGGGTCAGTTTTGCATAATCAGCAATGGCGGTGTCAAACCCGCCCCAGTGGTAGATCACGGCATAGCGGCCTCTGGGCTTTTTATGGTTGGCTGCATGAATTTCGCTGCCGCTGAGTTTGGTATAAAAATGAGAGTAGTTGTAGTCTGTTTCATTTGGAATTTTGCTTGTTGGGATCATCCCGCCGATGGAATAAGCACTGTAAATATCCAAATCGTGACACAGATTCAGATGACCGGCAATGGCTTGGGTCATTTTTTTTGCATCCTCGGTATCGTTGTAGGGTGTTGTAATAAAGTATTCATCTTCTGAAAGTTCTTCCGTTAGTACAGTGCCTGTCGTTACCTTTAATGCATCCTGGGTAAGCCGTACTTTTGTCTTCAGCATATTTTTCAGCCAGTTCAGATCTTCCATTTTTCGATCAATTTCTTTGATCTTATCACTCAGGAGGCGAATCAAATCCTCTGGACTGCGATGATCGAGATATTCTTTGATGCTTTTCAGCGGCATATCCATTTCCTTCAGTACCGAGATTACCTGAAATACCTCCAACTGGTTGTAAGAATAATATCGATAGCCATTTTCTTTTTTTATTTCCGGAGAGAAGATGCCGATATCATCATAGTGGAACAGCGTCTGCTTTTTCACTTTGCATAATTTAGCAAATTCTCCTGTTGTAAAATAAGCCTCGAAAGCCTTGTTTTGTTTTTCGAAGGAATGCTCTGTATCGCTCTTGCGATGATCGCTGTCCAAGTAATTTTTTTGAGTCATTTTCATCCCACCTCTTGACTATACGGTTACCGTACACTTTATCATAAATTAAGATGGACTACAATGATGGCCATTTGATGAGATGGCCATTTCGCTTTATTAGTATTAAACAAGTTGGTATTAACCATGTTGCCATAACCATGTTGGCATTAAATTTCGACACGCAGAATGAAGGATAGGAAGGTTTTTATGGAACACATATTTGACAGAGGGGTAAGTGTCAAGAGATTTGCAAGCTATGTAACGCCCTCGGTGATCATGCTTGTATTTATTGCTTTATATTACTTAATCGACGCTTTTTTCGTTGCGAATTATGTAAATTCGGACGCATTGGCTGCAATCAGTATCGTTTATCCTATTTCCGGCTTCGGCTGGGGTGTCTCCATCATGCTGGCCGCAGGGTCCAGCGCCATTGTGGCAATGAGAATGGGTGAGGGGAACCAGAAGGAAGCAAATGAGAAATTTTCACTCATCTGTATCTTTTCAACGGGGTTGGGAGTCCTATTTACCGTGTTGGGTCTGGTGTTTTTTGAGGAGTTGATAGAACTTCTTGGCGCCAATGAAATCCTAAAGGCTTACTGTATGGATTACGGCTGGATTTTGATTCTGGCATTGCCAGCGGCGTTTTTAGGGGTTTTGCTGGAATACTTTATCCGGGTTGACGGAAGGCCGGGATTTACGCTGTTTCTCTATGTGTCCGGTGGCATCGTACACATCGTATTGGACTATTTGTTTCTGGTCTGTTGGGATTGGGGAATCGAAGGGGCTGGATGGGCCACCGCTGCCGGTCAGTTCACGGTACTCCTCCTGGGCTTGATTTATTTTGTGACCCAGGAAACGAAGCTCAAGTTTGTATGGCCAAAGTGGGATTCGAAATATCTGAAGGACAGCATCGTTAACGGTTCTTCGGAAATGGTGTCCGAATCTTCTACGGCTGTGACCGTCTATGTCTTTAACAGAATCGTCTTAAAAATGGCCGGAGAAGACGGCGTGGCTGCGCTGAGCATTATACTGAATACCCAATACCTTTTGATCTCGATTCATTTAGGTTTTATTACGGGGGTAGCACCTTTGATCAGCTTTTATTATGGAGCGAAGGAGTATGCCAAGGTTAACCAGTTCCTCAGGTATTCCGGTGTTTTTGTATTGACTTCTTCTCTCTGTGTTGCGCTGCTTGCCATTCTTGATGCGCCCTTGATTGCAGGAGCATTTGCTAAGCCGGATACAGAAGTTTACCATATTGCAATTGTGGGGATACGATTTTTGTCAGCGGCATTTCTATTCAATGGAATGAATGTATTTGTGTCAGGTTTCTTCACTGCATACGGCAACGGAGTCATCTCTGCTGTGGTTTCGTTGAGCAGGGGTCTTATCATGGTTTTGATCGGGGCACTGACGCTGCCGCATTTGTTCGGCATCAACGGCGTTTGGCTTACGGTGGCTTTTGCTGAAATTACCACCTTTGCTCTTTCCATTTATATGCTGCGAAAATACCAGTCGGTGTATGGATATGGGTTGAAAGGATGAGGGCCTCCCCTGATTTGCCCGGTCTGAAAGGATGACGATCCTTACGAACTCGATTGACTGTTGGGAGCAGCTAAGATAAAATGAAAGAAGACGGGAGGATCCGGTGCCGCAGCCGTCAAGCAAGTGATCAAAGAGAATCCAGGGAAGCGCTGGTTACTTTCGTGCGCACACTCCATTGAATCAGCACTTCCCCGGTACAGTGTATGAAAACCGTAATATTATCAGCAAGATATGGGGGACGTTATGAAGGATCGTTTTGGCAGAGAGATAAGCTACATGAGAATTTCCGTAACCGATCGATGTAATCTGAGATGCAAATACTGTATGCCTGAAGAGGGGATCGAAAATCTCGGACATGATAAAATTCTGACCTTTGAGAACATACAAAGAATTGTAAAAGCAGCGGCTGAGCTGGGGATCTCCAAGTTTCGCATTACAGGCGGAGAACCTTTGGCGAGGAAGGGAATTGTCAATCTCGTTGAACTTCTGGCAGGAACAGAGGGGGTCAGGGAACTGGGCATGACCACCAACGGCACATTGCTTGCAGAACAGGCAGAGGCTCTGAAGAAAGCGGGTCTGAGTCGGGTGAACATCAGTGTGGATTCCCTGCTTTATCATAAGTATGAAGAAATTACCAGAGGAGGAGACCTGGACGCTGTTTTTGAAGGCGTTAATGCGGCCCTTGCTGCCGGGCTGACTCCTGTGAAGCTCAATGTTGTGGCCATGGAAGGCTTCAACGATGATGAAATACTGAATTTTGTCCAGCTGACCATCAATCACCCTCTGGATATTCGCTTCATTGAGCTGATGCCCATAGGACAAGCTGCGTTTAGCAGCGGTTACCGATATCTTTCCTGTGATGAGATTAAGCGCAAGCTCCCAAGCCTGATTTCACTGAAAAAGCAGGACGGCGTTGCGGATCTTTATCGGTACCCCGAGGCACAAGGGAAAATCGGGTTTATCAGTCCCATGAGCAGACAGTTCTGCGGTGCCTGCAACAAGATCAGGCTTACCGCCGACGGAAAACTGAAACCGTGCCTTCACACCGATCAGGAAATTGATTTGAATGGTGTTCTGCAGTCCGGGGATTTTGAGCTCCTGAAAGAAACTTTGCGGGAAGCCATCTTCCAAAAGGGCGAACAGCATGAACTAAACAGCGGCGGAAAACCTGTGGAACGGGAAATGAGCCAGATCGGAGGCTAAGGTGAAGGAAGCAATGAACAACGATAGAGAAAAGCTGACCTATATTGATGAAGCAGAGCAGCGACACATAGATGAAAAAGAGCAGACCTGCATCAATCAAGAGGAACTGACCCATATTGATAAGAATGGGCGGCCTAAAATGGTAGATGTGGGAGAGAAGGCGGACACCGCCAGAACTGCTGTGGCAAAAGGCAGCATCTATATGAAGCCGGAGACATTAGAACGGATCAAAGCGGGTTCGCTGGCGAAAGGGGATGTGCTTTCTGTGGCGCAAACCGCGGGAATTATGGCTGCTAAAAACACAGCATCCGCAATCCCGATGTGCCATAATATTTTCATTACCGGAGTGGAAATGGATTTTATTCTGGATGAAGAAAACTCTGCTGTTCATATTGAAGCAGAAGCAAGTACCATCGGTAAGACCGGGATTGAAATGGAATCACTTCATGCAGTTTCTGTTGCGGCACTGACCATATACGATATGTGCAAAGCCATTGACAGAGGAATGCGAATTACTGATATCAGGCTTATAAAAAAGACCGGCGGGAAATCCGGTGATTTTTATGGTTCAAAATAATAGAGCGGAAATAGAGGAGGGTATCAAGATGGCAAAGGTAATATCCATTAATATCAGTGACAAGACAGGTCAGATTAAACATCCTGTTGATGAGGCTGCGTTCATCGAGGGCGGAATTAAAGGGGATGCCCATTGCGGATTGGACGAAATCAAACAGGTGAGCCTGCTGGCTGATGAGAGTGTTGATAAGATGAGAGCAATGGGGCTCTCGTTAGAAGCGGGTGCATTTGCAGAGAATGTAACAACCCAGGGCATTGAATTGAAAACATTGCCCATCGGTACGATGCTGAAAATTGGTGAGACTCTTCAGCAGGTTTCAAGAATCGGAAAAGAATGTCATACCGGTTGCGCTATCAAGCAGCAGACCGGAACCTGCGTTATGCCGCAGGAAGGGATTTTTACGAAAGTTGTGAAGGCTGGAATCGTAAGGGCAGGTGACAGCATCGAGGTTGTAAAGTAATATTGTATACATTTAAAGGTTACTATTGATTTTATCGATTATACTACTATATAATGGATTAAATCATCAGGAAGTATCAGGAAATGCTGTTTCTCGCCGGATCTCATCCGGTTGACAGAATCAGGGTTGTTTAGGAACACCAAGACTGAAATGTGAAAAAGTGGAGGATAAAATGGCAAAAGTAAAAATAACGGAAACAATTTTGAGAGACGGCCATCAGTCGTTGATTGCTACTCGTATGACCACCGATGAAATGCTTCCGGTGCTGGAAATTCTGGATGGAGTCGGGTATCATGCGATGGAAGTATGGGGTGGAGCAACCTTTGACGCTTGTCTCAGATTTCTGAACGAAGATCCCTGGGAACGTCTCAGAGTCATCAGGAAGAATGTGAAGCACACAAAGCTTCAAATGCTGCTGAGAGGCCAGAACCTTTTGGGATATAAGCATTATGCAGATGATGTTGTCGATGAATTCGTGAACAAAGCCATAGGAAACGGAATTGATATTATTCGTATCTTTGACGCCCTGAACGATACAAGAAACCTCCAGCGCTCCATCGAAGCGACTAAGAAATACGGCGGGCACGCACAGGGAACCATTTCCTATACCACCAGCCCGGCTCACACCAATGAAGTATTTATCCAGCTTGCCAAGGAAATCGAACAGATGGGTGCTGACTCCATCTGTATTAAGGATATGGCTGGCTTGCTGAGCCCCTATAATACCTATGAGCTTGTCAAGCAGATCAAAAAAGAGATCAAGATTCCATTGGAACTTCATACCCATGCAACAAGCGGCCTTGGCAGTCTGACCTACATGAAGGCTGCAGAAGCTGGTGTGGATATCATTGATACCGCGCTGTCACCATTTGCGGAAGGAACATCCCAGCCGCCGACAGAACCGCTGGTCTATGCGTTCAAAGGAACGGAGTATGACACCGAATTGAACATGGACCTTTTGAATCAGGCTGCAGAGTATTTCCGTCCTATCAGAGAGAAATATATCGCCAGCGGACTACTCGATCCCAAACTCATGGGTGTGGATATCAATACGCTGATCTATCAGGTTCCCGGAGGTATGCTCTCCAACCTGGTATCCCAGCTGAAACAGTCCAATGCCATGGACAAATTCGAAGAGGTCTTGAAAGAAGTGCCGAGAGTAAGAGAAGATCTGGGCTACCCGCCTCTCGTAACACCTACCAGCCAGATCGTTGGAACCCAGGCTGTTCTGAATATTGTAACGGGCGAGCGTTACAAGATGGTTCCCAATGAGGTAAAGCAGCTGGTTAAGGGGATGTACGGCAAGACCACCGTACCGATCAAAGAAGAAATCGTGAAAAAGATCATCGGTGATGAAGAGGTAGTGACCTGCAGACCGGCGGATCTTATTGAACCGGAACTGGAAAAGACAATGAGAGAGGTTGCTCAGTATGTGGAACAGGATGAAGATGTGCTTACGAGAGCACTGTTCCCGGGCCCATCGGTAGAATTCTTTAAATACAGGAATGCAAAACGGTATCAGATCGATTCCACTTTGCTAAATGAAGAGGATATGGTATATCCGGTATAATATAGCTATATACTGGATTTGCTCTTTCGGTCTATCTGTGTTATAATACTTGTAAATTAAATAAAAAAAGAACCGTCTTTTTTAAGAAGGGCTTTAGGTATCCACCGTATGGTGTTGTCTGAAAAGCTCTTCTTTTTTTTATAATCACCGATACCGCAAGGCTGGCTGTATCGGAAAACTAATGGCGTTCAATCTGCACCATGCAGATTGCAGCATAAATCATATAAAAAATCAGGAGGTAAAAAACATGGATATCATTACAGTGCAAAAACGTAATACCGGGACAAAAGCCAAGCATTTAAGGCGATCCGGGCTTGTACCGGCCAACATTTTTGGAGGAACGCTTCAGGAGTCAATTTCTATTCAAATTGATGAAGCGACCGCGCGCAGGCTGGTTCGCCAGAAGCGGGAAGGCAGCAAGCTGGGATTGGCTTTTGATGAACAGGTCATCCCGGTACAAATTAAAGAAAAAACGCAAAACACTTTGAGCCAAGAAATCGTGCATATCAGTTTTCAAGCGCTGAGAGCCGATCAAAAAGTCAACAGCGTGATTCATATCCTGCTGAAGAACATGGATAAAGTAGCAGGGATACTGGAGAGGATTATGCTTGAGATCCCTTATGCATCTCTTCCGGCTGATATGATTGACACTATAACTGTTGATCTTGAAGGTATACGGGTGGGCAGTGTTCTAACCGTCGCTGACATTCCCGAATTGCAAAGCGAGAAGATCGAATTGCAGATTGATGTGGACAGCATTATCTTACGGATCAATGACAAAAACCGCGCAACCGTGCAGTCTCAAAAAGAATCTTAGCACATAGTATATAACTCCTTTGTTATCATTTATGCGCCTATAAAATGACGAAGGGGCTGTTTCGAAATGAATGATAAGCTCCCCGCTAATTAACAAGTTTATTATTTCACTTGTCTGCCTGGCAGGGAGATATCATTTTGAGACAGCCCCTTGTTTTCATCTAGTGGCGTCAACCACTTTTTTTAATCACTTACAGACATCCGTTTGACGGCATCTATCTTTTAGCAGTTCTTAACCATCTGTTTAGAATGCACCTGCCTTGAATTTGTTTCTCCAATTGCTCACTTTTTTTGCAAATGCATCTACAGAAAAATCTGTTACGTCCACTGGATCATCGGTTTACAACTTATTGAAAAAACATGGTGGAATCTCATCCTTGTTGAGCCTCTCCTCAACACAAGAATATATTGGGATTGTAATTATATTTCTTCAATGAGATAAATTCCTTCGTGACTGCTGAGAAGATCAATGGTTTCTGTATGCTTCATTCCTTTTGGGATGCGGATGGTCATGTGAAAACCAATGCAGTCGATGGCTGCATTTCCGGTTTTATTCAGATGAGAGCTCTGAATCAGAATACCCTGTGCTCTGACAAAATTCTGAAACTCCTTTAGCTTGGAGATTGAGTCCAGCTCAACATAAAGATCCATAATGCGGGAAAGTTCATAGAAATAATTTTCGATTCCCCGCAGAAACTTCAGCGCGCCGAAGACCAGCAGACCTGCCGTGATCGCACCGGAGTAAAAACCGATTCCAAGGGCAAGCCCGATGCAAGCGGAAGCCCATAGACCTGCGGCGGTGGTCAGCCCTCTGATTTTCTGACCCCCGGTGACGAGGATTGTTCCAACGCCCAGAAAACCTACTCCGGTAATAACCTGTGCACCCATTCTGGACGGGTCAGACGCATTTGTCATGGTTTCGTAGATGTATTGATTGGTCAGCATCGCAAGGGCCGCACCGACACAAACGAGAATATGGGTCCGAAATCCCGCGGGATGTTTGGAAGCACCGCGTTCCAGGCCGATGATCCCGCCGAATAGAACCGCAAGTGATAAACGAAAAATTACCGATATGAGTCCTGTATCATAAAAGTAATCCGGTAAAATGTGCATCTGTTTTCCTCCCTGGTGCCATTTTTAGAGCAGGGCAACCATATTGCGCTTCGTACCAAATTTGGGTGACAGCGTTCAAGTTGATGCGATTAGTATACCACATAGCGGAAAATTATGTTACAATGAAACATAATTTAAGGGAAGGTACCCAGAGAAGGCGGTGATGGAACGTGTTTCGGGAAATTAAAAAGAAAAAGCTTATCCTCGAGAATCGAAAGCCTTACACCTTAGAAGCGGCAGAATACATAGAAGAACTAAATCTGGTGGACTGGATATATACAGCAATGCGGCTTGAAGGCAGCAGCATCGCCAAGGCCAATGTGCAGAGAATCCTGAAGGGAGAATTTCTGATTAATGTCAGTGTCAAGGATCATTCTCTGGTTGGGATCTATCAAAATGCCATTCGTCTTGCTTACGACATGGCAGAGCTTGATATTGACCTCAATGAGCCTTATCTGTTCCGCTTTTATCAGATTCTTGCAGAGCCGCAGACGCAGGAATACCGCCGAACCAATCCCGTTCTTTTCATGCTGGAATACAACCCCCCTCATCCCAGTGAGATTGAGGAGCAGATGGATATTCTTTTTCAATGGCTCGGTGAAGCGGATTTTCAGAGCAATCCCATACTGCGAGCAGCCTATCTTCACAATAAGCTCGTTGAAATCTATCCCTTTGAGACTCATTCCGAGGCAGTGGCCAGAATGGCAATGTATTATGAACTGATTCGAAACGGCTATCCGCCTGTCATGCTGAGTCTCAGTGAATCGGAATACTATGGTGCCATTAAAAGCTATCTCAAAAAAGAAGAAATCCAGCCCTTGTATGAACCTCTTGAAAGAGGCGTATACAACAAGCTGGAAATTATGATGCAGCTCACTGCGGATTAATAAACGGCCCCGGTTCATTAACTGAAAGCTTATTTATCGACTTAAAGTTTATTCACCGCTTGGCTTATTAACCACTGGTTTTTTATAAACAGGTCAATCAACAGAGGTTATTCCGCCAAAATTTGCTCTACGCTCTCAAAGGACGTGGAGCCTTTTGATTTTTTTGCGCTGATGCAGGCGCGAATATCGATCTTATCAAAGATATCTTCCTCAAATTTCTCGGAAAAGCCTTTCAGTTCGTTCAGGGTCAGCTCCTCAATGGCCTTATTCTGCTCGATACAGTAGAGTACCAGCCGGCCGATGATTTCATGACAGTCACGGAAGGCCAGTCCTTTTCCAACCAGATAATCTGCAGCATCGGTGGCGTTCATAAAGCCTGACTTTGCAGCCTGTTCCATCACCTGGCCGTTGACCTTCATGGTAGCGATCATCTGTGTGAAGATTCGAAGGGAATCCTTTAAGGTGTCGCCGGCATCAAATACCGGTTCTTTGTCCTCCTGCATGTCCTTGTTGTATGCAAGGGGGAGCCCCTTCATAATGGTGAGCAGGGTCATTAGATCTCCGTAAACCCGTCCGGTTTTTCCTCGGATCAGCTCAGCCATATCCGGGTTTTTTTTCTGGGGCATGATGCTGCTGCCTGTGCTGAAGGCATCGTCGATCTCCACAAAATGGAATTCGGCGGAGCTCCAAATAATTAATTCTTCACAGAACCGGGATAAATGCATCATGGCGATGGAACAGCAGCTTAAAAATTCCAGGGCAAAATCCCTGTCGCTGACAGCATCCATGGCGTTGATACAGATCTTTGAAAATCCCAGTTCTTCTGCCAGATAGTCCCGATCGGTAGGATAGGTGGTTCCTGCCAGCGCACCGGAGCCCAAAGGAAGGGAATCGGTACCTTCGTAACAGTCGTTGAATCTCCTGATATCTCTGCGGAACATTTCCCGGTAAGCAGTCAGATGGAACGCCAGCGTCACAGGCTGAGCCCTTTGGAGGTGGGTATATCCCGGCATAACCGTATCCTGGTGGGCCTTGGCAAGCTCCGTAAGGGTTTCGTTCAGTTCCTCCAGCAAGGTGATGATCTGTTTGATTTCTTCCTTCAGATAAAGGCGAATATCCACGGCAACCTGATCGTTTCTGCTTCTTGCAGTATGAAGCTTCTTGCCCACAGCGCCGATTCGCTCTGTGAGAATGCTTTCGATATTCATATGAATATCTTCCTGCTCGATGGTAAATTCGATTTTTCCGGCTTCAATATCCTTTAAGATCTCTAGTAAAGAGGACTCTATTGCTAGAGCCTCATCTTTTTTGAGTATTCTTTGTTTTGCAAGCATTTTCGCGTGGGCGATACTGCCTGTAATATCCTGTTTATATAATCTGCGGTCGGTTTCTATGGAAGCGTTGAATTCCTCAGCCAACGAATTCTCCGCCTTTAAGAACCTTCCTTTCCAAAGTTTCATCCGT
>JARBUO010000213.1 GCA_029239605.1 Bacillota bacterium | reverse complement strand
GCAAGTGCAGTGGTTTTATGCAATCTCAGTCCCATTATTATCCTGCTCATCACCGTTCTTGTTTTTCGCGAGAAGACCAATGGGAAAGCCGTAATCGGAGTGGCCCTTGCGCTTGTCGGTGCTGCAGTTATTGCAGGTGGGGATTACAGCTTTGCAGGAAAAGCAATCTTTGGTGATATAATGGCTTTTCTAGGGGCTTTATTCTATTCGTTGTATTTTATTGTTGGCCGAACAATGCGAAAAGATATTAATGCAGCAGTTTATATTTTTATCGTATTCTTTTCCTGCTGGCTTGCCTTTGGAATCGGTATGGCGGCAACGGGAACTCCCTTAACAGGGTATGCGGTCAAGGATTACCTGTTCTTATTTGCCTTCGCCATGGTATGCCAGATCGGCGCTCATGCAGTATTTAACTGGTGCCTTGGCCATGTGTCTCCGCTTTATATTTCCACCATTGAGACTGGAGAATCCATCTTTGCAGCCGCGTTTGCTGCACTCTTTTTCTCCGAGATTCCGACTTTATGGCAGTGGATCGGGGGCGGCATCGTAATCGTAGGTCTGCTTTATTACCACTATAACGAAGTGGAGAACCCGGAAAAAAAATAATGAAAGTTTTCGGGCATTTCCTGCGTCAAATAGAAGTACAGGAGGTGCAGGATGGAAGAATATCTGACAGCAGGAGACGAGAAAAAGGTCGATTTGGAAGCTTGGATGAACGACTATGGGACCAATTTGCTGCGCATGTGTTTCCTTTATTTAAAGGATGTTCAAATGGCTGAAGACGCGGTGCAGGAAACCATGGTAAACGCCTATTTCAAGTATGAAGATTTCAAAAACCAGGCATCCGTTAAAACATGGCTTACCAGGATTGCGATCAATCGATGCAAGGATTACCGGAGAAGTATGTGGTTTCGACATGTCAGTTGTGTTGAACCTGCGGAACTCGTTGGAACAGAACCCCAATGGGATCTCGGGGATGAGGTGAGCGAGGAAGCTGAAACAAATCAAAAGAATATGGATCTGATCAAAGCGGTCATGAAGCTTCCTGTGAAATACCGTGAAGTGGTGTTGCTCTATTACTATCAGGAGCTTTCCACCAAAGAAACAGCAGGCGTTCTTGCCGTTCCTGAATCAACTGTTTCCACAAGACTGAGAAGAGCGAAACAAGCTCTGAAGAAAGAATTGGGAGGGTGGCAGAACGATGAAAAATGCGATTGATCAGAGCCTGGGCAGGCTGCAGCTGGATGAGCGAGCCCGTAGAAACATTACGGAACGAATACAAGTACTTGAGTCTAGGGGGTGCGAGGGCGTATCCTGCGATACGGCGCCTGTGATAGGACGAAGTCCATTTCTTCATTTTGGCAGACGCAAACGCTCCATGCGGGTGCTCGTTGCAGTTTTGCTTCTAATTTTTGCGCTTTCTGCCTTATGCATTGCTGCAGAACTTCCATGGAAATTTATGAATTTCTTTGAAGCGGTTAACGAGACCTCTGTCTATGACGGAATTGAGTTAAAAGTTACCAGTGCAGCAGCAGACGATGATACAGTGATGGTTTTCTATACGCTTAGAGATCTAGAGGGAGATCGGATTTCGGAGGCTACCTCAGCCTATGACTATTTCCTCTCAGGGCCAACAACTATCGGGAATATCAGGGATGGATACGATGAGAAAACCAAGACCGCAGCCTTCTTTTTGATCGGTGATAACGGAAGTGGGCTGAAAGGGCATAAACTTACGTATGCCATCAGCTCCATCCTTGATGGAAGCCCCATGGAACTATACAACACGCAAAGAAACGCAGGTGAGCTGCTGGCGGAACAGACAGCTGATCTGGGCAGACCATCTTTCCGGGAATATCATGCCCGGCAGGAGGATTCCTTTTGGAATGCACAGACCCAAAAGGGATCGAACATAAAGGATTCCTTTGAAAAAGAGGACCGGGCTGCACTGCTGCAGGATGATCGTTTGGAACTTAAATTTCCCGGTGTTGACTGGGTCACCATAACCAATATGGGCTATCAGGACGGCTGGCTCCACATTCGGGTTTGCTATGATGAAAGTTTGGTAGACCTGAACTATGGCTATCCTTGTCTCACCGATTCTGAAGGCAGGGAGTGGGATACCGCCATCCTGAATTCTCCGTTACAGGATGGGTCTGAGGAGTTTATCCTCCAGGTGGCTGATGTTCAGGCTTTGGATGACCTGTATCTCAGCGGCTTCTATACCAATAATAAGACGCTATACCAGGGTGAATGGAAAGTGACCTTCGAGGTTACGGGCGTAAGTACAAAGACCATTCCGTGCAGCATAGAAACAGGTACTCTCTCAGTAAGTAAAGCTGTGTTGTCTCCCTTTGGTGTTTCAATTTATGGAAAGGGCGAAAGGACAGAAAGCATTTGTGTTCAATTGAAAGATGGAACATTGCTGAAATCAGAAAGCTACAGCTGCTCCGGAGATGGTGAAACCGGCAAGTTTGAGTGCAAGTATAAATTTGCAGAGCCCCTCGTGCTGGAAGAAATCCAAAGCATCTCAATTGCGGGAGAGCAGGTGGATATTCCGTAAACGATCGGTGCTGCCGGCAACAGTGCTTTTGTCGGTACTTAAGCAACGGTGCTGATTTTGCGCAGGTATTGAATGAAGTGCAGGAATGTGCTAAAATAAAGGCCTGCAATCAACTTTTGGACAAGGAGTGACTTATGTCATATAAGATAAAACTGGATGTTTTTGAGGGGCCTTTTGATCTGCTCGTATACCTGATTGAAAATGCAAGAATGAACATCTATGATATTCAAATTTCCGAGATAACGGATCAATATGTCAAATATATCGAAGACATGAAGTCGCTGGATGTGAATCTCGCAACGGAGTTTATGGTTCTTGCAGCAGCACTGATCGAGATTAAATCCAAACTGCTTCTTCCCAGAATGAAACCCGACGGTGACGGTGTGGTAGAAGAAGATCCGAGAACAGAGCTTGTACAAAAGATTTTAGAGTATAAACGATTCCGGGCAGCGGCTGAGTTGCTGGAACAGTCTGAAGAAGAGGGCCATCGAATTTTCGAAAAGCCAAAAGAAGATCTTTCTCCATATACGAAGGAACCGGATGAACTGCTGAATCTTGATATTAGTCAGTTTATGAAGGCATTTAAGATGTTCCTTCTCAAAAAGAAGAAACTGGAAGAAATCCGAAAGAATTATACAAGGGTAGAACGACAGAAAATTACCATTGAATCTAAGATAGAATTTATAATAAATCTGTTCCGCTCTAAAGAGCAGAGAAGACTCAGCTTCAAGGAGCTGCTGACGCCGGGTGCAAGTCGCTATGATCTTGTTCTGACCTTCGTTTCCATGCTTGAGATGATCCGGCAGAAGAGCATTTCTGTACGGCAGAATGTAAATTTCGGAGAGATCTTGATCAACATAGCAGACGGCGATCAGGACGGTAGCAGTGAACTGCAGGAGGAAGGAGAAAGCGTTTCATGACAAGCAAAAAGACCATAAAATCAGCATTCGAATCCATGCTCTTTGTCTGGGGCGAGCCTCTTGACGTGAAAGCAGCCGCTGAGATTTTCAATATCAACTGGAAAGATGCATATGACTATTTCAAGGAGCTGCAGAAGGAATACGAAAAGGATGGCAGAGGCATTCAGATTCGGGAAATTGACAAGAGCTTTCAGCTCTGCACAAACCCTGCTTACAGTGAATATATAGAACGGCTTTGTACTCCGGTAAAAGAGAAAAAACTGTCTCAGTCTGCCCTGGAAGTTCTTGCAATTATTGCGTATAAGCAGCCGGTCACAAAAGGAGAAATTGAATCCATCCGCGGCATTAAATGCGAACGGGTTATTGAAGGTTTGGTAAAAAAGGATCTGGTGACGGAAGCAGGACGATCTTCAGGCATCGGCCGTCCCATTCTTTATGGAACGACCCCAGCATTTTTAAAACATTTTGGATTTAAAGATCTGAGAAGGCCTCGGAGGAAATGTAATAAAAGCATATGCCGCTGTAATAGAGCAAATTCTACAGCGGCATATGCTTTTTTCAACACTAAAATGCATTTTTGCGTAATTTTGATACAATACAAGGAACTGGAAATTTTCAATAAATTATCGGCTGCCTGTATCCAAATGAAGAGGCATGCTGGCGGGCAAAAACCAAAGCGGAATGAATGCCAATGTACTTGCAATCAGGAAAATATGATATTATGAAGAATCAATATGAGAAAGCGTTTTTTAGCTCCTATATTATTATACATCAGAAAAGCATTGAACGGTTTATAGCTTCTTATATAACGTCAAATGAGGATGCGTTGGATATTGTTCAGAATACCTTTGAATGTGCATGGAAGAAAATGCATCAGTTGAAAGATCCGGAAAAAGCGAAGAGCTGGCTTTTCTCCATTGCGTATAATGAGATCAGAATGGTTTATAGAAAGCAAAAGCGTGATCACACTTTCGTTTGTGATTCCTATGATGAGAACGATATTAATGAAATTGAAGACAAATCAGATGATTTTGTGGAAGAATTCAACAGGCAGGAGGACTATCAGCGCTTACATACTGCAATAAAATACCTAACTGCAAAGAACAGACGTCTGCTCTTGCTTCGCTATGTGGAAGAACTGTCTTTGAAGGAAATTGCAGATGTTCTTAATATTAACTATAATAGTATTCGGGTATATATTACACGTGCAAAACAGGAATTAAAAGAGATCTATCAAGGTTTGGATGCTGAGGAATTAAAATATGGTACAAAGTAAGCTGTGTTCTAAAGATTGGACGAAATCAGACGAAGAATTAAAGCGGGCGATCAATCAAGTATTGGAAAAAGACCCGGAGTTATTTGCGCCACAAATGAAGGGTGAGGTGGATTACTCTTTTCTTGAGAGACCAAGGTCAAAGCCATACTATCAGAAGTTCCTTGCTGTAGCAGCCTCCTTACTCCTAATTGTTGTTATGTCAGGGGCGTTTGGTCTCTGGCTGAATCAGGAATCTGCGGTAGCGGCGAAATTTGAACTAGAGCGGATATTGCATAATCTACAGGGGAGGTTGTCGGCGGACGATGATTCGACATATTCCATAGAGGAAGGCACGGCGGAATTAACAATCCACTCTCTCGATCATATTGACCGGGCAAGAAAGTTTCTCCCAGAACTAATCTTTCCAGAAACAGGACCGACCGGATATATTTTTAAACAACTTATGATACAAAAAGGTACTGATAATGGTTGGACAGTATCGATTCTATATGATAACGCTGAGGGCGAGGCATTAAGTGTAAGCTACATGAATTTCGAACAGGAAAGTTCAGTGGGCGTTTCCTATAATGGAACTGCGGAAGAGGTTCAGCTGGATAGAATTACAGCTTATTCTTGGAGTGAAATAACAGGAACTTCAGTTCTTAATTTTGTGAATCACAATATCATTTTTACCATAAGCAGCACAAAGGAGAATGATAAAGAAAAACTTTTGGCCGTTGCCCGTCAGTTTCTTTGATTGTAAAAAATAGATTAGAAGCAGATAAAAATCATAATTAAATTATGAGCCGGGTGGAAGATAACCCGGCTATTTTCATGTACTTCTGATAGTTTTGGTTAGGAACTCTTTATCGTAGTTAATCGGGAAGTCTTGGTACTACTACAAAATATCTACAAGATTTTTTTATTTTTTACATATTATATTTGTATCATTTCTTTTTGATATGCATCTAACTAACAAAGGGGTTTTTTACCATATTAATATTCTGGAGGTTCATAATGAATAAAAATTTATCTTTAGGTACCTTTTGCTTAACTATTTTACTGATTTTGGTCGTTAGCTACACTCAAACAATATGTGCTTTTGGCTTAGGGTATCAACCTCAGAGCATATCTACATATACGATTACCTTCAAAGCAACAGGGGAAGTCACGGTTTCGGCAACCTCGTCTGAACCATTATGCAAAAAAATTGTATCTAAAATTACACTACAAGAAACCCAAAAAGGCTCGGCATCTTATAG
>JARBUO010000062.1 GCA_029239605.1 Bacillota bacterium | reverse complement strand
AGGAACACGTTCTCGTCCCGTCTCATTTCCTCGCTCATTGCTTCTTTGATCGCCTGTGCGTATGTTATTTCACTCATTTTCTTTCTTCCTTTCTGAAGGATTCTGTTTCGTCCAGCTTCTGCTTCTGTCAGCTTTTTCTTCTGCCCGCTTTTACCAGCTTTCCTGATTTGAAACGCTTTCAGGATTTCAGTCGTTTCAACCGAATCAGCTCTCCGCCTGCTTCCTTTCTGCCTTCGTATTCCTAGTATAATCCACATGAAATACCTTAAGGATTGGCGCAGAATATTTTTCTGAGAGTACTGTTTCACAAACGCAGGCATAGCAGTCGCTACGCCGAGGCTTGGGGAATAGTGCTATCGGGAAAACAGGCAAGCAAAGCGTAAGGTTATTTGGTGGGGGTTATACTAGCGTTCTTATGCGTATACGTCGTCCATTATGGTATCCAGTGAGG
This sequence comes from Bacillota bacterium, assembly GCA_029239605.1. Classification (GTDB taxonomy): domain Bacteria; phylum Bacillota; class Clostridia; order Peptostreptococcales; family Anaerovoracaceae; genus Anoxybacterium. The sequence continues at coordinate 18,399 of JARBUO010000062.1, read as the reverse complement.
GGTAGGGGCTGTTTTGTGCAAACTCCACTGCCTTGTCGATGTCCTCTTTGGCCTGTTTTTCGATTCTATCCAGCTCTTCTGCTGTGCTGATGCCCGCTTCTTCCAGGTACTTTCTCAGCCTCTTGATGGGGCACTTTTCTTTCCACGATGCGATCTCTTCCTTGGTTCGGTACACGTTGGCGTCGCTCTTGGAATGCCCCAGCCAACGGTATGTCTTTGCTTCGATGAGGATCGGTCCGTTTGCTTTCACGTATTCCTTCGCTTCTTTTACTGCATGATACACAGCGATGGCGTCATTTCCGTCCACCACTCGCCCCTCGATTCCGTAGGCTGCTGCTCTTACCGCAACGTCCTGCACGTTCATGGATTTGCTTACCGGAACCGACATTCCGTACAGGTTGTTTTCACACAGGAAGATCACCGGCAGTTTCCATACTGACGCCAGGTTCAGCGCTTCATGAAAGCTTCCTTCGTTGGATGCTCCGTCTCCGAAGAAGCACAGCACCACGTTGTCCTGCTTCTTCATTCTCAGGGTCAATGCTGCTCCTACCGAGATGGCGTGGCCTCCGCCTACCACTCCGTTGGCTCCCAGGTTTCCTCGGGTCAGGTCCGCGATGTGCATGGAGCCGCCCTTTCCTTTGCAGTACCCTGTTTCTTTTCCAAGAAGTTCTGCCATCATCTTATTCAGATCGATTCCCTTGCCGATGCAGTGGCCGTGGCCTCTGTGGGTACTCGTGATCAGGTCTTCCACCTCAAGGGCGCTGCAGGCTCCCACTGCGGATGCTTCCTCTCCCACATAAAGGTGGGTTGTTCCGTGTACCATGCCCATGGAGAAAAAGTATGCTACCTTTTCTTCAAACAGGAGCGGTTCCTTACCTGTAAGATCCTGCCCAACAAGGCACTGGCCCGTTGTTTGCATTGTTGCTTTTTTATTTTCTACCATTTTCTCTTTCGCCATTTTGTTTTACCTCCCTACATCTCCCGCATCACCCAGTATAAATTTTTCAATGAGATGGGCAACACCGCTTTCATTATTGGAAAGCGTAATATAATCAGCAGCCTGTTTTACTGCTTCCTTCGCATTGGAAACGGCTGCTCCAATCCCTGCCATTTTGATCATAGACAAGTCATTTTCCCCGTCTCCCACAGAGATGATTTCCTCCGGCTTGATTCCATACATTTCAGCAACCTTTCGCAGTGCTGCACCCTTTGAAGTCGACCGATCAAATATTTCAAGGAAAAAGGGCTTGGAGAACAGGAGATTTAAGTGATCGCCGAATTTCTCCCGGAGCAAATCACGTATCCCTTCCAATTTTCCTTCATTATTAATCAGCAGTAATTTTCCGGCGGGTTTCGTTTTGCTCAACTCCCAAAGCGAATCCACATAGTTTATCTCAATCCGGTTTAATTGACTGTAGTACAAAGCATGCTCTGTTGGTTCCTGGCAATACACTTTTTCGCCGTTATAGAAATTAACATGGATTCCATACGGCTCAATGGCCTTCAGCAATTCACCGGTAATTTCCTTTTCTATGGAAAAATCCGCTACGAGTTTGTCATCTGTTGGGTCCTGTATATATGCACCATTAAGGCTGATGGTAAGATCTGCGAGTCCCAGTTCGTGAATAAACTGTTTTGTTGAAGCATAACTTCTTCCTGAAGTAATGATTATTTTTGTGCCGGCAGCTTCGGCCCTGCGTATCGCGTCCTTATTCCGCTCACTGACGATACCGGAGTCATTCAGTAAAGTATCATCCAAATCCATAGCAATCAGTTTATACATAATATCCTCTCCATTGTTACGATTCACATCCAACTTCATCTGCGGCAACATCGTTTCACTTTATTTGACTTGCATAGAAATGCGCTATTGACTGCACATGACAAAGTTACGATGGCTTCTCCCCAGCCGCTAATTCGTTACCGCTAATAAACAGAGCACAAATTCCATTATCGATGAACCTGTGCCCTGTAATTTTAACCTATTAGAAGAATCGATCCTGGAGTTTTCTTAGCTGTACAATCAATGAGTTCTGGTCCAGCTCAATCATATCATAGGTGACTAGTTCACCCTTTTTCACATCCTTCAGAAGCTTGGTATTCTTGTTGATCAGTCCCAGCGGTACCGCGCCAAGTTGCTTTGCAACATCTGCCTTTTCAAAGGTTCCGTAGACAGTAAAGCCGCCGATTCCATCAAGCATGTCGCCAGCTTTCAGATCCTTCTTTGCCACAGCGATGGTTTCCGCTACCAGTCCAAAGGAAGGCACGATTGTGGGCTGGTGATCGATGACCGCTAGTGCTGCAGACAGCGGAGTTTCAAGGCTGGTCAGATGATACGGTCTGTATAGTACATAGTTGGGTCCCGGACCCATGCTCAGATATTGCATTTCATGAACAACATCCGGCAAGCTTGTGGAAACGATAAGGAATACGCCGGGAGCAACACCGTTGATGTAGTCAATGACACCGTACTGATTCAGAATTCCGCCCTCTTCCTTCAGTCTGAAAAGCTCAGGAAGCTCTTTCACAGTTGCTACTGCACCGTGACCACCTCTTACATCAGGAATAAATCCTGTGGCGTTAGCCATGGCTGTCATTTCAACCATTGTTTTAGTTCCGTCGCTGAAGGCAGTCTGCATCTTGGGGCTGACGCCTCTTGCGGTAGCGTATTCATAGAGGCTGTCCGGATTGCAATCCAGATCAAGGGCGTTATTTTTTCCCTTACCAATTACCCTTACTTCAAAGCCAAGGGCATCGGCAAAGTCGTAAAGCTCTTTTACAGCACCGGGTTCATCTCCGGCAGAACCGGTGTAAACAACCCCTGCATTATCTGCTAGCTGCTTCAAATAAGGTCCGATAACAACGTCGGTTTCTACATTCAGCATTACGATATGCTTCTTGTGGTTGATGCTGTCCACTGCAAATTTTGCACCTACCTCCGGAACGCCGGTGGCATCGATGGCAACCTGGATCAGATTTGCCTTTGCCGCGATATCTGCATCATCGGTGTAGACGTACTTTCCCTGTTCCATCCATGTATTGGCTTCAGCAACCGTCTTAACAAAGCGGATGTCATCCTCTTTGAGTCCTGCATGCAAATATGCTGTCTTTGCAAGTTCCGGATTAATATCGACTACGATGGCAGGCGACATGCCCTTCATCAGCATCATCTGACTTACCATACCTCTTCCCATTTGTCCTGCGCCAACAATACTGGCCTGAATTCTTTGGCCGCTGCGTTCAAGGGCAGCTAATTTTTCATTTAATCCCCACATAATATGCTCTACCTTTCTGTACTACGGAAGTACTGATTGAATGGAACGTGCGCAGATGGTCGAGGAATTTTTTCGATCAGATGTGCGCATGGAATTCATCAGCGCTTCCAAATATAAACTAATTAAAAATATTTGATCAGCTCTTTTTATCTGGATCAATTTCTTCTGAAAAAGACAACGCCGGTCAGATTTGACCGGCGGGAAAAATTTTCAGTGATAAAAAAGCTGGATTGAACGAATTTATAATACAATTTGAATTGTTCTGTAGAATACAATTCATTCGCTATTCTCAACTTTATCAGAGTTTTCCCCCGGAGCAGTTCTTGTAAAGCCCGGATCAAGTAAACATGATTTCCAGCATGTCGCCGATTTTGATTTCTGGGGGGCCTTCACCCGACAGTTCAATGTGTCCGGGCAGTTCAACTTCAGGCTTTCCGGTAAATTTAAACGTACAATGTCCCATTGACCGGAAGGTATGATTTGCTTCTTCTCCTACGGCAGTTACAACGTAGCTGCTATTACCGAACGCTACAACATCGCCTTCCCGGATTTCTCTTTCCACCGGACATTCCTTGTGGAGTATGGAAAGCTCCGCCAATTCAGCCGGCGCATTTTCATTAAATACAATAATCATATCTTCTGAAAGAAAGTCCAGCGCCATTGGGCCGATGCCGATTATTAAAGATTTGTAATCCATAGAATTCAGTCTCCTTTATATCATCAGGCTGAGATAAGTCTAATAAAATGCAGGCTATGCACGCCTCACTGGGCCATGGTGCATGTGAGAGGCATTTCTTTCATTCGCCTCAAATCAGGGCAGATACCCGGAAACGAGTATCCGCCCACATTATTTTCTATTAGGAATCGTAAAGTCCGATGCTGAACAGATACGCAATTGCAACAGACAGAGGTCCTGTTATCAATCTGGAAAACAGTACCGCAGGCACTCCGAATTCGATGGTTTCGGGTTCTGCTTCTCCAAGACTCAAGCCGACAGGAATGAAATCACAGCCAACTTGTGGGTCGATGGCGAACAGAGCCGGAAGCGCATACTGAGGCGGAATATTACCTTTTCCAATTTCAACACCGACCAGTACCCCGACGACCTGAGCAATAACTGCGCCGGGTCCCAGCAACGGGGAGAGGAATGGAAGGGCACACACTATGGAAATTCCAAGCAAGCCTGGAAGCGTACCTGCGTACGGTGAAATTGTATTGGCAATAATGTCACCGATACCGGATTTTGAAATAATACCGATCAGCATGGTTACAAATGCGATGAACGGGAGAATATTTCTGATGACTGTGTCGATGGTGTCACGGCCTGCCTGGTAAAAGTCTCCTACAACTTTTCCGGTGCCTTTTCCCAGTCTTGTCAGGAAGCCAACCTTTTTCGCAGGTTTTTCGGAAGCTGCTTTGGCTTGACTCTGCGTGCTTTTTGTTTCTGCCTTTGCAGCAGGTGCAGCTTCGGGAGCCTCACCGTCGTACAGTGCAATATTGCTTTCTTTGACGCCTGATACGTAGATGTCCTCTTTAATAAAACTTGCCAAGGGGCCAGCCTGGCCTACCGGAGTCAAATTCACAGTGAAGATTCTCTTTTTCGGATACACGCCGCATCTGGCTGTTCCGCCGCAATCTACAACGACAACTGCGATTTCATCCTCGGGAACGCCCTTGCTGAATCCGTCAACGGCGATACCGCCTGTAAGTTCAGCGATTTTTTCTGCGATTGGGTCAATGCCGCCTCCGGTAATGGAGACGATCTTGTTTTTCTGATCTGTCGGTTTGATGATGAGCGGTCCGCCCCATCCACTGGAGCCTTTGGAAATTTTTACTGCGCGATACATTGCTCTTCCCCCTTCCTATGCTTCCTTAGCCTGATTTTTAGAAACTAAAATTGCGTAAATTCTTTCTGTGAGCATTCCTCTGATGAAAATGACGATGACACCTACGATAAAGTATCGAATCGCGATTTCGCCCAAGGATAGACCCAAAGTCTGCAGCCCTGCAGCGATACCCATGTAAACAAAGAGTTCGCCTGCATTTGCGTGGGGGAAAAGTCCTGTAATCGGATGAACAAAGGATACAGCGGCATCGTAGAATGCCGGTTTGTATTTTTCATCCAGGAATTTGCCAAAGGAATAGCACATTGGATTCGTCAGAAAGAATACGGCCAGTACCGGAAAGATCGTATATCTTGTGATCGCATAACGTGAAGTTTTAGCAGCAAATCTCTCAACTTTTTCTTCACCGACCAGCTTGATGATCGCATTAACGAAAGTAATAAGTACGATGAGTGTTGGCAGGATTCCCGTAACCATCCCCATGAAGGTTTCTCCGCCTGCCTGGAAAAGTCCAATAAAGCCCTCTGCTATTTTTGCCAAAATGTCCATTTTTTCCTCTCCTTTCAAAAATTATCTTTGAAAAATAATATTTATATAAATTCCATATAATGGAATCATATACATGAACAGGACCCATAACAGTTTTTATGAAGCCGCGCGCCCGTCAATGAGCCAATATCCGGAGCCGACCTTTCCTAAAACGGTTTCTTATAACATTAGGTGTTTTGCCAGTATTTTAAGATGCCAGCCTTTTCTCAAGACCCTCAATCGCCTGAAGCAGCGGGTCAGGTTTTGCAACTCCCTTTTTATTATATTTTAAGTTTTGTTTGACGCTTTCCTTCAGTACACGGATATCTGTGCCTGCGATATCCTTGATTTCTCTAAATCTAGCAAATACAGAGAATCCTTTCATATTAAGACCTTTGACCACGGTGCCATTTTCATCAACTGCCAGGAGGATGATTCTTCCGGGTGTGAGCCTTCCTTTCTTCATGCCAATCCCTACCATACCGTAGTTTTTCATCTGCCGAATCATTTTGTTATAATTTTTTACTTGAACGAATGTGAAAAGTCCTTGGATAAAAATCAATCCGAACAGGATCAGAATCAGTTTTTCTATTCCCATACCTCTTTCCTTTCAAAATCAGTACCAAGCCGGCAGATACCTTCACAAGCAGAAGAAGCCTTACTGCCGCCCGTCAAGGGCTAATCCGTTTGAGTAGTTTGTAATCAGAACGTTGATGTATTCGCCTTTGATCGCTCCCTTAATCGCTTCCAACTTACTGGTTCCGCCGACAACTCCAATCACCGTCTCAATTTTCCTTAGATTTTCCAGATGGTAACCAAAGACCTTTTGATTGGACGCAAACCCTTTTGTCTCACCATCTTTATTAAAGGTTTGCATACAGATGTCGCCTGCCGCCTCGAGCTTTCTCATCAGCTCTACATCGTTCTTATTGTAGTAACCTGTTGCCATCATTGTCGAGTTTGTATCGAAGGGCGTCCCCAAACCTACAACTGCGACATTGACTTTTTTCATCAATTCCATAACGCTTTTGATTCCAAGCTCTTCCTGAAATGTTTTGATGATACTTGGATCAGAAACCACTGCCGGAGCATGAAGCAGCATATATTTTCCACCAAACGCATTGGCGATTTCCATCACAATCTGATTGGGATGAATCTCCATATTTGCCTGCCCAACGCCTCCAAGAATCGGTACAAAGGTAATTTTGCTGTCCTTCCTGCTGCTAACAAATTGCGGGATCTCTTTTAATGTAGTTCCCATGGACAGTCCGACAATGTCTTTCGGCTTTAGAATCCGCTCCAGATAGTAAGCCGCTTCCCTGCCAAGTTCACGCTTTTGACTCAAATCATCATTTTGATCATTGACAATAATGACATGCTTCAGTCCGTATTTTTCTTCCAGTGCCCGTTCCAGTTCACTGAAATCGTTTGAATATGGGCTGATGATTTCGATCTTAACGATTCCTGCATCTTTAGCGTCCTTCAGCAGTCTTGATACCGTCGGTCTTGAAATGCCTAACTTCTTTGCAATTTCTTCCTGCTTCATGTCATCCATGTAATAGAGATTACACACTTTGACCATGAGCTTTTCATTACCAACATGCTTTAACATTTGTAAACCTCGCGAGATTAATTTCATTTTACTTTTACATTTGTTCAGTACAACAAATTTTGTTCAGTAAAATTATCTTTATTATACCTATGAACAGTTTGTTGTCAATACCTAGTTTGTACAATTTTATCGTTATTTAATTAACTATCCATGTTTGTATTTCGTTGAAAAACGAACGCTTAAGCAGATAGCCGAGCAGCCTTAAAACCCATTCCAACACGGGAACAGGTCTGTAATAACGGATAGATTCATTTACTTGATAAAAAGAAATAACAAAATCAGATTTCCTTACAAACTTATTCCAGTTAAATTATTAACCATCTGAATCGAGATGTAATTTATTCCCACCAATTATCGCGGCTTTATTCTTGTTTGCGCAAGATCTACTTTTACAAAATTTCAGATTTCTTCATTTCGGCTACATCAGAAGTTATGATTTGCCTTTCTTCATTTTGTAGTAATTTTCCAAAACAATCTTTGAGAATTGATAAAATATTTTGATTTTTCCTAACACATGATCAAAATTTTATCTCCAAGTTACCAATAAAATCATCAAATTACCTTGCGATTTTTTCAACATATGATAAAATGATATCAGAATGAAAATAAGAGACTGATTCCATGACAGCTCTTTCTCTGAAACTGCTGCGGAATGAGTGCATCCGTGATAAGGTAGATGCATAAGGTCAAGTAAAAAAATCACAATATGAATAGAGAAACGAAATTTTGTTTTAGGAGGGAAAACTATGACACAATTAAAAGGAGCAGTTCTGATCGGTCAGTCGGGAGGTCCTACTTCCGTAATCAACGCAAGTGCGCTTGGATGTATTGAGGCTGCTTTAAAATCTGATGTCGTAACAAAAGTTTACGGAGCTGCCCATGGGATCAAGGGCGTATTGGATGACATCATCTACGTTATGAACGAGGAAGATCCAGCGGAGCTGGGCCGCATGCGTTTTACACCGTCTTCTGTTCTTGGAACCTGCAGATATAAGCTGAAGGATTTCAAAGTTGACGATACAGATTACAAGCGCATTCTGGAAATCTTCAAAAAATATGATATCCGCTACTTCTTCTACAACGGCGGAAACGATTCTATGGATACCTGCAACAAAATCAGCCAGTTTATGGCTCAGAACGATTACGAGTGCAGAGTAATGGGAATTCCAAAGACCATCGACAATGATCTGGCGTTAACCGATCACTGCCCCGGTTTCGGAAGTGCTGCTAAATATGTAGCAACTACCTGCATGGAAGTTTATCGTGATGCCAAAGTTTATGGTACAGGATCTGTAACTGTCGTAGAAGTTATGGGAAGAAATGCCGGATGGCTCACAGCTGCTTCTGCCATCGCAACGTATAAAGGAATGGGACCGGATCTGATTTATCTGCCAGAAGTTGCTTTTGATCTGGATCAGTTTATCAGTGACATTGAACGGGTATATAATGAAAAAGGAGACGTTCTTGTTGCAGTTTCCGAAGGAATTGTTGACAAAAACGGTAAATATATTTCTGAACTCCTGGCAACAAACGAAAAGTCAAAAGATGCCTTTGGACATGTTCAGATGGGCGGTTTAGCCGCAAACCTTGCCAACTTCGCAAATTCAAAAATCAAAGCAAAGGTCAGAGGAATTGAATTTGGAATCATTCAGCGCTGCGCAGCGCATCTTGCATCTGAAACAGATGTGAACGAAGCCTACATGGCTGGAGAAGCTGCATTCAAAGCTGCTGAAGCTGGCGAGACTGATAAAATGGTTGCCTTTGAAAGAGGCACTGGTGCTGAATACAGCTGCAAGACTGTTCTTGTAAACCTGACAGAGGTTGCCAACTTTGAAAAGAAAGTTCCGAGAGAGTGGATCAACGAAGCAGGAAATGGCCTGCTGCAGCCTTTCATCGACTATACACTTCCTTTGATTCAGGGAGAAAGCAAAGTTCCGATGGAAGACGGAGTTCCAAGATTTGCTACACTGAAAAAGATTCAGGCGAAATAAGCAAACCCAGAGGTTCTCGATTCACAAAATCTGTTCTACCCAGAACAGAATCATTACAACGCGTATATCTACTTTTCCTACATCATTAAGACTGACAGTGACGGTAACACGCAGCTGTCACCGGCTGGAATCGATACTTCCAGGCGGAAAAGCAAAAAGACTGTGAAAGCAGTCTTTTTTGCTATATACTCATAAGTACATCACAGAACCTACATATTATAGTCATAGAATGGAAGAGGATCATTGCCGCAGCGAAAGCAATCCTCTCCCGATATGTAACAGCGGCAGAAAAAACTCCGGAGAAAACTCGTATTAATTGGAGGTTTGTATTTATGTATAGAATTTTGATTGTTGATGATGAGCAAAAAATCCGCGAGGTAATCAGAGAGTATGCAGAATTTAACGGATATGAAGTGGCAGAAGCAGAGAATGGAATGGAAGCCATTGGACTATGCAAATTGAACGATTATGATCTGATTATCATGGATATCATGATGCCAAAGCTTGACGGCTTTTCGGCCTGTAAAGAAATTCGAAAGCTAAAAGACATTCCTGTCATCATGCTTTCCGCCCGAGGCGAGGAATACGATAAACTTTTTGGCTTCGAACTTGGCATTGACGATTATGTAGTGAAACCGTTCAGCCCAAAGGAACTGATGGCCAGGATCAACGTCGTTCTCAGCAGAAAAAACAATGCTGCCGCAGATCAGACCGGCCTCATGAAGTTCGGCGGGCTGGAAATAAACATTCCAGCAAGATCAGTGTCAGTTGACGGCACCAAGGTCGATCTGACACCGAAAGAATACGATTTGCTCTTTTATCTGGTCCATAATAAAAATATTGCGCTGTCAAGAGACAAGCTGCTGTCAGATGTATGGGGCTATGATTTTTTTGGTGATGACAGAACCATCGATACCCATATTAAGAACCTGCGGAATAATCTGGGAAACTATCGGGATCACATTGTTACACTGCGAGGGGTAGGTTATAAATTTGAAGCTTGATTTTCTTAGAATTGATCAAAAGAGTCTAAAGTTTAAAATATGGGTGTACTTCGTTCTCTTTGCTGCATTACTCATGATCATGCTCTGGTTTTTGCAAATCTTCTTTCTCGACACCTACTACGAAGAGATGAAAATATCAGAGACAAGAAAGGTAGCGCGATCCATTATCTCAAAATATGGAAACGAAGAACTTGTAGACTATATTTCATCCATCTCCTATAAAAACGATATGTTCATCCATATTGAATCCAGCGACGGAACCATTATCTTTTCGCCGGGAAACAGCCTGCAGCAGAGAATTCCGGGCAACGCTTACCTTATGGAAATGTCGGTCATTCGTAAGAATCTCATCAACAGCGGCAGTAATACTACCTCCATCATGCTGACAGATCCGGGAAGAAAAAACAACACCCTTGCTTATGGTGCTTACCTGGACAATACACCGGGCAACGAAGTAATTCTTTATATCTTTTCACCGCTTTTTCCCGTGGAATCAACGGTGGATATCCTGGCAAATCAACTAAGGTACGTTACGCTGATATCTCTGGCTTTGGCCTTTGTTCTGTCGTATCTGATTTCCAACCGTGTTTCAAAACCCATTGTCAACATAACCAATTCCGCATCAAAGCTTGCCGAAGGCAACTATTCCGTAACCTTTGAAGGAGGGCGTTATTCCGAGATCGCAAGGCTTGCGGACACGCTTAATTACACATCGAGAGAACTTGCCAAATCCGATAACCTTCATAAAGACTTGATTGCCAATGTCTCCCATGATCTTAGAACTCCGCTTACTATGGTAAAGTCCTACGCAGAAATGGTTCGTGATCTCTCCGGCAACAATCCAGAGAAACGGACAGCACACCTTCAGGTCATCATCGATGAAGCAGACCGTCTAAATTTGCTTGTCAGTGATCTGCTGGTCCTCTCTAAGATGCAGTCTGGGGTTGAAACCCTTAATATCAGCAAATTTGCTTTGCGCGATACCATCACAAGCATACTGAATTCCTATTATCTGCTTTATGAGCAGGAAGGGTTTCAGATCAATTTGGAATGTGCTCCTTCCATCCTCGTTACAGGAGACGAGAACCGAATCAGACAGGTCATCGCAAATCTTGTCAGCAATGCGATACGTTACAGCAGCGATCAGAAAACCATCAGCATCAAAGTCAGCGAAACAGAAAACGGTGTACGATGCCAGGTGTCAGACTCCGGCCAGGGGATCCCTGCGGAGGAGCTGGAGCATATCTGGGACCGCTACTATAAATCAAGCTCAAACGTCAGCAGAAACACTTCCGGCACCGGCCTTGGCCTTTCCATAGTCAAAGAAATTCTGTTGCTTCACCATGCAAAATTCGGAGTAGAAAGCAAAGTTGGGGAAGGCAGTACCTTCTGGTTTGAACTTGGGAAATGAAGGAATCGAAGCTTCCTATTTCCATGTGTCACCTTAAGAGTGATAACAAAAGGGTATCCGCAAACAGATAGCAGTACTGGCTGTCTGTTTAGAGGGATACCCTTTTTATTTATTTTCCGTTGTCCCAGGGCTTTCCCAGAACCTTCTCCACAAAGACTTTGGCAATCACCGGATCGAATTGACGGCCAGCATTTTTTCTGATTTCATAAAGAATTACATCTTCATTCAGTGCTTTTCGATAAGGCCGTTCACTGGACATTGCATCGTAACTGTCTGCCAGAGCAATGATTCTCGCTTCCAGTGGAATTTCTTCACCGGAAAGACCTCTTGGATAACCAAGTCCATCCCAGCGTTCATGGTGTGCCAGCACACAGTTGGCCAGATCAAGCATTTCATTGGATGAGCTCAAAATACGGTATCCGATTTCAGGATGGCGCCTGATCTCATCCTGCTCTCGATCTGTTAATTTGCCTGCCTTATTTAGAATCCCCTCTTCGATACCGATTTTTCCGATGTCGTGAAGATGCCCGATCACCTTTAACTTGCTCACCTCTATGGAGGAAAGTCCAATTGCCTCGCCGATCTTTTCTGCAACCTCCCCGACTCTTTGGGAATGCTCCTCTTCCCTCGGGTTCTTTTCATATAAGGTCGTCACGATGGTATTAATAATATTTCCTCTTAAACCCTCGTTTTGAATGATCTTGTTCTTGTACATTTCATTCTCTGCATTGATCATGATCTCTGAGAAATCCATATCTGCAGAGGTTTTTGTATCCCAGCCAAGGGACAGGCTCACCCGAACCCGATTTACACGCTCCTGGCAGCATCCGGCTTTAATCTGCTCGACCAGTGCTTCAGCTTGTTCGTAGGAAGTGTTAGGAAGAAAGATTACAAACTCATCCCCGCCCCATCGGGCGATGGTGTCAATGGTGGGGCAAATCCGCTTAATGACATCAGCCGCCTTCTTCAGCAGCTGATCTCCAGCCTGATGTCCAAAAGCATCATTAATCATTTTAAGCCCGTTGACATCTGCAATAATCACAGATACCGGAAGGTTCTCTTTCGCATCAAAAACCTGAATTTGCGTCTCGTAATATCTTCTGTTGTAAAGTCCTGTCTGAACATCATAATAGCTCAGGTATAGACTCTCCTGCTCTGATTTTTCTACCTTTTTTAATAGACTTTGAATGAGAAAATAAAGAATCATTGTGGTAACAATGACGTAAACCCAACCTTTATATGTATTAACCTCAAGCATAAAGGTATCATTTGGTGCCAGAAAATAAACGATTCTATCTGAGAAATAAATCCATAAAAAACCAAGCACAAAGTAGATCAGGCAAATTTTGATGCATTCTCCCTGATACTTGTGACGCCTGGTGATACGATTCCACTGTTTTTTGAAATAATGCAGCATGAAGATTTCGTCCTCACCATTCAAAATTTTCGTTACACAATGCTGCCAAATAAAGAATCCGTTACAGAATCCGGTTCTGTTAAAACACTGAGCTGCATTCTGTAACGATATAAGTTCAGAAGCAATTCATAATCTGATCCGTCAAGCTTGTCGTTAAATCCTTCTAAGCCACCGGATTCCAATTGGTCAAGGATGCTTCCGAATTCAGAAGAAAGTGATTGAAGGTAACCGGACAGAGGGTTTCCATCTCCATCTCCATTGAAAAGAAGATAGGAATACACGCTGTCACCACTGATACTCTGCCGGGAAATTTGAGGGATTGACTGGGAACTGTGACTGCTCCTTGCGCTGGAAGTAGCGCTCCCTGCCGTCAATGTCTCACCTGCGTACCCAAGAACCTTTCCAATATAGTTTTGCGTTTCCCGAAACGGGGGAACGCCATTATATTTTGCTACATTTCCCGGTCCCGCATTATACGCTGCAAGTGCCAACGTCGTATTTCCGTCATATCTGTCCAGCATCTGGCTTAGATATTTTGCACCGCCCATGATATTCTGCTCCGGGTCAAAAGAATTGGTCACTCCAAGGCTCTTTGCAGTTCCTGGCATGAGCTGCATAATTCCCTGCGCCCCGGCACGAGACTGTGCAGTTGGATTAAAGTTTGATTCAGCTTTTGCAACAGCCTTCAAAAGCGTAACCGGAACTTGGTACGTATCGGCTGCCTTTTGAAAAATATCATCGAGGTTCACTGCTTTGGTTTCAGGGGTTTTGGACTCAAGGACAGCTGCTTCGCTGTTCTTTTCCTTCTCCATGGCAGTTTCAAGAACTTTGGAAAAACTGCGGGTTCCATTAGAAACACCGGCTTTGTCTGCAGCTGAACTCTGTGCAGATCCTGAGGACAGGATGCTATTTACTAGATTTGGATTAATAATATTGATCGCCATACCGGACCTTTCCTATAAGGATTTTTGTCATTTGCAAAAGTTTTACCAATTATGCAACAGGATTCGACTTCTTCCCTGTTTTTTCCTGTTTTATATAATAAAATAACATGTTTCGTCAATTGTTGTCAAGAGATTCGCACTTTTCCATAAACTGCCTGACATGCTCCAGCTCCGTCGCTTCCTCTGCATGAAGTCTTCCCATTCTGTCACAGAGTCCAAGCAGTGCAATTTCTTCCGGATCAGTATCCTCTTTCATCCCTTTGATATCTGCAAATTTCATGGATCTGCTGACAAACAGAATTTGCATATGCCAGCGAACCAGACCAGTAACCTTTCGGATCAGGTCTTTATCTTCAGTAAATGTTTCAAGAAATTCCCGGGTTCTCACAGCACTTGCTTTGTCATGATCATATGCAGTTATTTTCCCCTTTCGCGTTCTGGTCGTTTCTGCTTTACCAATGTCATGGAGCAAAGCAGCCCAAAGAAATGCCGTCCGGTCTTTACTTTCGTGCTTTCTCCTGGCTGCCTCATCTACCACAAGCATCGTATGATTCCAAACATTTCCCTCAGGATGATGAACAGGTGACTGGGGTGTATTTTTTAGCCGCAGCAGCAATGAAAAAGGATATTGCGCAAAGTCCCTTGTCTTACTGATCTGATTCAAATATACGGATGGAGCATCATCCTCAAGCAGATGCTGCTCCATTTCTGTAAATAGTTGCGACGTTACCATTTATCATTTCCGCCGGTTTTCTTCAGACCAAATACAGCTCTCGCACTCTCCGCCTGAGGATCATGCTTAACATTCTTTGAGCTGAATTTTCCGTCTTCTTTTTTATTACTTTTTTTATTCCCTTTAAAAAACAATTCAATCTACCTCCATTCATCTATTATTCTGATTTCTATTTTGTGCAGATCATGTCCCATTATAACTGGAACCTTTCAACAAAATGGCGTTACTTGTCGGTTGATAATTTTTTCCAGCAAGAGTAAAATAAGTATAGTAGAGCATAACAACGTACCGCATTGTTTCATCGTGATGAATGAAGCGTTTTTATTAAAATAGATTAGGGGGATAATATGAAATTAAAAAACAGCTGGTTCCGTGCCATTGATCTGAGGACATCAAGAAGGACATATAAAAATCAAATCATGGATGGAAGCAAAATAGAGCAGATCAAAGCACTGATCGCGGTCCTTAATGAAGAATCCGGCCTCCGGATTCAGTTTACAGCGGATGGGCGTCGTCTCCTCAGCGGTTTCAGAGCCTCCTACGGAATGATCAGCGGAAGGCCTTCCATGATTGCCATGGCCGGGAATCCTGCGGACCCTGAATTCAAACGGAAGGTGGGCTTTTATGGTGAACTGCTGGTGTTGGAATGCGTCAGCCTTGGACTCGGCACCTGTTGGTTAGGTGGAACCTTCGACCGGGAGGAATGCAGGAAAGCCATTGCGCTTGATGAGACCGAAGAGCTTGCTTGTGTCATCGCCGTAGGTCTGGTTCCCGAGAAGAAAACCGTCAGGGAAACAGTAATATCGCAAGTCGGTAAATCAAAGCCAAGCTTTGATGAGCTCCTTGCAGAAAAGGACAGCACACCTCCCCTTTGGGTAGCACGCGGCATAGAGGCAGCCCGCTTTGCTCCATCTGCAGCAAACAAAAAACCGTCTGCTTACCGCTTTCTACAGGATCAATTATTTGTGTATGCTTCAAAAAAGAATCATGATGCCGAGGAAATTGATCTGGGCATCTCTATGGCTCACTTCCAACTCGGCGCAATGCAGGGTTTAAAAGAAGGCGCCTGGGTCAAAAAGGATAACGGGTATCTTTTTGTTTGAGTCGGGGTTCAGTTCGTCGCCTGTAAATCAGTCAAAAGCAATCCCAAGATAAGCCTCCCCGAGAGAAGTTTTGACGTCTTTCTGTTTCAAGTGAAGCATACCAAAAGCAGAAACTGTGCCTCCCAGTGATTTGCCGGAAAACGCCGGCGTTCTAACGAGATATTTTTCTGCGTGGATACGGCCTGAGATATGTTTCACGGCAGATGCAAGAAACTGCTCCTCTGCAAGCAGCTCCTTAACAACTGTAAAATCAGGGCTCTGTTCTATAATGGCGCATCCAATTACAATATCGGTTTCTTCCCCTGAATCAACCCTAAGGATCAGATAGATATCGCCGCCGCTTTGGTTGGCAACTCGTTTCTGGTGCCTGATTTCCTCCTCTCTGTAGTCGATATATGCGCTGCCTGAAAGAAATCTTCTTCGGGCAGCGTTATAAGCTTCCGGTTCGGCAGGGCTAAGGGTGAGAGACAAACGATCCGGCACTTCCAATGCGCTGGCTTGCGTACCCGATATCTCCCGCTGACGGTGATAGAAAGCTTCTCCATATCCTCTCTTTTCATAAAACCGAAAAAGCTCTGCCCCTGCAGGAACAAGAAAGGTTTCTAAAATTCCCTGGGAAGCAAGATATTGATTGCTAAAGCGCATTAAATCGTCTGCAAGCCCCTTCTTTTGTTCATCGGGGTGGGTCGCGACGGCGTAGATCATGGCAGATCTGAGGCGGCTCCCATCAGGCTTTACAAGATCCGCCGGTATCATTGCCAGCATCGATACAATCCTGCCGCCCTTTACAAGCACAGCAGTTTCCGCCTTCCAATTCCTGTGATTAAAGTAGTTCTCAATATATTGATCTTCATCTCCGAAGCAAAGCTTCCAGATCTCCTTAAGCCGATCCAGGTCCCCCGCTTCTGCAAGTCTCATCTCCGTTTCGAATTGCCTATGATCGGTCTTCTCAATCTTATTGCTTTTCAATCCCTCGTTCATTCTTTCTAATCCCTTTCTTTTGTTTATAAAATGATTAACGCCTTGACCGATTCCCTCATATATTGATAAAGGACTGTCGCATGGATCAATGCACACCGAAAGCAGAATCGGTGATTTTGTTACATTGATTACATTTATTTTTTAAATAGAATGGAGGATTTCCAAATGCCAACGCTACAGAACATTGCAAACCATCGAATGTATCCTGAAGTATATTATAAGGTTCAGCCTTATATTCTGATGGCCTGTGATGAAATTGACATCTACGATGATTTCGAAATGCCCTCCTCGGACATGATTATGCAAATGTCAGATCAGATTTATTCCGATGTCTGCAGAATGCACCCGGAATGTATGGGTTCCGAACCGTTCCGTGAAATGTCTCAGGAAGCAGCTGCTGCGTATCAAATCTACGGCAACGTGGAATACCAGCAAGTCGGTCCGGGAGGACTGTTCAACGATCTTATCACAATTATGCTTCTCAACGAGCTCTTCGGAAGAAGAAGGCGAAGAAGAAGATACTAATTTCAGAAGCGCAACGTTGATTCCATTTCCAATGCCAAAAGAACCCGAATGCGGCGATGTCTGTCCGTATAAATACATATCGATCATGCTGCATACAAGGTTCCTGAAATCTATAGCTGAGAAGCAGCCTGTATAGCTTCTTTGAGGCTGTTAACCCCCACCACCCTCAGGCCGCCGGGCATCTCTGCAAGCTTGGCGGCATTTTTTTGCGGCATAATTACCTTTGTAAACCCAAGACGAGCGGCTTCCCGAACGATCTTGTCCGCATTCCGGATAGAGCGGAGATCTCCGGTCAGCCCAATTTCTCCGATTGCCAGAACCCGGTTCAGCCCTTTCATCCGTTTACTTGAAGAATAGATTGCCAAGGCCACTGCCAGATCGATGGAGGTTCCTTCCGGTCTGAGCCCGCCCACAATATTGACATACACATCCTGATTGATCAGAGACAGGCCTGCTTTTCTTTCCAATACCGCAAGAATCATGTTCAGGCGGGACAGCTCGACACCTATGGCAGTTCTCCGTGCAAAACCAATGTTTGTTGGTGAGGTCAGGGCCTGAACCTCAAGAAGCAGCGGACGGGTTCCCTCGTACAGCGCCGTTGCAACGGCGCCTTCCGATCCTTCTTCCATTCCTTCTAAAAAGCATTCGGAAAGATTATGAATCTCTGTCAAGCCCTCTTCAGCCATCTCAAAGGCACCGATCTCACTGGTCGTGCCAAATCGGTTCTTATAGGCTCTCAAGATTCTGAGTTCCTGATCCCGCTCTCCCGTAAAATTAAGTACGCAGTCTACCAGATGCTCGATAATTTTGGGCCCTGCCAGATCCCCGCTCTTTGTAACATGCGCTACAATAAAAATGGGGATTCTTTTTCCCTTTCCGATTCTCATGAGCTCATTTCCACAGGCTCTGACCTGGGATACACTGCCGGGAGCGGATTCCAGCTCATCGGTATACATGGTCTGGATAGAATCTATGATCAGAAACGCAGGATCAAGCTCTTCTGCAATCTTCACGATATTCTCCATGTTGGT
>JARBUO010000061.1 GCA_029239605.1 Bacillota bacterium | reverse complement strand
GTCTCCGGTTGGTCCGGTCTCCCCGGACGGGCCGGTTGGTCCTGTCGGGCCGGTTGGCCCCGTTGAGCCTGCTTCCGCTGCTGCCCCCGTGGGGCCGGTTGGTCCCGTTTCTCCCGTAGGTCCCGTTTCTCCATCAGGTCCGGTTGGTCCTATTTCTCCTGCGGGCCCTGTGGTTCCTGTTGGGCCGGTCTCTCCTGTTGGGCCCGTGTCCCCCATTTCTCCTGTTGGGCCGGTCTCTCCAGACGGGCCGGTTGGTCCCGTTGAGCCTGCTTCCGCTGCTGCCCCTGTGGGGCCGGTCGGCCCTGTTTCTCCCGTTGGTCCTATTTCTCCCGCGGGGCCGGTTTCTCCGGTTGGCCCTATTCCTCCTGCGGGCCCCGTATCTCCAGTTTCTCCTGTCGGGCCGGTCTCCCCAGTGGGGCCAATTGACCCGGCTTCTCCTGGCGGACCAGTAGGGCCGGTTGGGCCGGTCATACTCGTTCCTCCCGCAGGTCCGGTGGGGCCGGTTGGGCCTTCTTCTCCCGCGGGTCCAGTAGGGCCAGTTGGCCCTGTGACTCCACCCGTTTCACCTGCAGGTCCCGTGGGGCCGGCAGGGCCCGTTGGGCCTTCTTCTCCCGTGGGTCCAGTGGGACCGGTTGGTCCTGTCTCTCCCTGGGCTTGATCATCTTCAATAATCAAGAGTGCTGCTTTGACTGGAACATCTCCTGCATAAAAAACTGTGCCTGAGCTAACGTTAACCAGCGCCAGGATCACTGGCGCAGTCTCGATCTCTATTATGCCAAAGCCAACGGCAATGCCGGTCTTTAGCGGTGTATCCCCGATAAGTAAATCGCCCTGAGATGTGGATAAAGCAAACACAACGCCATTAATCGATTGTGTTGACTGAACTGCGGTCCACCAATAGACAGCAAATCTGCCCGGGCTGTTGAATTGAATTTCGCCAGTTATACCATTATAGCTAATATCACCCTCCTGAAATAATGTACTGTCGAAAATCACATTGGCGGAAGTTTCAACGGAACCGCCGCTCAGGCGTTCCATTTGTAGCGCAATATTGCTCATTCTTTCACCCTATGTCATCTATGAAATTGTTTGTTCTAAGGAAGTGCCGATTTCATGGAGTTTGCTGAAGATATTTTTTGATGAATCAGCGCTTCCCAATTACGTGTTATATTATGTTTTACTTCATAGATTTGACATAGTTCCGCACTGGTTTCCTGGAGATAAAGCGTCTTCCAGAATACAATCAACCGTGCGGTGATAAAGTATCCCTATGGTACAATCATAGTGCGTTGCTCGGTGTGGAATGCTCTTACTGTTCGTTTTTGCTGCAGGCACCTTTTATAAACTGTTCAAACTTCGAAAGAATTTCGCCCATATCAGCAGATTCATCATCCAGTGCGAGACCATAAAGAGGCGGCTGCGTAAGTCCTCTCGCCTCAATTTCTTTTCTCAGCTCCTCAATATAGACTCCTTCTCCCGCAACAAGCGCATCATTGTAGTTTAAAGTAACGGGACATCCACCCCAGTTTTTATCCCGGCTGGTAAGGGTTACCCCGCAGGTAGGTGAGCCGTCGCAGCTAAGGATTGCTACTGTCTCATATCCCACCTGAACGTAGGACTCCATGTAGTCTGCAACTTGGACCGTCAACT
Organism: Bacillota bacterium; assembly: GCA_029239605.1. GTDB lineage: Bacteria > Bacillota > Clostridia > Peptostreptococcales > Anaerovoracaceae > Anoxybacterium. The sequence goes on along the minus strand of JARBUO010000061.1, from coordinate 15,892 downwards.
CCCTGCAATGTTTTCGAAAACCCACATTGTCATAAAGATTTTTCGTTGCCCACCAGCGCTGAATTCCCAGGTAAAGGGTTTCCGGACATTGCATTTGCATGATTCCAAGATCGTACTTATACAAGGTGTCAAATACTTCTTTGCACAGGCCCGGATATCTTGCCAGCCCCATAACCTTGTTGTTGGTATTCAACAAGCAGCTCGATACAAAAACAATTTTTTTACTTCTATTGTCTTCCATTCTTTCGTCCATTTTTCACGCCTCCTTCAGCTTGATCCGTTCTTGATTTTTAGTGTCTACGACTCCCGTCCACAGTTAATTCGTTTCAGTAGATTCTTGATTGGGTCTATGATACCATAATATAGTGGAATTGATAAGGTTTGAGATTTTACAGGTGATTGCACAATTCTCTTTCGAAGGGTGCAGTTCAAAATGAAACAAAGGAGGATATCGCATGGACGTTGCACATTCTGATTTTCTATTTGCCTTTGGGCTGACTGTCTTTGCAGGGCTCTCTACAGGAATAGGAAGTTTACTGTCTCTGCTCACAAACAAAACCAACACCAAGTTTTTATCCATTGCCCTTGGTTTTTCGGCTGGGGTTATGATTTATGTTTCCATGATTGAAATATTCAAAAAAGCAAACGATGCTTTAAGCTTGGAGTTTGGCGCCAGAACGGGAACGATCATAACAACCCTCGGCTTTTTCGGCGGAATGTTTCTTATTGCTCTGATTGATAAGATGATCCCCTCAAGCGAAAACCCTCATGAGGCACACACCGTAGAGGAAATGGACGGAAACAGCGAGCACCATAAGGAAAGATTAAAGCGCATGGGTGTTTTTACAGCGCTTGCTATTGGCATTCATAACTTTCCGGAAGGACTGGCAACCTTTGCCGCTGCCCTTGCAGACCCCAATCTGGGAATTCCGATTGCTGCTGCAGTCGCAATCCATAACATTCCGGAAGGAATCGCCGTTGCGGTTCCTATCTTCTATGCTACAGGCAGCCGCAAAAAGGCATTTCGGCTTTCCTTTCTTTCAGGTTTGTCTGAGCCGGCAGGGGCGCTGATCGGCTACCTCCTGCTCTTTCGCTTTTTCAGCGATGTAACCTTCGGGATTATTTTCGCTGCAGTTGCTGGTATCATGGTCTTTATTTCGCTGGATGAGCTCCTCCCTTCTGCAAGAGAGTATGGAGAGCACCATCTTTCCATGTATGGGCTGGTATTTGGCATGATCGTTATGGCAGCAAGTTTGATTTTGTTTTTGTAGGCACTGAAGCTGACTTCGTAAGGAGACGCTTCTCATTTCGAAAATGTGGGTCACTTTTCAACATCAGTGAAATAATCCGAGAATAAAAAGGGACAGTTTGAGTCATCAAATGAATCATCAAACTGTCCCTTTTTTATACGATTGATATCCTTTTAGGTAAGCTTGGAATACATGGGATTATGGAAGTTCCACGCTGATTACAAGTTCAGGCAGCGTATAGGCTGTTGATCCAGTGATTCTGATGGAAGCCGTTCCGGATTGCCCATCAAACTGATCTTTAGGAATGATCAGACGATATGAGTTGCTGGATTTTGGTGTCTGGACAGAACTGGTAATCTCCGTTCCATCCAGATACACCTTATTTACCGAATAGCAGGAATAGCTTGCGCTGGTATCGGTAAGGTTGATATACAGGCTGCCGTCGATCCACTCTGTTGTCTGTGGAAATACGGAAGGCAGCTTATCATAGATCGTCAGGTTTCGGAACACAAGGGTCCGATAGCCCTCTGCTGCAATTTTTACAACTTTTCCAGTTCCAGAGGAAAGATAGGCACTCTTCATCTTGTCTGCAGGAATGGTTAAGGTGCCTCCGTTAACTGCGACCTTATCCTTTGCAAAGGTTGTTCCTGAACTGGAGGAGCCGATGATGATTCCGGTAACTGCTAAAGCCCATTCGCTGTCGCCCGAGTTCACTGTAAGCACAGCCTCTTTCCCTATTTCTGAAGGAAGTGACGCTGCAGGCGGTTGTGCCCTATCCGTGAATACGATGGTCTTATCCGCATAGTTATTCGCATACAAGATAACTTCTGTTTCTTCTGCGGGCAGCCCGCCGGGGATCGTAGCAAAATAGTTGTACCCCGAGGTATTTACGGTGAAGTCTGCTCCTCTTGTCAGCGTTTGATTTCCCATTTTGATCTTTGTTAATGCTCCTGCGTAACCGGAATTTGCAAGTTGCAGATTGGTCTCTAGCGCTCCGTCAGCAGAGAGGAGTTCATATGCAATTCCAGAAGGTGCTGCGTTTAATATCTTGACCGTCAGCATCGCCTTGCGATATCCCGGCGCAGACAGCTTCAGCGTATAATCATCCTGATAGAGATACCCGGAAATGCTTAATGTGATTTCACCGCTCTTGCTCTTGTCAGCGACAGAAATAGTAGTTGCGATCCCTGAGCTTCTGATGAACTCTGCTCCCGTTACGGCTTCTCGCCAAGACGCATCCTCATCAAAGAAAACTGTAATATTCTTTTTCTCCGTATCATATTGTCCCTCTACCTGCAAACTTGGCGGCTCAGAAACGTCTGTGGTGATATTCAATGTGGTATCAGCGTATCCTTCAGCGGTAATCAGAAGCTGATACGCCCTTGGTTCAGGAAAGCAGGATGCTGCCAATGCAAAGGATGTGCTTCCCTTGGTAATTTTGTCTGCAGCAACAGCCTGACCATCCAGGAGTAAAGAAACCTTACCAATATAGCTGCTGTTGCTTCCTGCTACGCCAACACTCACACTGCCATCCTGCTGCAGTTCGTAAGACACCGTTCCCGGTACCGGGGCAACAATTTCCATCGGCAGTTTCAGCGGTTGATAGCCGCTGGCAGTTATGATTAAGGTGTAATTCCCCACAGTCTGATAGCTGGTAGGACCCAAGGCCAATTTTCCTGGTTCTGCTGTCATTTTACTCTTCATGTTGGTGTCGGAGTTTGAGGAGCTTCTCAGAACCACCGTCTGAATTGCAGCCCTCCACTCAGGATCATCTGTAAAATTCAATACAAAGGTTCCGCCGCTGCTTAAAACTCTGTTTTCCGCAAGCATTGCCGCCGGAGCAGACTTTCTCTTCACATGAGTCTCGGGAATACTGATGGAAGCCGACAGATCCGAATAATTTTTTGTAAGGACTTTTATGGACGCCGTTGTTCCCGCATTAAAATATTCCGATGGTATTGTCATCGTATATGTGGGATAACTTTTTACCAGATCAAAGGTGCTTCCTGCATAACTGACATCATTGATGACCACCGTCTGGATGTTATCGGCAGTAATATAGGAGGAATCGGCAGAAACCACTACAGCGCCGTCTGCTTCCCGGTAGGCAACACTTGTGGCAGCGGGCATTGCGGTGACGCGCTTCACTTGAATGCGCAGCTCCTGATAATCACTGGATCGGATGACGAGGGTATGGCTGCCGGCAACATTCCAGTATGCCATACTGCCGCCGTCTATGGTCACCGTCTTTGCGGTATCATCATAAGCAATGCTTGACGGCAGAGAAATTTGATTTACTGTACCAGTGGAATCGTTGATATAGAGAATCTTTCGGATTCCGTCAAACCAGTCCTTCAGTTCAGAGCCATCCTTTACTTTCAGCACAATCGGCGTTCCCTTTACAGAGCCTCCCTCCGTTGTTGTGCCGCCCACCTGAATTTTCTCTCCGACAGCGGAGAGTTCCGGTACCGCTTTCTTCCCCTGGGCGCTGACGGTAAAGAAATACATGATATCGTTATAGCCTCGCTTCGTAAGGTGAAGCTCATGAAGTCCTTCTGTCAGCTGATCGGTAAAGACCTGAAGCGTCTTGCCGGAATTCAGATATTCATAGTAAGCGGTATGGCTTCCTGCGCTGATATCCTCCTTGGGCAGAGGCCTTCCGTCGATGTAGAGGCCGTCAAATTTACCGGAGAATCCAGAACCAAAAGCATCAATACGCAGCACGTCGCCTTGCTTTACAATGCTGTCCGCTGTAAGAGGCGCATTACTGTTATCTGCATTTACTCCCCGGAAGGTTACGATCCAGGGATAAGTTTCCTGCGCTCCGTCAAGATCAAGGGTAAATTCAGCATCCTGATATCCGTGGGCCATGAAGGTTAGTTTATTTTCACCAAGGCGGAACTTCTGGCTAAGGCGGATGATGATCTGCGTCTTATCCGGTGCATCCTGCCCCTTGAGAAAACTCGTATCACCGTTATGATCGCTGTAACTTCCCAGTTCCATGTTCCCCTGAAGAAGGCCCGATTCATTTACCTTGATCCCATAAACTGCATTGGCCCAGTCGGAATCATTCTCAAAATTAAGTTTAATCATTCTGCCCAAGTTATCCTGATGTTCACTGAATTCTCTGTCAAGGCTCAGCAAAGGAGGCTCAAGTCCAGTCTCACTGTTGATGAGGGCTCTTTTCCCAAAATCTCCGTTGTCCAGCAGAAACTTAACCTTGTAAGGCGACACTGCGCTGCTCCCTTTGGACGCCTGCTCCGCAAATTCTTTCCAACTGAAGTTCTCCTGATTTGAAGCAGCATTCATGGCTTCCTCATAGGAAAAATCGTAGGTTGTTTTGTCAGCGGCAGTATAGCGCACCACATTTTTTGTGAGCGGGTTGGTTTCCGTACTGGTGGTTCCCAGAACAGGAATGCGGTATCCCGTCTCCCAGATTGTCAAAATCCGGTCCACCATCTCGTTTTGTATGCCGTAGGCTTTCAGGATCATACTATCGGCGATGAGGCCGAGGTCAACGCCGGTCTCAATATTGACCGGCTTATTGTCATAAGGGTTATACGTAGCCTGTGACACCGCGTCTATGGTTGCAGTGCTGATGGCGTCGGGGGTTGCCTTGTTGTTCTCCGTTAAATAGAGATCCCAAAGGTTCATTTTTGTTTCCCCATAGATTTGAAGAGATGCTGCAGATACGGGGCTCAAATTCGCCGAGATGAGCAGCACTGCTGTGAGTACTGATGCAATTATTTTTTTCACCCGAGGTCTCCTTTCCTACTGTTTTACAGACGCGCCGATGTCGTTTAATTGAATCAGCATATATTCTTTATCCTTTACCAGTTTTAAAAGCTGTGTCATTCCGTTGCCCGGCAGCAGCATTTTTACGACCAGAAGATTGCCGTCTGCGGAATTCATAACGACGCTCACATCTTCTGTGTTGCTTAATTTTACACCATTGATATAGTAGCCGTATTCCGCAGGTTCTGCTGCAGTCATTTCTTTTCGTTTCAGAGCAACGGTGGCATAGCTGGCAAAGTCGACCTTGATGATTCCGGTGGTTCGAAGATCCACCCAGTCTTTATCCGTTGGGATCTCATCGGGCTCGTTTTCCCCGGGCTCATTTCCTCCGGGCTCGTTCCCCCCCGGTTCATTTCCACCTGGATCGGTTCCTCCCGAATTAGAACCGCCGCCGCCGGACCCGCTCTTTGTCTCCGCCACAATACCCACACCACTCTTATCGACAATTGCCGTTTTTCCGGCCTCAACAGCGGTACCTCCTGCGCGGACTCCGTTGACGCCCGCCGCTGCGGTGACCTTGGTTCCCGGCGTGTTGACAGAAAGATTGTCAGCTTTGGCATCAACCTTTTCCACCTGGCCTTTACCGCTCAATTCCGTGTTCTTTGCCGAAACGCTTACCGAATTGACAACAGCGCCGGACTCCACGGCAATTTTCGTCCCCGCTGCAACCGGAACAACTTCAATATTTGTGATCTTTCCTGATTGAATGGTAACCGTTGCCTGACCGGAAACGGTCAGATTGGAGATCTCAGCACCCAAAATCACCTGGTTACTGACAAGAACATTGTGAAGTCCTGTGCCTTCATCTGTCAAAAGCCTGACGGCATTGTTCCTGTTGCTGATGATCACATCTCCCTTGACCTGTGAGGAAACCAGCTTTACCGTATCCTTACCGCCGCCCCGGATTACAAGACGCCCCTCCACGGTAACATGATCCAGTGCCACATCTCCGGTACCAACGCCGTCACAAAGAACCAAATCCCCTGATATGACGGAGTTTTTCAAAGTGGTCCCCGGAGCAGAAATCAGAAGATTCCCGGCATAATTTCCGCTATGCTCTCCTGACTTCGCCAAAAGGTTTCCCGTAATATTTGACATGAGCTGTGCAAACTCAGCTCTTGTAATTTCGTCATTTGGCCTCAATGTTGACCCCGAGCCTTTTATGTAGCCGCGCTCCGCAAGGGACGCAATGCTGTCACTTGCCCACTCTGAAATTGCTGCCCTATCTGCAAATCCCTTTAAGCGTTCTGTACTGCCGCTGTTCTGCATTTTCAAAATACGGCCGATTACCGTAAAGGCTTCTTGCCTTGAAATGTTGCGTTCCGGATAGAGCTTGTCCCCTTCGCCCTGAAACGCACCCATTTGTACTGCTTTTGCCATATCGCCTGCATACCACTTGGATGCAGGAACATCGGAATACATACTGATGTCCCCCTTAGACGTTGCTCCGAAGATTCGGCCTACAATTGCCGCCATTTCCGCCCGTGTCAATGCCCGGTCGGGGTAGACCCTTCCATGATATGGCGTGAGCCAACTTTCTTCGACGGCCTTTTCCACTGCAGCTTTTGCCCAGTTGGAAGGCATATCTTCAATCTGCTGGTTTGCGGCCGATACACCCTGGGCGCACAAAACCAGAAGAAACGACGCTGAGATTGCGATTCGCTTCAATCGTTTCATAAACTCCTCCTTTTAAGTTAGCATACACTAACCTCGTGTCAAAATTTAAAACCTGCGTTTGCAGATTTTTGGTTAGCCAAGACTAACTATATCGTATCCCCCCTATGCTGTCAATAGTAAAAAAAGGCAGTGAATCACTCACCGCCTAAATCAAGTTTCGTTTTATATGCTGTATTTGAAAGCAATCCTAGAAAGCATTGATTTCTCTTGTTCTATTTGCAGACGATTCTCACATTTGGAGAATTGGTGGCATATACGATGGTAGCATAACAAAGATCAAACTCCACAATATCCCCCACTTTATATTCCCGCTCTGCATCCTCAACATCAAGAATCAGATGATCGCTGCTGGCACCGAGCACCTCTACACCCTTATCCCGGGGATAAATCATATCCGGGAATGCAACGTCAACCTTCCCGAGAGCAAGCAAAGCTCTTTTTCTGGTTCCCCGGTCTTCGTAAGTCCCCACATTACCAAAGGCATCAAAGGAAAGCTGCCCCACAGGATAGCTTGGTTTATCCTTGAGTTCGATGATCTGCGCCTTCAAAGTGAATGCATCCTGATACATGAAGCTCATGTCCAGTTTAAAGAGATCCTTAAGATCCTTCGCCAGAATAATTCCTTCTCCCATACGAAGATTGTTGATTCTTTCCGGCATGGTTCCATTGAGTACCATGGGGAATGAAGTGGTGGCCCCTCCCGATATGAGATCCAGTTTTCTACCGATGGCTGCTTCAATCATCTCCGCATCTGCAATAAGTTCATTCATTTTTTCCGGAGTCGCAAGGATTGATCCATAGCAGCCAAGATTGGTCCCGATACCCGAAAGGGAAAGACCGTCAAGCTCCTTTTCAACCATTACTGCCGCATCCAGAAGCTCCCTTTTGTCCCAGAATCCTTCCCGAAGATCCCCCAGATCCACCATCAGGAGAACCTTATGTAGTTTCCCCTGCTTCAAGGCTTCTTCATTGAGTGCCTTGAGAACTTCAACCTCGCTGTTGAGACTGATATCTGTCAGCCGCACAGCCTCTGCAGCCTCGCTTAGCATTGGAACACGAATTAGCATGTAGGTCGCTTTGATTCCATAATCCATTGCAGCCTGGATCTGCTCCAGCCGGGAAGACGCAATAAAGTCTACGCCCGCATCAGCAAACTCCTTTGCTGCCTGTGGAATTCCGGTAAAGCCCTTGATCACTCCCGCAAGCCCAATGCCAAGTTTGCCGCAGCGTTCTACCGCTTGATCGACGTTGTTTCGGAATTTCTTTAAATCAAGTTCAACCAAAGGATACCTGATTTCTGAATTACTCATTTTTATGTCACCTCTCACAGATTTTCAGATATATTTAATTAGGTTTCAGAATCAATAACTAAATGATTTGTTACTCTACTCAATTCCCTTATTTGCATCGACAAAGCGCTTGATTTTCTTTCCAGTTGTCTTTTCAAACTCCTCCTTGCGAATGTCGATCTTTTTAATCCGCTTAAAGAAAGGAAGTTCCGTATTCAACGAATCGATCTCTTTCCAGATCAATGCAGCCACATCCTCGTCGCTGTAATTCTCCCCAAGAGCCTCTCTGACCTCATCATAATCCGCTCTGATACTTGCAAAAATCAGTGTTTCTCCTGTATCTTCACTATCTTTCCCCCAGACCATGCACTCTTGAACATATGGGATCTTGCCCAGATAGTTTTCAAGCTCTTCCGGATATACATTCTTGCCGTTTTTTGTTATGATCACATTTTTAATCCTGCCGGTGATGTGGACAAAGTTGTCCTGATCCAGGTACCCCAAGTCACCTGTATGGAACCATCCATCCCTGAGAACAGCAGCTGTAGCTTCCGGATTTTTGTAATAGCCCAGCATAATATTCCCGCCTCCTGCACAGATCTCTCCGATTCCCGTTTCCGGGTCCGGATCATGGATTTTCAGTCGGAAGCCCGGAGGCGCATATCCTGCAGCCTCGTTTTTCGGATATTGATCAGGATTTAACGCACAGATTGGTGCACACTCTGTAAGACCGTAGCCCTGCAGCGCATTGACCCCCAAATCGCGGATTCCCTGCAGTACCTCAGGAGCAATGGCTGCTCCGCCGCAGATCAGAACCTTCATCCTCCCGCCGAAGAGTGCGTGTATTTGCTTAAAGAAGATCGGTGCCAAATCAATACCGATTTTCTTTGTTATTTTATTGATTGCGATAACCTTCTTCAGGGTTTTCGCCTTACCTGATTTTTTTGCGTTTTGCCATATCTTTTTATACAAACTCTCGAAGATCAGCGGAACTCCTAAGAAAATCGTCGGTCTTGCCTCCGAAAGATTCTTGACGATGTATTTCAGCCCTTCGCAATAAGCGACGGAAGCACCTCGATACAAAGGCATCAGAAAACCGCAGGTGCATTCATACGTATGATGAATGGGAAGAACTGAGAAGAATACATCCTGAGGAGTAACCTCAAGCAGAGTCGGTGATGCCATCAGGTCTTCCACAATATTGCCATGGGAAAGCATGACCCCTTTTGCAATTCCAGTGGTTCCCGAAGTAAAGAGTATAATGCTCATGGAGTCTCTTTCAATCTGTGCATCGATAAAGTCTCTGTTTCCATTACTAAGAAGGACTTTGCCGGCTTCCGTTATCTCCCGCAGAGAAAATCTCTGCTCGTCGCTGACGGTGGCGTCCATATTCACCAGAAACTTCAGCTTCGTTTCTCCTCGTTCCCTCATCTCTTGAAATATTTTCTCATACTTTTGGGTATAGATGATACATTCGACATCCGCTTCTTTAATCAGCTGCTCAAGTTCGGAAGCTCCCAGCTCTTTATCCAGCGGCACCACAACACCGGTACCGCAGACTGCGGCCAGGTAAGAGATTGCCCACTCGTAGCGGTTGTCCCCAATGATGGAAATGCTCTTTCCTTTTAAGCCCAAAGAACATAGCGCCGTTCCCAGAGCATCTACATCGTGCTTCGTTTCTTTATAAGTAATCCCGCGGTACGGGCCTCCCACCTTGTCCTTCACATGAAACGCGATGTTGTCACCATATAATTCAACGCTGGACTCGAGCATCTGCTTCAAATCGACGATTGGCCGGATATCCCGATACAGAATGTACTTATCCTTACTGTTTTTAATATCTGCGACCCGTTTAACAGCATACTCCATTTCCTTTTCCTTAATTGCCTTATACTGACTGGCGTCCATTTCCCTTCCTCCTTTTACTTGTTAATTTACCGAAAGGCTTTTTCACTGGCTCACCCGCAGTCGCTTACGTATATCTGGATATGCGCGCTTCCTGCTCATTCACCGTTTTGCGTCTTTCGAAAAATTTCCTGCGTAATTTTCTGCGCAATCGACTTCGGAAATTTACAATTAAATGTGATTACGCACGGTTTGCAGTATACCGTTTGATCTTCTTGGTGGTGGTTTTTTCGAACTCTTCTTCCCTTATGTCAAACCGCTTAACGCGTTTATAGAGCGGCATATGCTCATTGATTTCATCAATTTCTTTCTTTAGCAGCCGCTTCAGTTCTGCTTCACTTGTCTTTCCGAATTTTGCTTCCACCGCAGGGTAATCTGGAAAGATATCGGCACAGACAATGGTATCCCCTGACTTTTCATCGTCCAGACCCCAGACCACTACTTCACTGATGAACTCACTCTTATTGAGGTAAAATTCAACCTCTTCTGGGAAGATATTTTTTCCGTTCTTTGTAACGATAACATTCTTTTTCCTTCCGGAGATATAAAGGAATCCATCCTTGTCAAAATATCCGTAATCTCCTGTGTGAAGCCAACCGTCCACAAGGACCTTGGCGGTTTCTTCGGGATTGTCATAATATCCAAGCATGACAGAATCGCCTCTGCAGATAATCTCCCCCACACCATTTTCATCCTGGTCGATGATGCGAATTTCCGTTCCCGGCATGGGAAGTCCAACAGAAGCCGGTTTATAGTAGCGATCTTTGTTGACCGCTATGATTGGTGCGTTTTCCGTCATCCCATAGCCCTGAAACATGGTAATTCCCATGGCATTGAAATCCTCAATAACGGCGGGATCAATGGCGGCTGCCCCGGAGATGAACATCTGCATGTGCCCTCCCATGGCCTGATGCACGGATTTGAATAGTTTTTTTGTAGATTTAATATTTAATTTGCCCAGCTGTTTGGAAAGCTGTACCGCTGCACGCATTTTTTTTGCTTTCCCGCTGTCCTCTGCCTTCTTCCATACTTTTTTATGCATGGACTCGAAAATCAGCGGAACACCCAGCATGATGGTGGCTTGAGATTCAGCCATGTTTTTCACAATATATTTTAATCCCTCACAGATCGCAACGCAGCAGCCCTGATACATGGAAGTAAATACATGGCAGGTTAATTCGTAAGTATGATGCATCGGCAGTACGGAGAGGCCTGTGAAATTTTGGGATACATCTACGAACCTGGACATATTGTATACATTGGCGGTGATATTCTTATGGGACAGCATGACTCCCTTGGCCATGCCCGTTGTTCCTGAGGTAAAAAGCAGCGAACACATTGCTTCTCTGTCGATGACAGCGTCAATAAAATAGCGCTGCTCTTCCAGAAGCAATCTTCGTCCTGCTCTTTGGAGCTTTTTCATGGAAAGCTTGTGGTCCACGTGATCGGTAGCGTCCATGCTGATGCTGTATTCTATGCTTTCAATTCCTTGAATCGCTTCTTCTACTACAGCGCCTACTTTGCTCGAATAAATGATCGCGCTTGCTCCGGATCTGGCAACCAAATTATGGACTTCCTGTGCCGGCAATTCACGGTCCAGGGGCACAACCACACCCACTCCGTTTACTACAGCCAGATAGGAGACAACCCACTCATAGCGGTTTTCACCAATCAAAGCTATTTTTTTCCCGGCGAGGCCTAAATCCATTAACGCGGTACCGAATTCATCAATGTCGGACTTGAACTTGCTGAATTTAACAGGAATATAGCTCCCTCCCGGTGCGTTTTTCACCAAAAAAGCATTCTTATCCCCAAACAGCTCTGCACTGCTGTTAATCATATCCTTTAAATCCCTGATCGGTCTTCGGGCATATTCTTCATCTCTATATTTGGAGCTGTTCATTGATTTCTCCTCCTCAAAAATGCACATCGTCAGCCGGTGCTAAATTATTCTATCATATATGTAGTTTGAGAATCAACAACAATAGCCCCTTGCCGGTCAGGATCATTTACAGCTTCCAAGAAGAAGCTCCTGAGTTTATCCGATGATTCTGATCAGATCACTCAATACACCATACGCCGTCTGGAGAATTTCGGGATCATGTTCAACAACGGACACCGGTCCCATAAGATCGGTGGTGATGGTTACAACAGAAGAAGTTCCCGATATGGATGCAAAGAGATCCTTTTTGTCAACTTCCTCCGGCCCAACACTTCCTGCAACCTTGCCGTCGAGGATCATACCGCGGCAGACAAGTTTAATCACCTTTCCCCGTGCATCCGCTTCCCTTAACTGCTCTGAGTCAATGCTCCCGATTCCATTCCTTTCAATCTGATCCGGCGTGACATCGGCATCCATTAGTACATTCAAAAGTGCTGCGATTTTTGCGGCAGCATCCCAGCCCTCTACATCCAAAGAAGGATCTGCTTCTACAAAGCCGCGCTCTTTCCCTTCCGCAATTACTTCGTCATAGCTTCTGCCCTTTGCCAGCTCCTCCAGAATAAAATTTGTTGTGGAATTTAAGATGCCTTTGACGGCGGTCACCCGACAGAGTTTCAGGGTATCCGAAACCAGATTAAAAACCGGAGTCCCGTCCATCACAGTGGTCTCATAACAGAATCGCACCCCCTGAGATTCAGCCTGGCTTCGAAGCCGTCTAAAATCCCATGCCACAGGGCCTTTGTTTGCGGTAATGACGTGTTTCTTTCTCTTGAATGCAGTTTCAATATGATCAATGGCGGGCTGTCCGGAAAAAATAGCCAGCGGCGTCAGTTCAATCAGAATGTCGTAATCTGCTTTTGAGGCGATTTCCATTGTTGTAAGCTCCGACAAATCAGGATTTTCCCGGTTGAATACGCCCTGTTCCCTAATCTCTCTCAATGCTCTCTCAAGGTCCACCCCATCCTCATTTACAAGGCAGCCACGGCTTCCAGTGGCTATCGCTGAGACCTTGACATTGCAGTGGTAGTCTTTCCTGATTTCTTCCAGTTTATCCTGCAGAAGCTCTGCAAATGCTTTCCCCGCATTTCCAAACCCAAGAATTGCAATCTTCCATTCTTTCATACGATTCTCCAATCCTCTCTCATCTATCTTGTTTGATTATAATTCTAACTGTATTATACGGTGCAGAATGGACACTGGCAATACTTTGGAAACAAAGGCTTGCGTCAGACCTGGAAGGATATGCGGCCGGCGCGAAAAGAAGTCTGTGAGTGGCTCGAAAGAAGTAAGGAATATGACGGAATTTAAAACGTAAGATAGATAGCAGATCAATCCGGCAATGGATTTTGTATCCTATTCACAGCCAGGTGAATAGCAGCAACTACGGAGAGGAGTACCTTGGATACATCCGCGGTTTCCCTATGGTGAGATTTATGATTAAAAAGAGCAGATTTAATCCTCAATGCATAACCTACAGCCAGATGGACATGATCTTCAATGCAAGAATCTATTATAGAAGGCTGACCACCTGGACCAGGGCCTATCTCTTGAGCCGGTACTTCGGCGTGGGCACTGCAGAAGAACTTTTTAACCGGCTTTACTTTGAATCTTTAGAAATTGGAAATATGCTTCAAATCATTTTCGGCCGTCAATATTCAGAGGAGTACAGCCGGTTATTAAGTCAGTTTGTAATCCCCCTCAGGGAATTGATCACTGCACAGCTTGCCGGAGATTCGGAGGGAGTCAGTGAGGAGCTGGAACGAATTTACACGAACATTCACGAACGGGCTGTTTATTTGGAAACACTGAATCCGTATTGGAGTCAGACAGAATATGAAAATCTTCTGGATACTTACACCCAGTATATTCTGGAAGAGGCAAATGCATTGACGAGTGGACACTATACCAGAGACATTCAGATTTATGATCAATTGAACGCCCATACCAACCGGATGGGAGACGTCTTTGCAGAAGGTCTTTATGATTATATTACATCAGGAGCCCAAGGTTCTGCGATACCGAGATCCGGTGGAGTTCAGTGCATTACATATGATCAGATGAATGCGATCTATGGTATCCGTATGTTTTGGTTTGAACTTGCAACATGGGTTCGGAATTATATGCTCAGCCGATATATGGGGCTGGGTAATACGGAGGAAGTCTACGAAAGGCTCCTGCAGGTTCCCGTGGAGTATGTGAATGTTCTCCGGCAAATTTTCGGAGGAAGTGTAGCCGGTGAGTATGTAAATCTCTTCTATGTTTACATTGATTTAATCGATGCTTTCATTACTGCACAACTGGAAGGGAATATAGAGGAGATCGACCGGATTACACAACAACTGTATCAGAATGCCGATGAACGGGCAGCCTTTATCTCCTCCATCAACCCCTACTGGAGTGAGGAAGAGTGGAAAAATCGGCTTTACACCAATCTCCGAAGCACCATCGACGAATCCACCTCATTCCTTCTCGGTGATTATGGAAAGAATATTGATATTTTCAGCCGCCTTCTGGATCAGGCAGAAAGCACGAGTACCTATTTCGCTCAGGGATTGTTCGACTATATCTATCAGCAGCAGGCATTGCGCTTACGGTAGCAAAAAAGCGGTACTTGACGCACAAAGGGAAAAGGAATACAATCATGATTGAATGAATGATTCAGTCATGAGGTGAACGCAATGGAAAACAGGATGAAATCGATTTATAGCGCAGCCAGCCATCTATTTATCAACAAAGGATATGCACGAACACAAATGAAAGACATCGCCAAGGAAATTGGCTTGTCAACCGGTATGCTTTATGTCTACTTTACGGGAAAAAGAGAGATATTGAGTTTCCTTCTAAAAGGAACAATAGAACCAGCATTTATGGAACAGAAATTTGAACTGCCAATTCGCTCCCAGCGATTTGATTCTTTGAATGACGAAGTCATCGAAGCATTTGAACAGAATACAAAAGCATTTTCTGCCCATCTTGACGATATCACAAATTATCCCCTGGAGCAAATGCTATCTGACGCATTCGATGTGATTGCAAAGTATGGAATCGGCTGTTTGCTTATTGAAAAAAATCCGGATGACTTAGGAGCACTGACTGGTTACTATAAGGAATATCGTCAGAAATTTTATCATCAGATCCTTTCCTATATCACACTGTACCTGCAGAACAAATCCTTCCGTCAGGTGGAACATCCGCAATATGTTGCTCACTTAATCATCGAAACCCTTTCGTGGTGGGGAATGCATATTACAAATGACGCTTACGAAATTCAAAAGGATCTGCAGCTTGAAACAGCGAAAAATATCTGCATGGATAACCTGATACACGCATATAAGATATGAGATTTATGCGGAGCAACTGCTCCGTATAAAAATACACGGTTTTTGAATGAATCATTCAATTAATAGTTAAAAAACGGCTCAATGCGTCCAGCTACGCCCTGAGATGTATTTGATCAATGAGCCAAGATACACCCCAGGGAGATGTTTAATTAATGGGCCAAGATACGCTCAGGAACATGTGCGATCAATGGTTTTCGGAATAGAACCAGTAAAAAGAGGAGGATTATAAATGAAACGCAGTATTATTGCATTTGCCTGTACAGGTTTTTTACTCACGGGAATGTTAGCCGGATGCGGAGGGCAAAAGGCGCCTGACATCGCCAATACGCTTACATTTACTGTCGGAGATTTTGAGAGCCTTCGTCTTGATTATGACGCAGATGATATCCAAGTTTTGGAAGGCAATGATAACAAAGTGATCATCAAAGAATACATGAATGAGGATAAAAAGCGCTATTACGCCAGAACCTCCATAAAGAAGGGGGAACTGCTCATTACAGAGGGAGAGCGGCCGAGACGTTCCAGCTTCCAATCATACATTGAGCTTTATATTCCGCAGGATTACACCGGCAGCATTGCTTTGCACACTACCAGCGGAACGATTCATTCGGACATTGCTTTAAATTTATCAGGGAGTTTCAGTGTTGATACGACCAGCGGTATCGTGGAGGTATCAAATGCAAAGGCATTAAA
>JARBUO010000212.1 GCA_029239605.1 Bacillota bacterium | reverse complement strand
CACATGACGATCAGACAGCTTGCAAGAAGGTATGGTATTGATGAAATCATTATCGCCATTCCTTCGGCCAATCGAAAAGCCATTCAGGATATTGTGAATGAATGCAACAAGACCAGGTGCAAGATGAAGATTCTTCCTGCCATCAGCGAGCTCATCAATGAGAGCGTCAGCATCAGCAAACTGAGAGATGTTGATATCGAGGACCTGCTGGGCAGAGACCCGGTTCAGGTAAACCTGCGGGAAATCAGCGGGTATCTGGAAGGGAAAATCGTTCTCGTTACAGGGGGCGGAGGCTCCATCGGCTCCGAACTTTGCCGTCAGATTGCAAAGTTTAAGCCCAGAAAGCTCATCGCCCTGGATATCTATGAAAATACAATCTTCGAACTGTCCAATGAAATAAAGAACACATACCCCAATCTGGAATTTGAAGTAGTCATTGCCTCTGTCAGAAGCAGACAGCGCATGAGAGAGGTCTTTGTCAAATATAAGCCCCACGTGGTCTTCCATGCGGCGGCTCATAAGCACGTTCCCTTGATGGAGAGCAATCCCAAGGATGCGGTCATCAATAATATCATTGGAACAAAAAATATGATCGATCTGTCTGATGAATATGCAGTTGAAAACTTTGTCATGATTTCAACGGATAAGGCGGTAAATCCTACCAATGTAATGGGAGCCACCAAGAGAGTGGCGGAAATGATCCTGCAGGAGAAGAGCACGCATTCCAGAACCAGTTTTTCCGCAGTTCGGTTTGGAAATGTTCTTGGGAGCAACGGAAGTGTTATCCCATTGTTCCGCAAGCAAATTGAACGGGGAGGCCCCGTTACCGTTACCCATGAGGAAATTACCCGGTATTTTATGACCATCCCGGAAGCGGTCCAGCTGGTCATACAGGCCGGCGCCATGGCTACGGGCGGAGAAATCTTTATCCTTGATATGGGCGACCCTGTTCGCATCATGGATCTTGCGGAAAATGTCATCCGCCTTTCCGGCTATGTTCCCCATGTGGATATTGAGATTAAAGTCACGGGGCTCAGACCGGGAGAGAAACTTTACGAAGAACTTCTTCTGGATGAAGAGGGAATTGAACGAACTGCACATAACAAGATCTTTGTTGCCCACCCGCTCCCGCCGTCTCCCGGTTTGGGAGAGTTTCTGGAGCAGGAAGGCATTGGCTCAGAGGAAAATATCACCGGTATCATCTCCATGCGGGATGATGAGGTGAAGGACTGGCTGCAGGAGCTTGTCCCGAATTACAGCAGAAATCAATAGTTGTAACGATTCGAGGAAAAGCTGCTGGGTGGCCTTTGAAGCGACTGTTGGAGGGCTTTTGCCACGCGCTGCATTCTCCTTATATCATTACAATAAAATAAATGATACAGGAGGAATTCTCCATGCGGGAAATGATTAAGCTTGATCTTTCAAGATCACTGGTGGAGGCTCAGGAGCTACAGACAGCAGCTCCGGGCCTTCTGGAAGCCAAAACAAAACTTTGGTCAGAAAACGAGCCTTTCACGGGCTGGGTAAAGCTTCCCTTCCAGTATGACAGAGCGGAGCTCGATGCTGTGCTTGCTGCTGCGGAGCAGATTCGGAAGCAATGTGACATTTTGATTGTGATTGGGATCGGAGGGTCTTACCTCGGAGCGCAGGCAGCCATCAGCGCACTGACCACAGGCAAAGAAACCGGGCCGGAAGTCTGCTTTGCGGGACAGAATTTGAGCGGAACTTATCACAAAGAGCTTCTGGAGCGGATCAAAGATAAAGAACTCTGCCTTTGTGTTATTTCAAAATCCGGAACGACCACAGAGTCCAGTGTAGCATTCTCTATCTTAAAAGATGAGCTGTATCGAAAATACGGCAGAGAAGAAGCCAACAGGAGAATCTATGCGATTACTGATGCCCGCAAGGGCATCCTTCGGGAGGAGACAACCCGGGAAGGCTATGTATCGTTCGTTGTCCCGGACAATGTCGGAGGCCGTTATTCTGTATTAACAGCCGTGGGCCTTCTGCCTATCGCAGTTGCCGGTATTGATGTAAAGGAA
This sequence comes from Bacillota bacterium, assembly GCA_029239605.1. Classification (GTDB taxonomy): domain Bacteria; phylum Bacillota; class Clostridia; order Peptostreptococcales; family Anaerovoracaceae; genus Anoxybacterium. The sequence goes on along the minus strand of JARBUO010000212.1, from coordinate 2,198 downwards.
ATGCTGACTGGAGCCGAAAGTGCTGCTGCCTTGGAGAAAGAGGATCACGGACCCGCCGCACAGCTTGCTGCGGCAAGAATGGCGCTGCTGAAGCGCGGTAAGGCAATTGAAGTATATGAATACTATGAGCCCAGACTTTTCTTCTTTGGGGAATGGCTGAAGCAGCTCTTTGGCGAAAGTGAAGGTAAAGACGGAAAGGGAATCTTCCCTGCCGCACTGCAGTTCAGTACAGATCTTCATTCCATGGGGCAGTTCCTGCAGGATGGCAATCAAATCTTCTTTGAGACGGTACTCAATGTGCTGAAGCCTGCAGAGGATATTCTGGTGCCGGAAAGCGCAGGGGAACTGCTTGCGGGAAAAAGCATGAATGAGATTAACCAGGCCGCGGTGGAAGGCGTTATCGCCGCCCATGAAGCTGTGGGCGTTCCCATTATCAAGCTGGAAATTCCAGAGCTGACTCCATATTATTTCGGTCAGCTGGTTTACTTCTTTGAGACAGCCTGCGCGGTCAGCGGCTACCTGAACGGAGTCAATCCATTCGACCAGCCGGGAGTGGAAAGCTACAAAGCGGAGATGCGCAAGGTATTGCTGAAACTGTAGTTGGATGCGGTGCTCCTGCTCTGTTATAAAATAAATAATGGTTGAAAATCCGCCGAAAAAGAGGTACTCTATATTCGTATGATCCTCAGCTTTTCATGTTCTCGGGGCATCCCCGGTATTGATGCGGAGGGCTGGAATAACGTTGGTTGTTGGAGTAAAAGCCGGATTTACGAAAGAATTCGGCCGTATTGACTCGCAGTAACTTAAACAAAACGGAACAATGCTTACGGCGAGTTTATTAGTTGGAGGAACAGGTATGAAAAAGATTGGCGTTTTAGGAACAGGTACAATGGGTGCCGGAATCATTCAGGTACTCGCTCAGAACGGTTACGAGGTAGTTCTTCGTGCCAGAAGAGAAAGCTCAGTTGAAAAAGGAATCGCTACGGTCAGCAAGAATCTTGACAGACTGGTAGCAAAAGAAAAACTTACCGCTGCCGATAAGGATGCTATCATGGCAAGAATTAACGGTTCAACGGATATCAGCATTGTTGCAGATGCAGACCTGATCATAGAAGCTGCTACCGAGGACATGGAGTCCAAAAAGGCCCTCTTTGCAGAACTGGATCAGCTTTGTAAACCTGAAACGATCATTGCTACAAATACATCTTCTCTGTCCATTACGGAAATTGCAGCGGCAACAGGAAGAGCTGATAAGATTATCGGAATGCACTTCTTTAACCCCGTTCCCATGATGAAGCTCGTTGAGATCATCAAGGGTCTTGCAACATCTGATGAAACGAGAGACACCATCCTTGAGCTCACTAAGAGCCTTGGAAAAACGCCCGTCGAAGTGGAGGAAGCTCCCGGATTTGTTGTGAACAGAATCCTGATTCCTATGATCAACGAAGGAATCGGCATCCTTGCTGACGGAGTAGCCAAAGCGGAAGACATTGATCAGGCGATGATGCTCGGTGCAAACCACCCAATGGGACCTCTTGCCCTTGGTGATCTGGTAGGACTTGACGTTTGCCTGGCAATCATGGAAGTACTTCATTCCGAGTACGGTGATGACAAATACAGACCTCATCCTCTGCTCAAGAAGATGGTCAGAGGCGGAAAGCTGGGAAGAAAGACCGGAGAAGGCTTCTACAAATATAATTAAGAGAAGGGTGCTCAGGAAGCACTGATTTCATGCAAGGCGCCTGCACGGCAGCCGGCAATAATTCAACGTTTCCCGAAACAGAATACAACAAAATAATGAAGACTTTTATCAAAACTTTTTTAGCAGGATTAATCATATTTACCGTAATCTTAGTCCCCATTCGCTGGGGACTAAGTCTTGTTGGTGAGACGCGGGTATTCAGCGGAACAGAAAACCTCATGGACGATATGCCTTATCTGGTGGATCAGGACAGTCCGTTTTTTGAGGCCTTCAAGGACAAGAACAGAGTAAATATTCTGATGCTGGGCGTAAATGACGGTATGACAGACACCATCATGCTTGGAAGCTATGACCTGGACGCACAGCACGTAGACGTGATCTCCATACCCCGGGACACTTATTATCCCAGAGAGGGAGCCAAGAGTGCCGCGGCCAAGAAGATCAATTCCATTTACAATGTCAATAAAGCAGTTGGAACTGCCACTGCAGTAAGCGA
>JARBUO010000001.1 GCA_029239605.1 Bacillota bacterium | reverse complement strand
GTATGTTACGATATTCGGCATCGGTTCCTTTGCGCCGATTAAGGACCAGATCAAGCTGGGTCTTGATTTGTCAGGCGGGGTCTATGTCGTTATGGAAGCACAGACTGATGCAACCGGAGATGATTTAAAGAAGCTTATGTCGCAGACACAGGCTGTGATCGAGCGAAGGGTAAATCAATTGGGATTGTCTGAGCCAGTCGTTACCATAGAAGGGAATAACCGTATTAGGGTTGAACTTCCCGGGGCAGAAGATGCAGACGAAGCAATCAATGCCATTGGAAAAACTGCACAGCTGCAGTTTGTCATGTCGGATAAAACAGTAGTTTTGGATGGCAGCCAGGTAAAGGATGCAGGCATTATGTCCGACCAGGACAATGGTGGGTATGCCATCCGGCTTGAGTTTAATAAGGAAGGATCAGATGCCTTCAAAGATGCAACCACAAAGATCATAAATCGTCAAGTTACTTCACAAATTGACGGGGTACCCGACGGTGCAATTATGATTATTCTGGATGGTGAAGTCATTTCCTCTCCTGTTGTGCAAAGTATCATCCCCAATGGGGAAGCAACCATTACCGCAGGGGGAAGAGGCGGCTTCGGCGAAGAAGAAGCAACGAGTCTCTCTGCACTGATTCGCGGCGGGGCGCTGCCGGTGGCATTAAAAGAGGTACAAACCTCGGTTGTTGGACCGACACTTGGTCTAGATGCATTGCAAATGAGTCTGATCGCAGGAGCAATCGGTGTTGTGTTGATCTTTATTCTGATGCTGGTTATGTACCGTATCATGGGTATTGCAGCAAATCTTGCCCTGCTTCTTTATATCCTTATCGTATTTTGGGTAATTGTAGCCATGAGAGGCGTACTCACGCTTCCGGGTATTGCTGGTTTGATTCTTTCCATAGGTATGGCAGTTGATGCAAATGTAATTATCTTTGCCAGAATCAAAGAAGAAGTTTCCAATGGGAAATCAATCCGTGTAGCGGTATCCTCAGGATTTAAAAGAGCCATGTCTACGATTATCGACTCCCAGATAACCACCATCATAGCGGGTATCGTTCTTTATCAGCTCGGATCAGGTTCTGTCAAGGGCTTTGCTATGACACTGATGATCGGTATTATTGCAAGTATCTTTACTGCGGTAGTCGTGACCCAACTTTACATGGAACTCATCGCTGAGAACAAGACCCTTGCAACCATGAGAAACTTCGGTATAAAAGCGGAAGAGAAGAAGCATTTTACCGAAGTCAGCTTTATGAAACATAAGAAGATTTTCTATATCGTGTCGGTAGCTGTTATTGTTCTTGGCCTCAGCGTTGGTATGATCAGAGGCTTCAATTACGGAATCGACTTTACCGGCGGCACGATGTTCAACATTAATATGGGTACGGAAGCTCAGGTTTCTGAACTGAGAGATGTTCTAAAATCCAGTGGCATTAATGATGCGGAAATTGTTCATGCTGGTAAGGATAATAATGAAGTCATTATCAAAACAGTTCAGGCACTCGACTCAGATGCGAGAGAAGTTGTCTTGAACAATCTATTTGAGAAGTATAACTTGACTGAGGACTCAGTGCTGTCAGTGGAACAATTTGGCCCGTCTGTAGGCGATATGTTAAAAGCTAACGCTGTAAAGGCAGTTATCATAGCCTCCATCGGCATGTTGATTTACATCATTATCCGGTTTGAATGGAAGTTTGGATTGGCAGCCATTACCTCTGTTGTTCATGACGTTTTAATGCTGATAGCTTTTTATGGTATTTTCAATGTGACTGTGAACAATCCGTTTATTGCAGCGGTACTGACTCTGGTCGGATATTCCATTAATGATACGATTGTTGTATTTGACCGAATCCGGGAAAACCTCGGTATTATGAAGAAAAACAAGTTGGATGAACTGATTGACACCAGTATCAAGCAAACACTGGTACGTTCACTGATGACGTCACTGACTACAGTGCTTGCTATCATTCCGCTTTATATTTTGGGCGGAGAGACAATCAGGCAATTTACGCTGCCGCTTATCGTTGGTATTGTTGCAGGTGCCGCATCATCAATATTTATAGCAAGTCCTGTTTATTATGATCTGTGTCAGATTTCCGGCGGACCAAAATACAAAGCAAAAAAGAGCAAGAGTAAGGACTAATTTATGGAGATAATGGAGCAATTCTTATCGGATCTTCTGCAGATCAACCCAAATATTGACATTGAACTGATCAGGAGGGCGTATCAAAAAGCAGAAGAATATCATGAAGGACAACTTAGAAAATCGGGTGAGCCATATTTGGTTCACCCTGTTGAGGTTGCCAAGATTCTAGCTGAACTAGGTATGGATGAAAATACCATCGTCGCTGGATTGCTTCATGATACGGTTGAGGATACCTCCTATTCGGAAGAAGAATTAAAGACAGACTTTGGAGAAGAAGTTGCGCTTCTCGTTGACGGAGTGACAAAGCTCGGAAGCCTGGTCTTTGAAAGCAAAGAGGAACGTCAGGCTGAGAACCTGAGAAAGATGTTCCTTGCTATGTCCAAAGATATTCGCGTGCTGATCATCAAGTTGTCGGACAGGCTTCATAATCTGAGAACCATTAATTATATGAGCGAAGAGCAGATCAGGGATAAATGCAAAGAAACCCTTGAAATTTATGCTCCACTGGCAAGCAGACTCGGTATTTATACTATGAAATTTGAGCTTGAGGATATTGCCTTAAAGCATCTTGATCCGGAAGCATACTATGATCTTGTCAGCCAGGTGAAATCAAAGAAGCAGCAGCGGGAAGACTATATCAATAAGGTAATCTCAGAGATTAAAGAGAGCCTTGAAGATCTGAAAATTCCCTATGAAATCACAGGACGCTCCAAGCATTTTTACAGCATCTACCGAAAGATGAAGTACCAGAACAAGCAGATGGAGGAAATCTTTGATCTGACAGCGGTACGAATCATCGTAGAGAGTGTGAAGGACTGCTATGCGGTACTCGGGGTTGTTCACACAATGTGGAAGCCGATCCCGGGCAGGTTTAAGGATTACATAGCAATGCCCAAGACAAACCGCTATCAATCTCTGCATACAACTGTCATCGGGGATAACGGTGATCCTTTTGAAATCCAGATAAGAACCTATGAAATGCACCGGGTTGCGGAATATGGTATCGCAGCCCATTGGAAATATAAAGAAGGTGTGTCTCAGGACAAGGAAGAGAGCAAACTTGCATGGCTGAGGCAGACTTTAGAATGGCAAAAAGATCTCAATGATCCAAAGGAGTTCATGGAAACACTGAAAGTGGACTTGTTTTCCAATCAGGTTTTCGTTTTCACGCCGAAGGGAGATGTTATTGAACTTCCGGCAGGATCAACCCCTCTGGATTTTGCATTTAAAATACACTCGGCTATTGGCGTAAAATGTATCGGTGCCAAGGTCAACGGGAAAATGGTTCCCATTGATCATACCCTGAAAAACGGAAATATTGTTGAGATTGTAACATCATCAAACAGCAAAGGCCCAAGCATTGACTGGCTCAAAATTGCGCAGAGCAGTAACGCCAGAAACAAGATCAGGCAGTGGCTGAAAAAAGAAAACAAATCAGAAAATACCGATAAAGGCAAGGAAATGCTGGAAAAGTACGCCAGGAGAAAGGGATATGACAGTCAGCAAATCATCAAGAATGCCTATATCAATCGATGTGCCAAAGCCTTTAATCTGGCCTCAGCCGATGATCTATATACCGCCATCGGATCAGGAGGCGTTCTGCTGAGCAAGGTTGTTACCATGCTGCTGGGCTACTATCACGAGGATAAGCAGGCAGAGCTCAGACGAAAGGAAAAAACAGAGCAGGCTGAGGAGAACAAGAAAAAGCAGAAGAAGAAAGAACAAACAGGTGTCACTGTCAAAGGTGTTGATAATCTGCTGATCCGGTTCTCTAAATGCTGTAATCCGGTTCCCGGTGACGAAATTGTCGGCTTTATTACAAAGGGTCGCGGGATCTCAGTCCACAGAAAGGACTGTATCAATGTTCTGACGCTGCCGGAAGAAGAACTACAGCGAACCATTGAGGTCGAGTGGGATAAACAGAAAGACAACATGTCTTACGATACCGACATCAATATCCTGGCAGAGGACAGAAAGGGGCTTTTCTCCGATCTGTCAAGGGTTTGTGAGGATATGGATGTCCATATCGCAGGAGTCAATGCAAAGAGTGCAAAGGACGGCATAGTAAATATCACTATGACGCTCTCCATCTCCAACACAGGTCAGATTGAAAAGGTGCTGCGGTCATTGCGCGGCGTTCAGGGAGTTGCAGATGTTTACCGTGCCATCACTTAATTGAGAAAATAGATTAAATCCAAAAGGAGTAATTATGCGCGCAGTAGTACAGAGAGTAGTGAAGGCAGACGTAACCGTTGAAGAAAAGGTAACCGGCTCCATTGATCAGGGACTCATGGTTCTTCTTGGAGTTGAGGATGAGGACGAAGCAGCGGATGCAGAATATCTGGCAGATAAAATCGCCGGACTGCGCATTTTTGAAGATGAAGACGGTAAAATGAATCGATCGGTCAAGGATATAGGCGGCTCGCTTCTGGCGGTATCGCAGTTTACCTTGTTCGGAGATTGCAGAAAAGGAAAGAGACCCAGCTTTATTAAAGCCGCAAGACCTGAAAAAGCTGTTACGCTTTATCGAAAATTTGTGGACTTGTGCAAGGAACAGGGGCTTCCTGTTGAAGAAGGAATATTCCAGGCCGAAATGTTGGTTCGAATATACAACGATGGACCTGTGACGATATTATTAGACAGCAAGAAGGTATTTTAGGAAAGAGATCAAAGCGAGGAAAAACAAATGATATTAAGGAAATTTCTCAGCGGCCCTTTGGCCGTTAACTGTTATGTTGCGGCAGATGAAGCAACGAAAAAAGCATTTATCGTAGACCCGGGTGGACATAATGCCGATATGGTAAACTATATTCGAGAGCATAAACTACAAATTGAATATATTATATTGACCCATGGCCACGGCGATCATATCGGAGGAGTACCTGCTTCTTTGGAAGAATATCCGGGATCGAAACTGGTGGCATGTCTTCATGAAAAATCATTACTTGAAGATGCAAACCTTAATATGTCTAAAATGACCGGCGGAGTTGCGGTTTCCTTAAAGGCAGATCTTTACGTTACAGACGGACAGACACTGAAGGTAGGGGATATGGAACTTAAATTCCTTCATACTCCGGGACATACGCCTGGAGGTATGTGCATTCTTGTCGGCGACGCTGTATTCAGCGGAGATACGCTATTTTTGCAATCCATCGGAAGAACTGATTTCCCTGGTTCATCCTATGCTGCAATCAAGGAATCCATCGAGAAAAAGCTCTTTACACTACCCGATGATACTACAGTACTGCCGGGACATATGGCGCCTACCACCATTGGTTTTGAGAAGGAGAACAATCCTTTTGTATAAAATTCAGCTGCCCCGGGAAATCAATCAATATGAGCTTGAAGAGCTGGTTAAGGTATTTCTGAAAGTCGGTGAATATTCGTTTATGCCGAAACTGAGTGATTCTGTATCGGGATTGATCGACGCCGAATGTTCGGAATTGGGTGACTCTGATCGTTCGAAACTGGGCGACTCTGAGCCCGATAATACAGCAGCAGAAACAGATGGCAAAGCAGATGTTCTGATACGCGTTCCGGATTATATTGCGGAACAGGCTGATCCTTCAGATGATTCAGTTGAAAGAAGGCCAGAGAAGAATCTGAAGAACCAAATCAAGCGGTTTTTGTTTCGTGAACTTGAGAAGCTTACCGGATCTACACCCGACTGGGGTATCCTTACCGGTGTCCGGCCCGTTAAGCTGGCGGGTGAACTGCTGGCTCGGGAAGGAATTTTGGAGAAGGTAAAAGAAATCTTACGGCTGGATTATTTTCTTACGGAGGAAAAGATTCAGCTTTTGATTGATATTATTGACTGTCAGAAAAAGATCATCCAAGTAAGTCCAAGGGAAGCAATCGGACTTTATATTGGGATCCCTTTCTGCCCAACCAGGTGTGTGTACTGTTCTTTTCCGTCCAATCAGGGGAAACCGGAACAGATTGAAGCATATCTGGAAGCGTTGCATCAGGAAATTAATTTTACTGCGGAAAATATGAAAAAAAAGGGCTGGTACCCTGAAACAATATATATTGGAGGGGGAACACCAACCACCCTTATGCCAGACCAATTGGACAGGTTGCTAAACCATGTCTCCGAGGCTTTTGATTTAAGCAAACTCAGAGAGTTTACTGTGGAAGCGGGAAGGCCTGACACCATACCGGCTGAGAAGCTGGCGGTGATTCAAAAACACAAGATTGACCGGATCAGCATTAACCCTCAGTCCATGAATGAATCGACTTTGGAGAGAATCGGAAGAAATCACAACCCCGAGGATATAAAAGAAGCCTTCCGGATGGCAAGAGCAGCGAAGATTCCGCAGATCAATACCGATCTCATTGCGGGACTGCCGGATGAGACGGAAGCTGATTTTGTGAATACGCTGGAGCAGATCCTTGATCTTTCTCCTGAAAATATTACAATACACACCCTGGCACTGAAACGTGCCTCAAAACTGAAGGAAATAGATAGTGAATTCAATTATAAACAGGGGAAAAAAGTAAGGGCTATGCTGGATCAGGCAAAAGAAATGCTTGACCGCAGCGGATATCATCCTTATTATTTATATCGACAGAAGCAAATGACCGGAAATTTTGAGAACGTCGGTTATGCAAAAGGAAATACAGAGGGAATCTACAACATCCGGATTATGGAGGAGGCCCAGACCATCATCGCTCTGGGTGCCGGAGGCATCTCAAAATCCTGGTATCCGGAAGAAAATCGTCTGGAGCGAATTCCCAACGTCACCAATTATGAAATCTATATCGAACGTCTGGACGAAATGCTTCAGAGAAAGACAGATAACTTATTCGAGGAGGAAAAAGAATGTTAACAAATGCACCAAAAGGAACCAAAGACATTCTTCCCAGTCAGGTATATAAATGGCATTACGTAGAAAATGCTTTTCGGGAAGCATGCAGCAGATATGTATTCAGAGAAATCAGAACTCCTGTTTTTGAGCATACCGAGCTGTTTGCAAGAGGTGTGGGTGATACCACTGACATCGTAGAAAAGCAGATGTATACTTTTGAAGATTATGGGAAAAGAAGTATTACATTGAAGCCGGAGGGAACTTCTCCTGTGGTAAGAGCTTTTGTAGAGAATAAACTCTATGCAGATGTTCAGCCGTCGAAATTTTATTATGTAATCCCGTGTTTCCGCTACGAAAAACCCCAATCAGGGAGACTTAGGGAATTTCACCAGATGGGAATCGAGGTTTTCGGTACGGACAATATGATGGCAGACGCAGAGGTCATTGGCTTTGCATCGGATTTTCTCGGCGGACTGGGCATCCAGGACCTGGAGCTTCGGATCAACAGCATTGGCTGCCCCAAATGCCGGGAAAACTATCGGCAGGTACTCAGAGCGTTTCTGGAACCGAAATACGAAGAACTTTGTGAAACCTGTAAAGGACGATACGAAAAAAATCCCATGAGAATTCTGGACTGCAAGTCACCGGTCTGTCAGGCTTTAGTCAAGGGGGCACCATTGATGCTGGATTACCTTTGTGATGAATGTAAGACTGCCTTTGATGACTTAAAGACAAATCTAGACGCTATGGGGATCCGTTATATTGTGGATCCGGGTATCGTCAGAGGACTTGACTACTACACAAAAACTGCGTTTGAATTTGTATCTGATAAAATTGGCGCCCAGGGAACTGTTTGCGGAGGCGGACGCTACGACCACCTTATTGAGCAAATCGGCGGACCGCCGATTCCGGGTGTGGGCTTTGGTCTTGGTGTTGAGCGTCTGCTGCTGATTATGGAAGCAGCAGGAATCACCATACCGGAACCGGAGAATCTGGATGTATTCATTGCGGTGATGGGAGAACGGGCTCGTGTCTTCGGCTTAAAGCTGATGCGTGATCTTCGCAATCAGGGCATCAAGGCTGAAATGGACAGCCTGGGACGGAATATTAAGGGTCAGTTTAAATATGCAGATCGTCTGCATGCGAAATACACTGTAGTAATCGGTGACAATGAGCTGGATCAGAACATTGTTTCCATCAAGAATATGGCAACATCTGAGCAAAAGCCGGTATCGCTGCAGGAAATTCTTCCGACTTTAAAAGCGCAGCAGAACCAGGAATTATAGCAGAATCAGGATTCTTCGCAGAACCAAGAATCACACCAGAATAAAAATTCACTGCAGAATCCTAATTCTCCGCAGCATTAGGATTCACCGCGAACCAGAAAAATTGAAAGCAGAGACAGCAGAAGATACGGTTGATTTGCTTTAAAATATTGAATAGGAGACAGAGTATGGAGAATGTACTGAAAAGGACCCATATGTGCGGGGTTTTGACCGAGAAGAATATCGATGAAAGCGTTGTGCTCAACGGATGGATTCAAAAAAGAAGAAATCTGGGAGGGCTGATTTTCTGTGACCTTAGAGATAAGACCGGAATCGTTCAGATCGTCTTTGACGACACCATTCCACAGGAACTGTTTCAGCAGGCGGACAAGCTGAGAAGCGAATACGTGGTCGGTGTAAAAGGAGTCGTTAAAGAACGGCAGGCTAAAAACAAAGATCTGCCCACCGGCGACATCGAAGTTTTTGTCAGCGAACTCACCATCTATTCCGAAGCGGATACTCCGCCGATTTATATTAAGGACGACGACGACGTTTCAGAAAATCTGAGACTGAAATACAGATATCTGGATCTGAGAAAAGGGAAAATGCAGAGAAACCTGACTTTCCGTCATCAGATTTCCAAGATCACAAGAGAATATTTTGACAGCGAAGGCTTTACTGAGGTGGAGACTCCTATCCTCTGTAAACCTACTCCTGAAGGAGCAAGAGATTATCTCGTTCCAAGCAGAGTAAATCCCGGACAGTTCTATGCACTGCCCCAGTCTCCGCAGCTATTTAAGCAGCTTCTGATGGTCAGCGGAACCGACCGCTACTACCAGATTGCTAAATGTTTCCGTGACGAGGATCTGAGAGCAGACCGTCAGCCGGAATTTACACAGATTGACCTTGAAATGTCCTTTGTGGATGTAGACGATGTAATTAATGTCCAGGAGCGGTTTTTACAGAAGCTGTTCCGGGAACTGATGAATACAGAAATACAGCTTCCTCTTCCCCGGTATCCCTATAAGGAAGCCATGGAACGCTTTGGAAGCGACAAACCGGACACCAGATTTGGATTTGAATTAAAATCACTGAATGAAACTGTCAAGGACAGTGAATTCCAGGTCTTTGCCAATGCTTTGGCAGCAGGCGGAGACGTGAGAGGCATCAATATTGAAGGCGGAGCTGAAAAGTTCAGCCGTAAAGATATTGATAAGCTTCAGGATGCCATCAAGCATTTTGGTGCAAAAGGTCTTGTTTGGATCAAAATCGGTGAAACGGAAACGACTTCTTCCATCAGTAAGTTCTTTACATCGGAACAGATGAAGGAAATTACCGACATCTTTGGAGGAAAAGCAGGTGACCTGATTCTGGTTGTTGCGGACAAGGCTAAAGTTGTTTTTGACAGTCTGGGCTTCCTGAGAAGGGATATTGCAGGAAAGCTTGGTCTTTTAGATGATACGCAGTACAACTTACTATGGGTTGTGGATTTCCCGCTTTTTGAATATGATGATGAGACCGGAGAATACTATGCAATGCATCATCCTTTCACATCCCCGAGACTGGAGGACGTTTCCAAGTTGGACACAGCTCCGGGAGAGGTCAGAGCCAGAGCGTACGACATTGTTCTGAACGGTGTTGAGCTGGGTGGCGGAAGCATTAGAATTCATGACAGCGTCCTTCAGCGTAAGATGTTTGAGGTTCTTGGATTGTCTGAAGAGACGGTGAAGAGTAAATTCGGTTTCCTGCTGGAAGCATTCCGGTATGGAACACCGCCTCACGGAGGCTTGGCTTACGGCCTTGATCGCCTTGCAATGCTCCTTTCGGGTGAGCACAGCATCAGAGAAGTGATGGCCTTTCCGAAAAATCAGGCTGCAGCGGATCTGGTCAGCGATGCACCAACCTTTGTACCCCAGGAGCAGCTGGACGAACTGTCTATTAAGACTGTGGAAATTTCAGATAAAGAGCAGTAGCGTGCTATGAAAAAAATCGGCATTATCGGCGGCACCTTTGATCCGGTGCATTATGGACATCTTATTCTGGCAGAGCAGGCTCGTGTTGAGGCTGCTCTGGATCAGGTTGTCTTTATGCCTGCAATGGTGCAGCCGTTTAAATTGCATACCAAAACAGCGGAGGGGGATGACCGTTACGCAATGCTTTTGAAGGCGGTTTCGGGAAATCCTTATTTTTCTGTGTCCAGAAAGGAATTAGATTCCCCAGGTATCTCCTATACCATCCACACACTCAAAAGCTTAAAAGAAGAAATGGGTGAGGATGCGCAGCTCTATTTTATCATTGGAACCGACGCATTTTTGAGCTTGGAGAAGTGGTATTCTGCAGAAGAACTGCTGAGAAATTTTTCGTTTGTCATCGGAATGCGTCCGGGTTATAAGGAGCAGGAGCTGAACGTGATGATCAGACGCGTTCAGGATGAATATGGAACACACATTGCCCAGATCAATAATTCAGAGGTTGAGATTTCATCTTCTGACATTAAGGAGCGAATCAGAACAGGAAAAAGTATCAAATACTTGCTGCCTGACGATGTGGAAATTTATATTCGAGAAAACGGGCTCTATACTGAGGATTCACCGTTTTAGGATTAAAGCTTGAAAATTGTGGGTATAAATGGTAGTATAATTAAGATATGCAGTGTACGGATAAAAATTTGCTCATGGATTATATCGATCATAATATGACGGAAAAGAGGCGGGTCCATACCTATGCAGTTGCGGAAGAAGCGGTCAAGCTAGCAAGGCTGTACGGAGAGGATGTGGAAAAGGCTGAACTTGCCGCTCTTTTTCATGACTTCTTTCGCGGGCTTTCAGCTGAGGAGCTCAACCGATATGTTCGGGAATTCGGCCTGAGCCCGGCTTACTTTGACAACAACAATCTGGTTCATAGTAAAATTGCCGCAATCGTTATGGAACGAGATTATCATATTACAGATCAGGATATAATTAATGCAGTCAGCTTTCATACCACCGGAAGGGCTGGTATGTCGCTGCTGGAAAAAATCATATACCTGGCAGATGCCATTGAACCAAACAGGGTTTATCCCGGTGTAAAAGAACTTCGGGAACTTGCTATGGAAGATTTGGACAGGGCATGTCTTCAGTCTCTTGAGAAAAACATTGAGTACATCAGAAACAGAGGCGTTTATTTGGATGAGGATACGCTAAAAGCAAGAGACGATCTATATAAAAGAATGAAAAGCAGTAATCAGGAATAGAAAATCAGTAATACTGATTTTTAAGCAATGTCAGAATGGAATCAGAGGGAGATCTTTCTGTTTGACACTGACAATAAATGGAATATGGAAGGGAGAAATTGAATGAATAATAAAGAGGTGGCATTAAAAGCAGCTGCTGTTCTTTTGAACAAGAAAGCAATGGACGTGGTGGTAATAGACATCGCTGAAAAATCATCTTTTGCGGACTATTTTGTCATCGCATCGGGCGGTTCTGAAAGGCAGGTAGGAACGCTGGCGCTTGAAATCGAGGACCAGTTCGCCAAGGAAGGAATCGTTATAAAAAGTGTTGAGGGCAAACAGACTTCCGGCTGGATTTTGCTTGATTTCGGTGATGTTATTGTGAATATATTTACCGTTGAACAGCGTGACAGATATCATATTGAAAAGGTTTGGAGCGACTGTACTTTCCTAGAAATTGATGAAAACGAATTGCAGTAATGAAATACGGAGGTTAACTTAAATGATTGAGCGCTATGATTTCGGAGAAATCGAAGCCAAATGGCAAAAACACTGGGAGGACAATAAGCTTTTCAAAACAACAGAGGAAGAAGGCAAGAAAAAGTACTATCTTCTGGAAATGTTCCCCTATCCATCGGGAAAACTTCACATGGGACATGTCAGAAATTATTCCATTGGTGATGTAGCCACAAGATACCTGAAAATGAACGGATACAATGTACTTCATCCCATGGGTTGGGATTCTTTCGGTCTGCCTGCGGAGAATGCGGCCATCAAGCACGGAATTCATCCTAACGTATGGACATGGGACAATATTGCAGAAATGAGAAACCAGCTGAAACAGCTCGGTTTATCCTATGATTGGGACAGGGAAGTAGCCACTTGCCATCCTGACTATTATAAGTGGATGCAGTGGATTTTTATTCAGTTCTTTGAGAAGGGGCTTGCTTACAAAAAGAAAAACCCTGTTAACTGGTGTCCCTCCTGTCAGACGGTATTGGCCAATGAACAGGTTGTTGACGGCGCATGTGAACGCTGCGCTACAGCAGTCGGTAAAAAGGATTTGGATCAGTGGTACCTCAAAATTACCGATTATGCGGATCGGCTTTTAACTGATATCGACCGCCTGGAAGGCTGGCCCAATAAGGTTAAAGTCATGCAGAAAAACTGGATCGGAAAAAGCGTCGGCGGTGAGGTTGACTTTTCCATCGAAGGTTTTGACAAAAAACTGAAGATTTTCACAACGAGACCGGACACTCTGTTTGGCGTAACGTACATGGTTCTTGCTCCTGAGCATCCTTACGTGAAAGAGCTCATTGCAGGCAGCGAGTATGAAGGTACTGTCAATGAGTTCCTGAGTAAGCTTCAGTATATGACTGATATTGAAAGAACTGCTACCACCCTTGAAAAAGATGGTATCTTCATTGGAAGATACGCAGTGAACCCTCTGAATGGCAAGAAGGTTCCTGTTTATATTGCAAACTATGTTCTCATGGATTACGGCACAGGCGCGATTATGGCTGTCCCTGCTCATGACCAGAGAGACTTTGATTTCGCAAAAAAATATAATCTCGATATCATACCTGTAGTCGATCCGAAAAACCCTGAGATTGATATCAACAATTTGAAGGAAGCCTTCGAAGCCGACGGCACCATGATCAATTCAGGCCAGTTTGACGGAATGGATGTTGAGACAGCAAAAGAACAGATTGTGGCATTCCTTGAGGAAAAGAATATCGGAACCAAATCTATTAATTTCAGACTGAGAGATTGGCTGATTTCCAGACAGAGATACTGGGGCTGCCCCATACCGATGGTCTGGTGTGATCACTGCGGCTGGGTTCCGGAAAAGGTAGAAAATCTGCCTGTTCTTCTGCCCACGGACGTCGTCTTCACAGGCAAAGGAGAGTCTCCGCTAACAACCAGCCCGACTTTCAAGGACACCACCTGTCCAAAATGCGGCGGGAAAGCAACAAGAGAGACGGATACCATGGATACGTTCCTGGATTCCTCCTGGTATTTCTTACGGTATACCGATGCAAAGAACATGGAACGGATCTGGGATCAGAAGAAAGCAGATTACTGGATGCCTGTTGACCAATATATCGGTGGTGTAGAGCATGCGATCCTGCATCTGCTTTATGCCAGATTTTTCACAAAGTTCCTCTATGACATTGGCTTTAGTGCTGCAGACGAACCGTTCACGAACCTGTTAACTCAGGGAATGGTGCTGAAAGATGGAACAAAGATGTCAAAGTCCAAGGGTAATGTTGTGAGCCCGGAGGAGATTATTAACAAATACGGAGCCGATACAGCCCGTTTGTTCATTCTGTTCGCATCACCGCCGGAAAAGGAGCTTGAATGGTCCGACGCAGGGGTGGAGGGAAGCTACCGCTTCCTGAACAGGGTACACAGGCTTGTATTTGAGCTGAATGAAAAGCTCAAGGATGTGACTGCATCAAGACAGGCTGTCAGCGATGAGGACAAAAAGTTGAACTATGCGATGAATGCCACCATCAAGAAGGTATCGGAAGATGTGGGCGGCAGATTCAACTTCAATACAGCAATCAGCTCTATTATGGAGCTTGTCAATGAAATCTACCGGTATAAGGAAACAGAAACTCCGAATCTCGGACTTTTGAAAGCAGCGGTAGAGAATTTAATACTGATTTTATCGCCGTTCACCCCGCATATCTGCGAGGAAATGTGGGAGTTTACCGGCCATAACGGTACGGTTTACCTCGAAAACTGGCCGGATTTTGACGAAGCGGCGCTGGTCAAGGATGCTGTTGAGATTGTCATTCAGTTCAACGGAAAGCTGAAAGATAAGATTGAAGTTCCAAACGGATTGTCCAAAGAGCAGCTCCAGGAAACGGTTATGAACAGTGATAAAGTTAAGGCATTGCTGGCAGACAAGGAAATCGTAAAAATTGTTGCCGTGCCTAATAAATTGATCAATATTGTCGTAAAATAGACTTAGCGGCATAGCATAAGACTGACAAATATCGGTAACATACCGCAGTCCACAGGATGCAGGCTGTTTACGGAGATTTTTCAGCCAAAGAATTGAAAAAGTGCGGAGAAAAGAATGGCAGCAGAAATCAACAAATCGGAGATTTGTATTTCTGTGCATGAGTCCGCCATCAATCTGCTTTGCAGATTGGGGGACTACTAATAAGAAAGGATTGAAAATTTGAAAACAAATGAAAATAATAGAGGAGTTAGCCCGGTAAAGGTGATTCCAATCGGCGGTCTGAACGAAATCGGAAAGAATATGACCGTATTGGAGTACAAGAATGACATCATGATTATCGACTGCGGGCTATCATTTCCTGATGATGAAATGTTCGGAATCGACATCGTAATCCCCGATTTCAGCTATTTAATCAAGAATCGGGATAAGGTAAAGGGCATGATTCTAACCCATGGTCACGAAGATCACATCGGAGCCATCCCTTATCTGTTAAAGGAATTGAATATTCCTATTTACGGAACCAGATTGACGCTGGGATTGGTTGATAATAAATTGAAGGAGCATGGAATCAAGGGCAAGCTGAACACCATTAAGGCCGGTCAGACGGTTAAAATCGGTGAGTTCAAGATTGATACCATCAGAACCACCCACTCCATTGCCGACGCCATTTGCCTGGCCATTGACACACCGGCAGGCGTGGTTTTTCATACGGGGGATTTCAAAATCGACTATACGCCCATTGACGGAGAGCCCATCGATTTTCAGCGCCTGGCAGAGCTTGGACACAAGGGTGTTCTGCTGATGCTCGCTGATAGTACCAATGCAGAAAGAAAAGGGTATACCGCTTCGGAAAAAACGGTTGGCGTAACGCTGGAGAATATTTTCCGCAATTCGGAAGCAAGAATTCTCATTGCTACCTTTTCCTCCAATGTTCACCGTGTGCAGCGCATTGTTGACACCGCGGTGATGTATGGAAGAAAGGTGGCAATCTCTGGACGAAGCATGGTCAATGTAGTAAATCTGGCCATCGAATTGGGATATTTAAAAGTTCCGGAGAACGTTTTTGTGGATATCAACAAGATTAAGCATATACCGGATAATCAGCTGGTGATCATCACCACGGGAAGTCAAGGGGAGCCAATGTCCGCTCTTTCCAGGATGGCTTCTTCCGACCATAAGGCAGTGCAGATCAAGAGAGGGGATATGGTAATTCTCTCTTCCAGCCCGATCCCAGGCAATGAAAAAACCATTTCAAATGTTGTGAATAAACTCTTTGAGAAGGGCGCAGACGTAATCTACTCCGATATTGCGGATATACACGTTTCCGGTCATGCCTGCTCCGAGGAGCTGAAGCTGATTCATTCTCTGATCAAACCGAAATTTTTTATGCCGGTTCATGGCGAGTACAGACATCTGAAACAGCACGCTCTTCTTGCAGAGAGCCTTGGTATGCCGGCAGAGAACACCTATATCCTGGAAAACGGACAGGTGCTTCATCTGACAAAAGATAAGGTGGTAAAAGCCAAAGAGGAAGTTTCCGCCTCCGCAATTCTTGTGGATGGTCTCGGTGTTGGCGATGTGGGAAATATCGTATTGAGAGACCGAAAACTGCTCTCAGAATCAGGGCTGATCATTGTAGTTGCAGCCATTGACAAGAGCACAGGAATGATTTGTTCGGGACCGGACATTATCTCCAGAGGGTTTGTTTACGTGAGAGAGAATGAAGATCTGATGAATTCCGCAAAGATGGCCGTCAGTGCCAGATTAAACAAGTGTTATGAAGGAGGCCTGAGAGATTGGGCCGGCCTGAAGAACGCTGTTAAGGATGAGCTGAAGAACTTTATCTACGAAAAGACCAAGAGAAGCCCGGTGATCCTGCCGATCTTCCTGGAAGTATAAGGAGCAATTCCCGATACAGAGTTATACTGTTAACAATTCATTTAGAGATTCAAATTGGATGCCCGGAGTCTTTCGTTCTCTGATCACAGAGCAAGCTGAAGGCTCCGGCTCCGAATAAAATAAACGGAACAATCGGCTTTGTCCTCAAAAGGGGCGAAGAAATGCGAGGAGGCTGCCCATGAATGTACATGACGAAGCGCACAATCTGGCGAGAGCCATCAGGGAATCGGACGAATACAGACAATATGCGGAGCTCAAGGATGCTGCATCCCAGAATGAAGAGCTTGCTGCAATGCTCAATGATTACCGCGCCAAGCAGTTTGAAATTCAGGCAAAACAGATGACAGGAGAAGCGCTGGGACCTGAAGTGATGGAACAGATTCAGTCGCTCAGCCAAATTATTATGAAAGACCCTCTGGCATTTCAATATGTCCAGGCTGAGGCGCGTTTCACTTTGCTTGTGAACGATGTCTTTAATATATTGGGGGATGTGATTAAGTTTGACAGATAAGCAGATGAGCAATGTAATTAAAACTGCAAAAGAGATAGAGACCATTTCCAGAGCAGCTGCTTTGGGAGACAGATGCTTCAGCCATATTCTCGGATTTATCGAGCCGGGAATGACTGAGAAGCAGATTGCGGAAGAGATCGAACGTTTTCTCTATGAAGGCGGCGCAGAAGGGCTTGCTTTTGATACCATCAGTGTTTCAGGAGAACGTTCCTGCCTTCCCCATGGAGAGCCGACGGATAAGGTCATTCAAAAGGGTGAGTTTCTCACCCTTGATTTTGGTGCTGTGATCGACGGATACTGCGGTGACATGACCAGAACGGTGGCCATCGGATTCGTTACCGATGAGATGAAGCGAGTCTATGATACGGTTTTGGAAGCACAGCTGGCAGCCATAGACTTTATCAAAGCGGGCGTGGCTTGTTTTGATGCTGATAAGGTGGCGAGAGACATTATTGTCAATGCGGGCTATGGAGAATACTATCCTCACGGATTGGGACACGGCGTGGGAACACTGGTTCATGAAGCGCCCACCCTGAATTCAAAAAGTTCAGAGATTCTAGAGAAAGATATGGTCATTACCATTGAACCGGGTATCTACATACCAAATAAATTTGGCGTACGGATTGAAGACTTGGCAATTGTTACTGACTTTGGTATAATAAATAAAGTTGAGTCCAAAAAGGATCTGATCATTTTATAACGGATATTAAGTTTTCATTGACACTGCTTCAGGCTTCTTGTATCTTGTCAATGGATACTATCAATAATTGAACTATTTTGGAGGTATTATAATAATGATTTATGCAAGCGATTTTAGAAAAGGAATTACCTTTGAAATCAACGGAGAACCTCATGTAATCCTAGATTTCCAGCATGTAAAGCCAGGGAAGGGCGCTGCTTTCGTCAGAACAAAATACAGAAACATTCTGACCGGAGCCACAAGAGAAGAAGCATTCAACCCCAACGACAAATTTGAGAATGCTCGTATTGAGACGAAGTCAATGCAGTATCTTTACAGCGACGGCGAACTTTACTACTTTATGGATCAGGAAACATACGATCAGATACCGTTAATGAAAGAGCAGGTTGAGGATGCGATTCTCTATCTGAGAGAAAACGACATGGCAACGATTAAGTTCTTCAAAGACAGTGCTTTTCTGGTTGAGCCGCCAAACTTCGTAAACCTGAAGGTTATTGAAACGGAACCGGGCGTTAAAGGAGATACTGCTACCAATGTGACAAAAGCTGCGACGGTTGAAACAGGGGCTGTAATCCAGGTTCCGATCTTTATCGAAGAAGGCGAAGTAATCCAGATTGACACCAGAAGCGGTGAATATTTATCAAGAGCAAAATAAGCTGAACCATTTCGCAGGATGATCGTCGTTCTGCGAAATTTTTTTGATGGCTGTACTGGACAAGATGACATCAGCATCCGCCAGCGGATGCAGGACAATTTTGGAAGGCAGCCTGTCTGAACCATTTGTGGGGGCAATATATGGGCAAGAGACGTAATAAGGTAAAGAACAAGAAACGATTAATTTTCAGTGTCGTAATTCTGACAGCGACAGTACTGCTGGCAGCTGCGGCATTCTTCTCCGTCTATCTGAACAAACAGAGCGATCCGGTGAATCCTGCCAGCCAGGAGGCGGTTACGGTAATCATTCCAAACGGAACAGGAACCGGAGGGATTGCCAGCATTCTGGCTGACAGCAATCTGATCAGAAGCGAGGGTGTTTTTAGAATACAATCAAAAACCAGGGGCTTTGACGGCAAATATAAAGCGGGAGAGTACAGTCTTTCCCCCAGTATGTCTATGGCGGACATCATGAAAGTGCTTCTAACAGGAAAGGCAAACACTGTTCGCTTCACCATACCCGAAGGATATGATATCAGACGTACCACAGAAAAGCTGGCTTCAGAAGGCCTGATTAATGCTGATGTTTTTAAAAAGGAGATTGAGTCCGGCCAGTTTGATTATAAATTCCTAGCGGATGCTCCTGCCGGAGCGGATCGCCTGGAAGGATTTTTATTCCCTGAAACGTATGATATCTATACAACGGCTGACGAGCATGACATCATCGATAAGATGCTTTCTCAGTTTGATAAAGTTTTTACCGAAGAGTATTATCAGCGGGCAAAAGAACTTGGCATGAGCGTGAGAGAAGTGATCATTCTTGCATCCATTATCGAGCGGGAAGCACAGGTACCTGCGGATCGGCCGATCATCTCCAGCGTATTTTACAATCGATTGAAGATCAGTATGCCGCTTCAATCCTGCGCAACAGTGCAGTATATTCTGGGTGAACAAAAACCGGTTCTGAGCATCAAGGACACTCAGATTGAATCTCCATATAATACGTACCTCAATGCTGGTTTGCCTCCTGGGCCAATCGCATCGCCCGGTGCAGACTCCATTAAAGCAGCCCTTTACCCCGCTGAGACGAAGTACCTGTATTTCCTGGCGAAGGGTGACGGATCCCATGCATTTTCCGAAACCTACGATCAATTCTTAAAGGATAAGAAAAAATATATTAACTAGTACAGTGTATACGCTGTACTGTCGATGCAGTACTGAGACCTGTAAGGATTCGGTGCCAAAGAGGTGCTCTTGCGAGACGGCATTGGAAAGAACGAAGTAAAGGAGATCCATGAAATTTGTTAATGATAAGGTCACGGAATATATAGACAGCTATTACAGACCACTCAATGAAAACCTGATGAAATTAAGAGAATCAGCAGAGGAAGCTTTCGTCCCCATCATTACCAGGGATACGGAAATGCTGCTTTTGAATCTGCTTCGGATCAGAAAACCAATGCGCATTCTGGAAATTGGCACTGCTGTGGGATATTCTGCAATCTGTTTTGCATCACTGCTTCCAAATACGAAAATCATTAGTCTCGAAGTGAGAGAAGATATGGTTCACACAGCCAACGAGAATGTAAAGAGATTTCAGCTGGAGGATCGGATCGAGATTCGTCTCGGAGATGCGGCAGAGAGCCTTACGGTACTGAATGAGACCCTCGATGATGTGGAAACACAGGGCTTTGATATGGTTTTCATCGATGCTGCCAAGAGCCACTATAGAGTTTTCTGGAACGGAAGCCTTCCTCTCTGCAGAAGAGATGCCGTCATCGTTTCGGATAATATTCTGCTGAAAGCCAGAACTGCTTCCGATGAATTTGTTACAAAACGGAGACAGATGACCAGTGTCAGACAGATGCGAGATTACATTAAAACCATATCAGAGTCAGCGCTTGCGGATACGACACTGATTCCCATCGGGGATGGTGTAGCGTTGAGTGTGCTCAGGAACGCATAAATAATAATAAAGGAGATATTGTTATCATTGACAGAAAGACCTGTTTCAAGCTGTCACAGCGAGTGTGCAGCTTTATATTTGTTAAACCATGTGTAATACTGTCAATTGGTACAAATAATGAATATGAAAAAAGTTGAACTGCTTGCTCCTGCCGGTGATTTGGAGAAGCTAAAGATTGCAGTGGATTATGGTGCTGATGCGGTGTACTTTGGAGGAGAGATGTTCGGTCTTCGCTCCGGAGCCAAAAACTTCACCGTTGAGGAAATTAAAGAAGGTGTCGCTTACGCCCATGCCAGAGGGAAAAAAGTCCATATGACCGTGAATATCTTTGCTCACAACGAGGATATTGCCGAGCTGGAACAATATTTACACAGCATCAGGGAAATTCCCATTGATGCGTTTATTGTATCAGACCCCGGAGTGATGATGGTCATCCGAGCTGTAATACCGGAAGCGGAAATCCATCTCAGCACCCAGGCCAATATGACGAACTACAGAACCGCAGAATTCTGGCGCCAGCAGGGTGTAAAGAGAATCGTGCTTGCAAGGGAACTTACCTTCGGTGAAATCCGGGAGCTTCGTGAAAAACTTCCGGAAGATATGGAACTGGAATCCTTTATTCAGGGCGCCATGTGCATCTCCTATTCGGGACGCTGCCTGCTCAGCAATTTTATGATCGAACGGGATGCGAACCGGGGAGAGTGCGCTCATCCTTGCCGCTGGAAATACCATCTCGTTGAAGAACAACGGCCCGGCGAATATTTTCCTGTGGAAGAGGACGAGCGTGGAACCTATATTATGAATTCCAGAGATCTTTGCATGATTGAACATATTCCGGATCTCATTGATTCCGGTTTAGCTTCCTTGAAAATAGAAGGCAGGATGAAAAGTATTTTTTATGTGGCCACAGTAGTGGGAGCATATCGGAGAGCAATCGATGCTTACTATGCTGATCCGGAAGGGTATGTATTTAACCCTGAATGGCTGAAAGAACTGAAGAAAGTAAGCCACAGAGAGTTTACCACCGGCTTCTATTACAATCAGCCCACCAACAAGGATCAGAATTATCTAACCAGTGCCTATACCAGGGATTATACCTTTGTCGGCCTTGTGAAAAGTTATGACGCTGAGACGGGTATTGCTGTTATAGAGCAGCGAAACAAGATGCGCCTTGGTGATGAGATCGAAGTTTTCGGTCCTTTTACTGATTATTTTACGCAGAAGATCGAAATGCTTCTGGACGAGGAAAATCAACCCATTGAGGCAGCACCTCATCCGCAGCAAATCATTAAAATCAGGATGAATAAGCCTGTT
The DNA here is from genome assembly GCA_029239605.1 of Bacillota bacterium. GTDB lineage: Bacteria > Bacillota > Clostridia > Peptostreptococcales > Anaerovoracaceae > Anoxybacterium. The sequence goes on along the minus strand of JARBUO010000001.1, from coordinate 52,436 downwards.
TCGGAAAAATTTATGTTACGGAAACCCAAATAAAGTGGTATAATATATTGAATAAGTGTATTTTGGCTGCAAATTGCAGCAGAAAACATTTTCTCTGACTGAGGCAATAGGGCCCAGCCGGAGTGTTTACAATTAAGGAGGAAATTTTTAATGCCAGATCCTGACCCGAGTATATCATTAACGGTTCAACTTTTATTTCTTGCACTGCTCATACTAGTGAATGCATTTTTCGCGGCTGCAGAGATGGCCGTGGTTTCAGCAAACAAGAACAAGATTAAAGTGCTTGCACAAGAAGGTAATAAAAAGGCAAAGCTGTTATTAAAGCTATACGAGGAACCAAACAAGTTTCTGTCAACGATACAGGTTGCCATCACACTGGCGGGCTTTCTGTCCAGCGCCGTGGCTGCCACATCCATGTCCGACGACATCGGAACATTTCTGTCCCGCTTTGGGATTCCATACGGGCCGCAGATTGCAATCGTTATCGTAACCCTGATTTTATCTTTTATCACACTTGTATTCGGAGAGCTTTATCCGAAACGGATGGCGCTTCAGTATTCTGAGCGGATTGCTTTGTTCTGCGTGAAGCCGATTCTTTTTATATCGAAACTTTCCAAGCCTTTCGTCTGGCTGCTGTCAAAATCTGTGACACTTTTACTTCGTATCACCGGAGTGAAGGATGCAAACATAGAAGAGCAGTATTCGGAAGAGGAAATCAAATCTCTGCTCGAAGTCGGCCAGGAAACCGGGCTGATCAAGGAAACGGGCAAGGAGATGATTACAAGCATCTTTGAATTTGACGATAAGCTTGCTTACGAAGTCATGACGCCGAGAACCGACGTTTATATGATCAATATCAACGACAATCTGGCTGACTACGTGGACGAGCTATTAGAAGAGCGTTATGCAAGAATTCCGGTTTTTGAGAAGGATTCTGATAATATTATCGGGATTCTGTATATGAAAGACTTCATCATAGAAGCCAGGAAACATGGTTTTGAGCAGGTTGATATCAGAAGCCTGCTGAGAAAACCATATTTGGTGCCGGAAAGCAAAAACATCGACGATCTCTTCCGGGAATTGCAGGAAACCAAGGTGCATATTGCGCTGCTCATTGATGAATACGGCGGATTCTCCGGAATAGTTACCATTGAAGACCTGATTGAAGAAGTCATGGGGAACATAGAGGACGAGGATGACGAATTTGAATCCAAACTGGAGAAGCTGGACGAGAACATCTATCTGGTAGACGGTCAGTACTACATTGATGACCTTAACGATGAACTTCTTTTAGATCTGGAGTCGGAAGAGCATGAAACCATTGGTGGATTAATCATCGATCTCCTTGGAGAAATTCCGGATGAGGATGAAACCGAGGAACGTATTGTAGAGTTCGGCAACTGTGTTTTCAAAATTGAATCTGTCAAAGACAGAAGAATCGACAAGGTTAAGCTCTTCATTGCGCCTAAGCCTGAAGCCGAAGATGCGGAAGCACAAGAGTAATATAAATTTGATAAGCAAATAAGCAGACAACCGCCATCATTGAAATGGCGGTTGTCTTATTATCGCGCGGTATCGATTTTGAGGATGTTTAATTGGTATCATACACCTTTTCCAGGCGGCTGCCCAGTCTGCTGAGCAGTTCATTGGTTATGGTGCCGGCCGCCTCAGCGATCTGTTCTGAGGTGATTTCTTCGTTGTCGTCTTTACCGATTAAGGTGACAATATCGCCTCTTAGAACTTCAGGGATGCCGGTGACATCGATCATCAGCTGGTCCATACAAATCCGGCCGATGACTGGAACACGAGTTCCATGAATCAAAGCAAAACCTTTTCCCGAAAGACTGCGGGGATAACCGTCTGCATAACCGATGGAAACCACTGCGATCTGCATTTTCTGATGAGCGGTATAATCAAGGCCGTAGCCAATTCCTTCCTCTGGACCTACTGTTCTTACCAAACTAACCCTTGCCTTCAATTCCAAAACGGGTTTTAAATTCAAATTTGCTTTAGGAGGGACGGAGGGTATTGAATCAACAACCTTAGCAGATGGCTTACGATCGCTCAATACTCCGTAGAGCGCAATGCCGACTCTGGCATAACAGCAACCATTGGCGTCACCGGGAGCCACAAAACCATCTGTCGATGACTCTGCATCAGCCAAAGGAAGGGTATCTCGGCACGGTGAGGACCTGAAACTCGAGGAAGGCAGAGTAACTGGAGAGTCTCTACCACCGTAGTTGATTGTACCGTAGCTGCTGAAAATATGTGTCTGTGGGATTTCAATCCCTTGTTGTTTTAATTCTTCAGATAGTGCCATGAAACGCTTCATTTGCAGCTCTGTAAAATGAGCAGAAGTCTCAGATAAACTGTCCGATGCACACAGATGGGTATAAATGCCTGAGAGATTAAGATTCTTTAATGTAAAAGCTTCTGCGATGTCCGGTGTGTTTCTGTAATCTTCTCCCAGGCGATGCATGCCGGTATCAACCTTGAGATGAATCTTAAGCCTTTTGGAAAACCTGCGATAAAATTTGAGGGAGGAGCGGCTTGAACTGCCAATCGCATCATCCAGTTCCCTTGCATGTGAAACATCCACAGCAGTCTGCGTAAGCTGCCAGCGACAGAGCTCTGCAGCCCTGATTGCAGGAGTAAAGCCGAGGATTAGAATATCTCCTTTGACGCCGGCTCTGCGCAGGCTGATCCCTTCCTCGGCAGTGGCCACTGCAAAGGAGTAGATACCGAATCTTTGGAGAAATATTGATACTTCTTTAGCACCGTGGCCGTATGCGTCTGCTTTGACCACAGGCATAATCCGGCAGTCTTTCGGGAGAAAGCTTTGCAGAACCTCAAGATTATGAAGCAAATTGGGAAGGGTGATTTCAACCCAGGCCCGGTATGGTACACTGCTGTCAGGATTTCTTGCCCCATTCTGGCGTTTGGATGTGTCGCAGCCGGGAATGATTGCGCCAGCCAGACGTGCGTCTGCACTGCAGTCAGAAATCCTTGCACCCGCTTGACGCGAGCGCTTATATTGCAGCAAAAATGAGATCAGCCAAGCTGCTCCAAAAGACAATAGCGCCGTCATTAAATAGTGAACGAGACTGCTCTGTACCAGGAACTGCTCCATATGAATGACTTTTGCAAGTCCCCTTATCACAACGATCATAGCAGGATGAATGAGATAGAGGAGCACCGAAATCATCCGTAAGTAATATGGGAGGTTCGGATTTGATGACTTGCGGTTCTGACCCAGTGAAAGCAGGCTCTGAAAGAGGAAATACATACAGGGAAGCAGCATCAGGTACATGCTGTCGTGCCTTTGCAGTTCCATACTGTGAAGGAGGAGTGCCTCTGCAAGCATCATCATAAGGGATGCCATACAACAGGAAAAAGAAGGCCAGAATCCTTTCCTTGCTGGTCTGGCTGCAAGAAGGCTTCCCATGACAAAGAACACTGGTGCGAAGAACAAACCGTTTCTCGTATAATCAAAAATTCGGAATAACTGCTGATAAAAAGAGTCCATTAGTGGGAGCTGCTCTGAAATTCCGTAATAGCTGTCACCAAAGAGCCCTACAACGTAAAGAAATATGGTTACAGATAAGGCTTGCGAAGGTTTTAGCCGCTCCAGAAGCTGCCAGGATAAAAACGCGCCGAGGATGGATGCGGGAAGGTACCACAAATGATAGAAGGTCCCGTCAAAGAGCAGATCCTTCACAAAGGCTGAGGGAGCAGACCATTCTGCTGCACTCCCGCTGTAAAAGTTTATCGGAAGATAAAACAGGATGGCTGTACCATAAAGCAAAGCCGTTTTTCTGACAAACCTGCTGAGACGGTCATAGGGTAGACTGCCTCCTGTTGCTTTTTTGTAAAGAAAAAATGCCGATGCCATAAAGAAGAAGGGCACAGCGACCCGTCCCAGCACTCTCGTGAGAATAAAATCCGCAGTGTCGCTGAAATCGGTCAAAGGGGAGGTATGAATGGCAACCACAAGCGTGGCAGCAACCAAACGGAAGTAGCCTATGCTGAGATATTCAGTTCTAAGATTTTTTTCTTCTGGGTTTCCTGTTTTTAAATTTTCTTTTTTTAAATTTTCCATTTTGTGAATGCGGTTCCTCATTGTGCCCTCCAGAGGGTCATTACAATCCCGTCCTTGTTGTTTCCTGATACTTGATAAGGAATTCCTTCCGGCACTGCAATATGAATAATATCTTCAGCAGCAACTGGGAGATAATAAATTTCAAATTGATTGTTCTCATAAGAAAAACACAGGTGCTTGCCGTCTTCCGGAAACCCTTTCAGAAAATCGGCGTATTCCTCCAGCGTAAGGTCATTTTCGTTCATGATTACGGAATGGGGATAGCCCACATAACGAAAATGCCATGGTTCATGGGAAATTTTCGTAATCTCTTCCCGGCCTTCCGGATAGCGCTCAATGAAGCCGTATCGCAATGCAAGCTTTCGGAAGTCGCCGCAGATCCCGGTATAGGGAAAATCAGGGCAGATAAAATCGATGTTTCCACTGTTCTCAGCCAGATCGATAGCCAGCCCCGTTTGGTGTTCACTGCAGCCCGGGATGGCAACGTATTTTTTCGTAAATGCCTCTCCATTTTCCGCAAGGGATGTATTGTAAATCTCGATTTGTTCCGTTAACGAGCGGAATCCGCTGACCGGTGTTATCCTGTCACCGCTGTTCAGAATGGAGATGATCTCTGAAAGCATTCTGGCAGACTGTTTTTCAAGAAATACTGGTGTTTGTATGGTCTCCTTTGATACGGGAACAAGGCGTTCCTTAGTGATTTCATTTCGGATCGGGTGGGATGGATTCACCAAAATCAGATTTCCTTTGCCCACTGCATCACCGTTCAATTCCAGTGGTTTCATCCTTTCACCGCCAATCGGATCAATTCATCGAGAAGCTGTCCAAAAGAAATCCCGATATTTTTGAGCATGCTTGGATAGCGGCTGTGATCGGTGAAGCCTGGGATTGTATTGACTTCGTTGAAATAGATTTCACGGTCCGGTGTCAGGAAAAAGTCCACTCTTGCAAAACCTCTGCAGCCCAGTGCTTTATAAACAACTGCAGCGGACTCTTTGATCCGACGGGTGGTGTCCTCATCAATACGCGCGGGAAGATGAATCTTTGAAGTCTCAAGGGTGTATTTTTCCTTAAAATTGAAGAAACCGCCGGTTAGTTCTATTTCATCCAGGTCACCGATTGTGAGAACTTCATTTCCCAATACGGCACAGCCAACTTCAAAGCCGGTAACGGCTTCCTCCACAAGAATTTTACTGTCGTGATATGCTGCAGCGCGTACTGCTGTTTCCAGATCTTCCGCTACTTCCACCTTGGTAATGCCAAAGGAGGAACCTGCATTGGCGGGTTTCACGAAGAGGGGATAGCGCATCCCTGTAGTTTCTGCTTTCAGAATTTCGTCAAATTCGCTGTTTGGATCGGTGTCATAATGATAAGAGGGAAGATTTAAAATCGCGGTGCGGGTGATCTTAATTCCTTCCAGGGCGGCCAGCCTATGGGCAATGTCCTTGTCCATACAAAGGGCAGAACTCAGCGTGCCGCAACCTGCGAAGGGGATCCCTGCAAGCTCCAGTAATCCCTGCATGGTACCGTCTTCTCCGTTTTTCCCGTGGAGTACAGGGAATACTACGTCAACGGGGAGTTTTTCTGGAATCCCTCCGTTCATCACCAACAATCCCCGGGTTGTTCGATCCGGTGAAATCACTGCAGGAACACAAGACTTGTGGGAACTCCAGGTATCATTTAGAATTTCATTGATTTCGCCGTCATATTTCAGCCATTCTCCATGACGGGTTATGCCCAGGAGAATGATCTGGTATTTTTCAAGGTCCAGATGTTCGATTACTGAGCAGGCTGATTTCAAAGAAACCTCGTACTCCGTGGAGCAGCCGCCGAAGACCACTGCTATCGTTTTTTTATTTTTCTTGTTCATTTTTGCTCCTTTCAGGCGGATCTGTCTCGTTTCAGCAAAAAAAAAGCTTATCTGATCCGCTGCTTCAATAGTAGCTGAATGAGACAAGCTAATTTTCAATTTACCCTGATGAAACTCTTAAGAAAGCATTAAGGAGCACTTAGATTTTTCTTATTTTACAGGCAATATTTTAAGCAAATGACGCGTCGGTATCATTTTGCGGAAGTGTTACGGTAAAGGTTGTATTCGTCCCGCTGCTTTTCGCAGAAATGGTTCCTCTGTGTGCATCAACGATTTCTTTGGCGATTGCAAGACCCAAACCGGCTCCGCCAGTTTGGGAAGAACGTGCGTTATCCAGACGGAAAAATCGCTCAAAGATGGTTTCCAGCTTTTGAGCTGGGATGGGATCACCTTGATTGCTGAACTTTATCACCACATTTTTATTTTCGGTAAAAGCGGAAATGATGATTTTGCTGTCACTGTAGCTGTAGGCTGCGGCGTTTTTCAAGATATTATTAAATACACGGGAAAGCTTATCTGCATCTCCCCATAGCGTAAGTTCTTCCGGCGCATCGACCACAGTTTCTTTGTTTTCAGGAGAAAGCATTGGATAGAACTCATCTGCAATCTGACGAAGCATAAAGGGCAGGTTGATCTTTCCCTTATTTAATACGATGGTACTGAGATTGAATCTGGTGATTTCAAAGAATTCATCCACCAGCTGTTCCAGTCTTCCCGCTTTATCCAGTGTAATTCCAGTATATTTTGCTCTCTGAGGAGGGGGCATGTCAGGCGCTTCGTTCAGCAGGCTGAGATAGCCAATGACAGAAGAAAGCGGTGTTCTGATGTCGTGGGCCAGATTGACAACGAGATCATTTTTTCGCTGTTCTGCTTCTTTCGCCTCTCTTGCACTTCTTCTTGCTTCTTTTTTGATCTGATTCATCCGGGTTTCGATCTCCCGGAGTTCCTCCGGCAGTCTGATCTCCTCTTCATCAGGCTTGACAAGAGACATGCTGGCATCTGCTATTTCTTCAATGTAGCCTGCTGTTTTACTCCAGTAATAATAGATGATGGCCAGCAGCATGATGAGCCAAGCCATAGGAACAAGCAGGGAAGCATAGGGTAAAAGCCCGTGTATCAGATAATAAACGGGCGAGGGATACCAGGTGATACTGTAGCCAATGTAGTAGACGAGCGCGAGGGATAGCCCATAGAAGACTGTCGCCAGTACTGCCGCCCGGACACATTGAAATAGTGCGGATCTCATAATTTTAGAACGAAATTGTTTAATCTTCAATGGTATAGCCAACCCCCCATACTGTTTTAATATACTTGGGACGATCTGCGCTATCCTGCATCTTTTCTCTCAGATGCCGGATGTGGACCATGACCGTATTATTGCTGCTGGTGTAATACTTTTCACCCCAAACTTCGCGGAATAAATCTTCGGAACTCACTACACGTCCTTTATTGGAGACAAGTGTCCATAAAACAGCAAACTCGATGGGAGTCAGAGAAAGGGATTTTTCGTTCAGCAAGCATTGATGCTTGTCCTTATTCAGAACGAGCCCGGAATGAATGAGGATCTGATCTTCCTGAACCTGCTCTGCAGCATTGTATTTTGTAAATCTCCGCAGCTGTGCTTTTATTCTCGCAACCAGCTCCAGCGGGCGAAAGGGCTTTGTCATATAATCATCGGCGCCTAAAGTAAGCCCGGTGATCTTGTCGATTTCTTCATCCTTGGCTGTAAGCATTATGACGGGAAACATGTGTTTTTCTCTGATCTGCTGACAGAGGGAAAAGCCGTTGATATCCGGCAGCATAATATCCAGCACAGCAAGGTCTATACTTTCACGGTTCAGGCATTTCAGTGCAGCCGTTCCGTTATAGAATTTGAAAACCTCAAAATTTTCATTTTTTAAATAAACTTCAATCAGATCTGCAATTGCTTGTTCGTCATCTACAACCAGTATTTTTTCCATAATCCTTACTACTCCTTCTCTTTTCAAAAATGAAATCGCCATGTCAAAGCCAAAACCGGCCGTGATCCCCTGAGGCAATTTGCGGGTTCCAACCCAATAGAGTCAGAATCATTATACCCTAAATTCCGATTCCTGAATACTCCAATACTTCCTTCAATGGGGAATAAAATCTTGTCCATCTCATATGATGTAATGTAGATGTCTCATTAGCCTCAATTTACAAGGGCAAAAATTGCAGGGGCAAATTTGCCCACTGACTGTTTTAGCCGCGAGGAGGATAGCAGGATCGAGAGGAAAAAGAAGGGAAGGATGGAGAGATGAACGGATTGGATAAAATATTGGAAAAGCTTCCGGCAGAGGTTAGCGAACCGATCAAGGAGCTGCCAGCCGGAATGAAGAAAAACCTGGAAGAAGTCCGAATTAGAAACGGAAACCATGTTTTGATTTTTGCCGGAGGCAAGGAATATGAATTGGAGTGTAAAAAAGGAAAAATAGATAATTACATAATTAACAACATATTTAATGCATTGCTTAACCACTCCGCATACGCTTATCAGGAAGAACTTGCAAACGGCTATATTACAATTGAAGGCGGTCACCGAGTAGGCGTTTGCGGCAAGGCCGTCATGGAAAACGGCAAGGTGAAAACCATTAAAGATATTTCTTCTGTTAACATCAGAAGAAGCAGGGAGATCACCGGTGTATCAGACCCCTGTATGGGATATCTTCTCAATGGGAAGGGCCAGATTCACAATACCCTGATCATCTCGCCGCCAAAGTGCGGAAAGACTACGCTTCTTCGGGATATGATCCGAAATTTAAGCGGGATGGGTTATCAGGTGGGCGTCTGCGATGAGCGATCAGAAATATCAGGGATGTATAATGGAAAGCCATCTTATGATCTGGGAATCAGAACGGATGTTCTTGACGGTTGCCCAAAGGAAAAAGGTATGATCATGCTGATACGATCCATGTCTCCTGATATCATCGCCACTGATGAAATCGGAAAGAAGGAGGATTGTCACGCCATTGAAGCTGCAGTCTGCGCGGGCGTCGGTCTGCTGACCACGATTCACGGGAGCAACTATGCTGATGTGAAAAACTCCGGCATCGGTGAGATGGTTGAGCGGGGCGTCTTCGAACGCCTGATCTTCCTGTCCAATGTGCCTGCTATTGGATCAATTGCAGCCATCAGAGATTGGAGGAATCAGGATGTTGTTTAAGGGAATCCTTTGCATACTTATATTGGCGGTAGGGGCAGTGATGGGGCAGCTGAAGGCAAAAACCTTCGATAACCGGGTCTATCATCTGCAGGATTTGATTACGACTCTGAAGGTATTGGAATCGGAAATGAAATACCGTCTTGACCCGCTGCCTGATCTTTTCGCCAGAATTGGTGCAATCAAGCCCGGAATGAGCAGCGATCTTCTGATTACAGCGGCAGAGCTGCTTAGAACACGGGCAGGAACGGATCTTCCCACCTGCTGGAGTGAAGCAGTGGAAAAGGCCTATGGAGAAAGTGCCTTAAAAGCCGAGGATAAACGAATTGTTTCTGATCTTGGCATCGAACTGGGAAAGACCGATTTAAACAGCCAGACAGGGATGTTTTTAAGAACCTTTTCTCTTCTTGAGGTTCAGGTATTGGAAGCAACCGATGAAAAAAAATCAAAGGGAAGGATGTATAAGAGTCTGGGACCGGCTGTGGGAATGCTCATTGTGATTCTGCTGATCTGACGGACACTTCTTTTATATACCGAAAATTCATATCTCATTTCCTACTGGAAACACACAAATTGTTGACAACTGTCATATTTTTGAATCATAATAGGATATAGATTGAGGTTTTTACTGATCATTCAGGCAAAACTCAAAACTCTCAAGGTTTTTTGTTTTGCCTTTTTTCTTGCAATCTAAGCGTATTTTCAGAATACCGGAAAGGTGATGCAATGAATCAACGCTATATTTTTATTGATATTGACGGAACACTTCTTGATCCGGTAAATGGAGTACCCGAGTCAGCAGTGATTGCTGTTCGTGAGGCCAGAGCGCGAGGACATAAGGTATTTATTTGTACCGGACGCTCAAAGATCAACGTTCCGACGGCAGTGAGTGAGATCGGTTTTGATGGGTACATATGTGCTGCCGGTGCTTATGCCGAGGCAGAGGGAGAAATTCTGCTGCTTGAGACTCTTGAAAAAGAAACTGTTATGAAGTTGATGGAACCCATCAATTCTCGTGCCATCGGCTGTCTTTTTGAAGGATATCGGGCTACTTTTATAAACGAACCGGTTTGCGCGTATGCAAAGCGGCTTTACAAAATCGATGCATTTTTATATGAACTTTTGGAGAAGTACCACTGGGCTACGGAACTAATTCCAAGACAAGAGGAATATTTCAGAGGATCTGAAGTCATCAGCAAGCTTTCGCTTTTGACAGATCGGTTAGAGGATTTGAATGCACTTTATCCGTATCTTCCGGAGCATTTGAAACTGACAATCCATGATCCCAACGCCGAAGGCGTGTATCTTTGCGAGATTGCAGTGAAGACAATTTCCAAAGCCAGCGGAATTCAAAGCATCCTTTCCCGTTATGACATTCATCAGGATCAAACCATATGTTATGGCGACAGTATGAACGATATAGAAATGGTACAATTTTGCGGAACAGGTATTTGTATGAGGAATGGTTCGCCGGCGCTCCTTGCTGTAGCGGATGATTTTGCAGAGCCTGTTATGGAAGACGGAATTTATAAGAGTTTTCTCAAGTATGGCTTGATTGCGGATGAATGATCCTGTTTTACATAATAACCTCTTGGAAACCCATTGGCCATCCCGCTATTTCGCGGCATCTATGAATCTCGTAGATGCCGTTTTTGATTGCTTTAAATTTTCCTCTCACTCCGTTGGCATAAATTCTTGTCCACAGAATATGATGTATGGATAGCGTCGGGTAGCAAAGTTACATGCTCTGCCTTCCGGTGAAAACTCTTAAGGATGTGCATGGGAATAAATCAGCACATCCACAGATTAAGTTCATGCAAATAACGAGAGAGGAGAAGTCAGAATGGATATTAATGTGGATCTCATTTTTAAAATTGCAGCCATCGGTATTATAGTAGCTGTGCTGAATCAGGTTCTGATACGTGCTGGGCGGGAGGATCAGGCGATGATGACTACCCTTGCGGGAATTATTGTCGTTCTGCTGCTAATCGTTCAAATGATCAATGATTTTTTCATCACCGTGAAAACCTTGTTTCAATTGTAGAGAAAATAAGCTTCTGTATCGGAAAGCCAGTGCTGCCTCGGGCAGTAATATTAAAACAAATCAAGGGCTTTCTATGAGCTAGTGTACAAAAGAAATGGGGTGATTTTATGGACATGGATATTTTTAAAATTGCCGCGATCGGTCTTTGCGGAGTCGTGACGGCATCTATGGTGAAGGGACACAAGCCCGAATTTGCAATTTATGTCGTAATCTCAACAGTACTGGTTATCTTCATCATGATTCTATATAAGCTAACCTCCGTATTTGAGTTTTTAGGTGACATTTACAATCAGATCACCTACGGAAGAAACTTTTTTCCCATTATCCTTAAGGTTCTGGCGGTGGCATATATTGCTGATTTCACTGCGCAGATATGCAAGGATTCGGGAGAGTCCGCCATAGCAAGCAAGGTGGAGCTTGCAGGCAAGGTTATGATCTTCTACCTTGCCATCCCCGTCATCATGTCGGTCATGGAGCTGATCAACAAGATGCTACCGGGTTAATAGGAACAAAGGTATGATGCGGCGGAAAAATTCGGCGGAGGTGAAGGAACTTGAGTATAGAAAGTATTGTTAACGAACAGCTCGCTTCCATGGATATGAGAAAAATTGAAGAACTTTTTAATTTGTCAGGAAGCAGAAGCATTTTCGGCGATACCTCTCCCGGAGAGATTATTAGGAGTATTCTCAAGGGAGATCCTATTTTTAACCTACATGATATCCTGGCTGCAATCGGCAGCCATTTCCTGAAAGAAATTAATATCAGTATCATGCTGGGGGTACAGCTGGTAATCATCTGCATCATCATCGGACTTTTAAAGAATTTCTCGACTTCCTTTTCGGAGGACACTGTATCCAAGCTGGGAGCGATTGTATGCAGCTGTTGTGTCATGGTACTATGCCTGAAAAGTTTTATGGATATCTACAATGTCTGCAGTGATTCTGTCAATACCATGACGGTAACTATGCAGGCGCTGCTGCCAGTTCTGGTGCCTTTATTGATTTCCATGGGAGGATTTTCTTCCGGGGGAATTCTGAACCCATTTATCGTAGGCGCTATAACATTATTTAATTCCTTTCTCCAGAAATTCATCATGCCGGCAGTCTACCTCTCCTGCGTTTTCATTCTTGTCAATAGCCTTTCCGAGAGAGATTACGTTAAAAAGCTGGCTTTGCTGATCAGAGGAATTGCAGTTTATGGGATCGGCCTTGCTGTGACCTTATTCTCAGGGTTAACCATTGTGCAGGGTATTGTTACAAAAACGGCAGACGGTATGCTTGCGAAGACCGCAAAATATTCCGTAGACAATTTCGTTCCTATTGTGGGAGGGTTCGCGGCAGATTCCCTGGACCTGATCATCAGCTGCACTACGATTATTAAGAACGGGATCGGAATCTTCGGACTGATAATTTTGTTGACACTGCTGATCATACCACTGCTCAAAATCCTTGCAGTGGCATTGATATTCAAGGTAACGGCAGTCGTGATCGAGCCCATCGGAAACAAAACGGTTTCAGACTGCGTAAATGAGGTGGGAAATACCGTTATCACGCTGGCAATCATCCTTTTCCTCTGTGCCCTGATGTTTATGATTTTTCTGGCCATCATTATCGGGATCGGAGGTGGAAGCCTATGGAAATAGCCAGAGAATGGGTGAAGAATATTTTCATCATTATTGTGGCAATCACGTTTGTTGAAATACTTCTTCCGGCGGGCAGTATGAGCAAATATTTGAAATTTATCTTTTCTCTGATTATTATGGCCATAATATTGTCTCCGCTGGCAATTTTCCTGGAATAAGGACACATCCATATTTATATATTAATAACGAGGTATTAATTATTACCTGCCTCGTTGAAACGCTCAGAGGAAGGAAAATTTTCTGCAGCCGAAAATTTTCAATATATGCGTTATTAAGGAGGATAAAGAATGTGGGATAAACTAAAGAATGATAAATATGTTAAGGACTTGCTCGTCAGACTGCTCACCGTATTGTTCGTTGCCGCCATTGCGCTTCTGCTCTTTGACGTCCTTACCCAAAGCAAGGACGGAAGGAGACAGATTGTGGATATGGACGGAGGAACGGAGTATACAGAGGAGTCGGCCGCACTGGCGACACAGGAAGAAAAGAGGCTTGAGGATATTTTGAGCCAGATGAAAGGGGTAGGTCAAACCAGTGTTATGATAACCTACCGGAGCAGGGAAGAAACTGACACGGTCTTCGGCAGCGGAGATAATAACCGGAATCTTATGGTGGAAGGAGTGATCGTTGCCTCCGAGGGAGCAGGTGACATTATTGTCAGGAATAATATAATAAATGCGGTTGCAACGGTATACGACATCCCTGTGGCAAATGTAGTGGTATTTGAGAAAAACAGCATGAAATAAAATTAAAGTGAAAGCAGGATTAGGGGGGATATGGTAAATGGAATTCACAAAACGTAAAAAAATAATTTTAATGGGTATGCTGGCCCTTATCGTTTGCGTCGGTGTTTTGAACAACAAACTGAGCAACGATCAGAATCTGGCAACGACTGCCGGATATGAGGATTATGAAGCAGAGCAGATGGATCTTCATGACGGAGATGTCCTTGTGGACAGTGCTAATGTTGCGGAACTTCCGTCTACGACGGGCACTGCTGTGGACCCAAATGCAGCGGTTGATCCCAATGCCGCGCCAGGCGGTCAGGCTCCCGGTGAAGCCACCGATACAAACGGTCAGATCATCGATACCATTGCGGGTGGTGCTGCTGTGCCTACCAACGCCGATGCCTCTGCAGTTGATCCCATCGACAAGAGCCTCATTGTTACATCTGATAATCTGGAAGAATTGGCCAATGCAGACACCTATTTCGAAGAGGTAAGAGCAACGATCAATATGGACAGAAATCAAGTGATCTCGATGCTTACCGACGTGATAGAAGAGACGAAGGACGGTCCGGAAAAGAACAATGCAACACAGCAGAAGCTGAAAATCATCAATTACATGAATACAGAGAAGGTTGTGGAGAATCTTATTAAGAACAAAGGATTCACCGATGCGCTGGTTTTGATTACCGATAATTCCGTCAATGTGACTGTATACAAGCAGGAAATCAGCCAGTCTGACGTTGCAAAAATCTGTGACATCGTCATTCGGGAAACGGGCCGGGATGCAAGCCAAATCGTGATTCAGAGCAAATATTGAGAGATGCAAAATAATTTGTATCTCAAGTTCACTTCTGCTATAATGACTATATAACATACTTGAGGTGAAATGAATGAGCACAGGATCCGATGAAAAACTGGGAACCCTGAAAATATCCGATGATGTCATCGCAGTCTGCACCATGAATGCAACTTTAAAAACCAAGGGCGTTGCAGGCCTTTCCAGCGTTTTTTCCGACAATATTTCAAAAAATATTTTCGGAAAGGAGCCCCTTTATAAAGGGATCAAGGTGAACCAAAACGATGACGGAATCGGGATCGACATATATATCATCGTAGAATATGGAATAAAAATTCCGGAAGTCGCCTGGGATATCCAGGAAAATGTAAAAAAAGAAGTAGAAGCCATGACAGAAGCTGTTGTGAAAGCAGTAAACATACATGTTCAGGGAGTACACTTCACAGACGAGGAGGACTAGAAGACATGCGAAGAACCGAAGCAAGAGAGCTTTTCATGCAGCTGTTGTTTCAGATGGAAGTACAGAATGATTATGGCAAAGATATAAAGGAACGATTTGTTCAGGAGCACCTGCGGGATTCTAATCAGCTTGAGTATTTTAACGACCTTTATGGTGCAACCGTTGCAAATCTCGATATGATTGACGGAAAACTGGAAGCGTGCAGTTCCAACTGGAAGATTAGCCGTATGGCCAAGGTTGACCTGGCAATCCTGCGGTTATCCGCAGCAGAGATTTTATACCTGGACGAAGTACCTGATTCTGCGTCGATCAATGAAGCCGTGGATATGGCGAAGAAGTTCGGCGGTGATGATTCCGGTAAATTCATTAATGGGATTCTGGGTAAGGTTGTAAGAACGAAAGATGCAGAATAGAGATTTGATTCTCGGCCTTGATACCAGCAATTACACCACCTCACTGGCCATTACTGATATCGGCGGAGAAATCATACTGGACGCAAGAAAATTATTGACTGTAAAGCAGGGCGAAAGAGGGCTTCGGCAATCCCACGCCCTTTTTCAGCATATGGAAAACCTCCCGGCCTTGATTCTTGAAGCAATGAAAACCGCAGATAAGAATCGGATTGCTGCTGTTGCGGCATCCGGCAGACCAAGACCGGTAGAGGGTTCCTATATGCCTGTTTTTAAAGCCGGGGTCAATTACGGAAAAGTTATGGCAGCCAGCCTGGGGGTGCCATTCTTTGAGTTCTCTCATCAGGAGGGACATTTGGAGGCAGTAAAGCACAACAGTGCATTCTCGGAAACGAACGACTATCTGGCTTACCATCTTTCCGGCGGCACCAGCGAACTGCTGAAGGTTACCAACGGACAAATCAATATTCTTGGGGGGAGCAGGGACCTTTCCTTTGGTCAGGTCATTGACAGGATCGGGGTTTTCCTTGGAATGGCCTTTCCTTGCGGCAGAGAAATGGATCGGACGGCGCTTTCTGTAAGGGACAAGCTGAATACAAATTCAACGGCGGGAAAGGAAAGCGGCAGTTATTCGGCACTGCCTGGCCAGGAAAAGATTGATACTACCGTCAATGGCAATTCCCAGCTGCTAAAAAAGATCCCGGTGAGCGGTCTCGAAATTAACCTCTCCGGGATGGAAACCCAATGCAGACGGGAACTGGAAAAAGGAGCAGACCCTGAGCGGATGGTCTTTGCTTTATTCCGACATATCAGCAGCTGTCTTGCAGTACTGACGGAACGTGCTGTTCAGGAATCAGGATGCAGCAGGGTGCTGTTTACGGGAGGAGTAACCGCAAGCTCCTTTATCAGAAATGAACTGGAAACCTTTTTTAAAAGCCGCTCGTTTGAGGGGCGAACAATACAGATCATGTTCGGAGATCCCGCATTATCTTCTGATAATGCCGTTGGGATTTCCTATCTCGGAGGTAATTCTTTATGGCAATCAAACCGGTAAAAGTATCTCAGCTCAACGGCTACATCAAGAGAATTCTTCAATCAGATCCTCTTCTCGGCAATGTTTCGGTCATCGGGGAGATCTCAAACCTGAAGTACCATAGCACAGGCCATGTGTATTTTACCATGAAGGATGAAAACAGCAAAATCAATTGCTTTCTCTCAGCGGAATATCTGAGAGATCTTCGGTACGAACTGGTTGATGGTATGGAAATCATCGCAACAGGGTATATTTATCTCTATGAGCGTGGCGGTACTTACTCTCTGAATGTTCGGGAGATTGCTGTGGAAGGACTGGGAAATTTAACTGCAGCGTTTGAAAAACTGAAGCAAAAACTTGCTGGAGAAGGTCTTTTCGATGAGAAATACAAAAAGCCCATTCCCTATTTTCCGCGTAAGGTAGCGGTAATCACTTCCGAAACAGGGGCTGCCGTAAGAGATATCATAAAAATTATTAAGAGCAGGAATAATATTGTTGATGTCCTGGTATATCCCTGCCTTGTTCAAGGTCCGGGCGCTGCTGCGGACATTGCAAAATCAATTCAGGATGTGAATCGCTTGTTTCCTGAAACCGACACGATCATCGTCGGCAGAGGCGGCGGATCAATGGAGGAACTGTGGGCGTTTAATGAAGAAATCGTCGCACGGAGCATCTTTGCGTCTAAAATCCCGGTAATTTCAGCTGTCGGCCATGAGACTGATTTTACCATTGCAGATTTTGTTGCTGACAAAAGAGCAGAAACGCCTACGGCGGCAGCACAGATGGCGGTCCCGGATATCGGTGCACTGAAAGCGTACGTAGAAAGTGAAAAGGACAGCCTGATTCATGTTATGGAACGGCTGATAAAATATATGGAATTAAGAGTTGCAAGCCACAACATCAGCGCGTTGAGCGTCAGTCTGAATCACAGGCTCCTGTACAGCGCGATGAATGCGGAAACTCTGATCAAGGATATAAGAGGTGCCCTGGAAAACAGGCTGAAGGACTGGACCGTCAGACTTGAAATGACCAAATCCGGCCTGGATGCTTTAAATCCGAGGAATATCATGGACAGAGGGTATGCGGCAATTTTGAACGGAGAAGGAAAGATGACAGGTACCGCAGGGGGATTTTTGCCCGGCGATGACCTGACAGCGGTGATGAGGGACGGCAGTATCGAGTGCCGTGTCTTCGATGTGAGGAGGGATCAAGATGCCAAAACAAGAGAAAAAACTGAGCTTTGAAGAAGCTTTGGCTGGGCTTGAACGTTCTGCTGAAATTTTAAAAAAGGATGGGACAACTTTGGAAGAGGCAATGCAATGCTTTGAAAAGGGAGTGGAATATTACCGCTGCTGTAATGAGATTCTCAATGATGCAAAACAGAAAATCGAATTCTACGATAAAAAAGAAGCATAAAGGAGATACGGTAGGATGCAAAATGAAGAATATCTGAGATACAAGAAGCTGGTAGAGGATCATATTCTCTATTTCCTTCCGGAAGTTGACCATAAAAGTATTACGTTATCTGAAGCCATGACTTACAGCTTAAAGGCCGGAGGTAAGATGCTTCGGTCTGTTTTACTGCTTGCTGCCTGCGATTTTTGCGGCGGAGATGAAAAAACTGCGCTGCCGTACGCCAGCGCCATCGAATATATTCATACTTATTCCCTGATCCATGATGATCTCCCTGCAATGGACGATGACGATCTCAGAAGAGGAATGCCCACCAATCACAAGGTGTTTGGAGAAGCCATGGCAATTCTTGCGGGAGACGGTCTTTTGACCTCAGCCTTTGAGGCCATGAACAAGGATATGCTGCTGTATTTTGACAACGTTGATCTATTGAAACGCCGGGTTCGGGCAGCTTATGAAATCTCGAAAGGAGCCGGATGCCGTGGCATGATAGCCGGTCAGGTCGCAGACGTGGAGGCGGAGAATAAACAGTGTACCAGGGAGTTGCTGGACTATATCCATCTGAACAAAACAGCAGCATTGATTAAGGCTGCTGTGAGAGCCGGCGCCTATCTTGGGGGCTGTGATAAGAAGACCCTTGAAGATCTTGATGAATATGCTGAGAACATAGGACTGGCCTTCCAGATCGTCGATGACATTCTGGATGTAAGTGGCAATGAGGAAGATCTGGGGAAACGAACAGGTTCGGATCAGGTGAATCAAAAAGCGACCTATCCTTGCCGGTACGGCATTGAGGAGTCGAAACAAAGAGCCAATGAGCTGACGGAAAATGCTAAAAAGGCACTGGCTGACTACTACGATAACGCTGAATTCTTTATCAAATTGGCCGATGAACTGGCAGCGAGAATTAATTAACCGGGAATGAATGAAATGGACGCAAGAATGAAATGAACTGTCAAGGGGTATGGGGCGAATGAAAAAAACAAGGGGTATAGATCGCATGAAAAAAACGTTGCTGGATTACAATTTTCCGGAAGAACTGAAGCAGATGAACAGCAGGGATCTGGAGCTGTTATCCTATGAAATAAGGGATTTTTTAATTGAAAAGGTTTCAAAGAACGGGGGCCATCTAGCCTCCAATCTGGGGGTTGTGGAATTGACCATTGCCCTTCATAAGGTCTTTGACAGCCCGAAGGATAAGCTGATCTGGGATGTGGGACATCAATCCTATGTACATAAGATTTTGACCGGCAGAGCCGGAAGTTTTGACGGGCTTCGTAAATTCAATGGACTCAGCGGTTTTCCAAAACGGGATGAAAGCATCCATGATACGTTTGACGCAGGCCATAGCAGTAATTCCATTTCTGCCGCCATGGGCTATGCCGCAGCCAGAGATCTTCAGGGGCTTGACCATTCGGTGGTAGCGGTCATCGGTGACGGTGCTCTGACAGGGGGGATGGCTTACGAGGCGCTGAACAACGCCGGATCATCCCATTCCAGGATGATTGTGATCCTGAATGACAACGAGATGTCAATCGCGAGGAATATTGGCGGAATTTCGCAGCATCTTGCCAAACTTCGCGCATCACATACCTATCTGGATTTGAAGAAGCAGCTGAAGAAGACATTAAAGGGAATTCCCGGTGTCGGCCAAGGCATTTACAGCAGTGTGGAACATATCCGAGATACCGTAAAATATGCCCTTTCTCCGGGCGGAATCTTTGAACAGCTTGGATTCAAATACTTTGGACCCGTAGACGGCCATAATATTCACGATTTGACAGAGATCCTTTCCGTTGCAAAATTAATGGATGAGCCGGTGGTGATCCATGCCATAACGAAAAAAGGCAAGGGCTATCGCAATGCAGAAAACAATCCGGGAAAATTTCACGGAATTGCTGCTTTTGATCCGACGACAGGCAATTTGCTGTCTGTTTCGGAGAAACCCAGCTATTCCTCTGTCTTTGGTAAGAAGCTTCTGGAAATGGCGGACAGGGACGAGAGAATCGTTGCAGTAAGTGCTGCTATGATTGAAGCGACCGGCCTTGGCAAATTTTCTCAGAAGCATCCGCAGCGGACTTTTGACGCTGGAATTGCGGAAGCCCATGCGGTGACTTTTGCAGCAGGACTTGCAGCTGGCGGATTTCGACCGGTGGTGGCAATCTACTCCACTTTTTTACAAAGAGCATATGATCAGATCCTCATTGATGTTTGCATGCAAAAGCTTCCGGTGCTCTTTGCCATTGACAGGGCGGGGAATGTTGGTGCTGACGGAGAAACCCATCATGGCGTTTTTGATCTGTCCTATCTGTCTCATATGCCGAATATGACTGTTCTGGCGCCAAAGGATGGAAAAGACCTTGAGGAAATGATGGAGTATGCGATCACGCTCCCGGGACCCTGTGCAATCCGTTATCCCAGAGGGGAAGCAGCGGAAGTAATTCCAATCCAAACAGAACAGGATGGTCAAAATACCAACGTAAAATCTCACGGGCAAGAGAACGAACCTGAATGGAAGATGGAGCACTATGCTTCTGAACCGGACCATTTCTTCGGCAGCAGGCAAATTATCTACGGTCTGGATGTGGAACTATTTGCGGTTGGAAAAATGGTTTCTGTGGGAATTGCGGCCTGTGATCTGCTGCGAAACCGAGGAATTCAGGCGGGGCTGACCAATGTTCGATTTGTAAAACCTATGGATACCGCGTCGATCCTTGCGGCAGCAGAAAGAACCAGAGCCCTTGTTACCCTGGAAGACAATGTCATTGCGGGCGGATACGGCGAGGCGGTAACAAAGATACTGGCTGAAAATAGAAGGGACGGCCTGCGGGTTTTAAACATCGGTTGGCCGGACCGTTTTGTAGAGCAGGGAAGCACAGAAGAGCTTTGCTGCAAATATGGATTGGATGCGGAAGGCATCGCAGAAAGGGTGTGTGATTTCCTTGAAGGAAAGGCTTGATATCATACTAGTTAACAGAGGGTTCTTTCCTTCCAGAGAAAGAGCAAAAGCTGCTGTTATGGCAGGAATCGTCTATGTTGACGGGCAGAGAGTTGACAAGGCGGGAACGGGCGTTCGCGAGGATGCGGATCTCTTTGTAAAGGAGGATACCTGTCCTTATGTGAGCCGGGGCGGGCTGAAGCTTGCAAAAGCCATTCAATCGTTTCAGCTTTCTTTAGAGAATGCCGTTGCGGTAGACATTGGTGCTTCCACAGGAGGTTTCACGGACTGCATGCTGAAAAACGGGGCTAGAAAGGTCTATTCCATCGATGTGGGTTATGGCCAGCTTGACTGGACCCTTAGAAATGATCCGAGAGTGGTCAACATGGAGAAGGTAAATATCCGCTATCTGGAACCGGAGAAGATTGAAGACAAGGCTGATTTTATCAGCATTGATGTATCCTTTATCTCACTGAAACTGGTCTTCCCTGTCGCGGCGTCGCTGCTTTCGGAAAGCGGAAGACTGGTCTGCCTGGTAAAGCCTCAATTTGAAGCCGGACGGGAGCAGGTCGGTAAAAAAGGAATTGTCCGCGATAAAGCAGTTCATGAAGAAGTGATTGGGAATGTAATCCGATATGCTGAAATAAACGGGCTCTATTCCCATGGTCTCGACTTTTCCCCCATGACCGGCGCCAAAGGAAATATCGAATATCTGCTTCTGCTCAGCAAAGATAAGAACCAGCAAGCATTGGTTGCCGGGGGAAATGTATTAGAGGGAAAAACATTGAATGCTGAGAGACAGGCGGACTGGAGCAGCAACGCACAAGCCGAGGCAGACAGCACTTCACATCGCAATGACAATGATGCTGGTATTGGTGATCTGGATTATAAAGACTTGATCAAAGCTGTGGTCAAGACTTCCCATGCAGCGCTGGACTAAAATCTGATATTCACCATCGGATTTCAGATCGGATGTTTAGATTGAAAGTTCACAAAATAGATATTATCAAATAAGCTTAGAATAGCCAGAGATTAACAATCATATGTTCCAAAACCGGATTTTCCCGGACATAACGTTAATTGAAATAGAGTAGAGAGAAAGAGATTAGAGGTTACCATGCAACTTACACCAATGATGCAGCAGTATATGGATATCAAGGAAAACTACAAGGATTGCATCCTGTTCTTCCGTCTTGGCGATTTCTACGAAATGTTTTTTGAAGATGCGGTAACAGCGTCACGGGAGCTGGAAATCACGCTGACGGGAAAGAGCTACGGGCAGGAGGAACGGGCACCCATGTGCGGCGTCCCTTATCATGCCGCAGATAACTACATTGGCAAGCTCATCGAGAGAGGCTATAAGGTGGCAATTTGTGAGCAAGTGGAAGACCCGGCAACAGCCAAAGGGATTGTAAAACGGGAAGTGATACAGATCATTACCCCCGGCACCGTGGTCAGCCAATCCATGCTCAACGAAAAAGAGAACAATTATCTCGCCTCAGTCTTTCTGAGTGAAACCGGTGCGGGAATCGCTTATTGCGATGTGTCCACCGGTGAAATCAGCGCCGCGGAACTATCCGGCGCAAGATACATAGAAAAACTAATCAATGAATTGGTAAAGATCAGGGCTAAGGAAGTCATCGCCAACGAGGCTGTTTCACTGGACGGTCTTTCTGAAGATATCAGAGATGCTTCCGGCGCCTATTTCAGTACATTAAGTTCCCAGTATTACAGTCAGAACGCAGCGGAGGAAGCTGTCCTTCGTCAGTTTAAAGTGAAATCACTAAAGGGCCTTGGGGTGGAAGAAATGCCGGCGGCGGTTATGGCCCTTGGGGCATTGCTTTCCTATCTTTTCGAAACCCAGAAGCAGAGCCTTTCCCATCTGGCACGCCTCAATGTTTACGATACAGCTGGGCATATGGCGCTGGATAAAGCAACCATTAAGAACCTGGAACTGACAGAGACCCTGTTTGAAAAGAAGATTCAGGGCTCCCTTCTTGGAGTACTCGACAGGACGCAGACCGCCATGGGTTCGAGAAAAATGAAACAGTGGCTGCGGGAACCGCTCAACAGGCTGGCTGAAATCAAACAGCGTTTGGATGCCGTGGAACTGTTGACCGATGAAATCCTTCTCAGAAACAATCTCAAGGAGCATCTGAAAAAGATTTATGATTTGGAGCGGCTGGCAGGAAGGATTGCCTGCGGCAACGCCAACGGCAAAGACCTCATTGCACTGAAAAATTCTATTTTTGTTCTTCCCGAAATAAAAGGTGAGCTGGCATCCTGCGGCGACCCTCTGCTGGAGCGGCTGGAAGCTACCATGGATGCTCTTGCTGACATCTATGAACTCATCGATAGGGCTGTAGTGGATGAACCGCCCTTTACTGTCAAGGAGGGAGGGCTGATCAAGAAAAGCTATTCTGAGGATCTTGACAGCTTGAAGGATTCCATCGTTGACGGTCAGAGCTGGATTGCCGGACTGGAAGCCGTTGAGAAAGAGCGGACAGGAATTAAATCACTAAAGGTTGGTTTCAACAAGGTATTCGGATATTATATTGAAGTGACAAAATCCTATTATGACCTCGTTCCCGAGAACTACATCAGAAAGCAGACCCTGGCCAATTGCGAGCGATTTATCACCCCGGAGCTGAAGGAAGTAGAATCTGTTGTTCTCAATGCGGAAACAAAGATCAATCAGCTGGAATATGAACTGTTTGCAGGAATCAGAAACTTCATTCAGGGCTTTATCGGAGCGATTCAAAACACCTCGGCATCCCTTTCTGTTTTAGATGTTTTGGTTTCTTACGCAGAGGTGGGAAGCAGATTGGGATATGTGAAACCGGACATCAACAACGGAGATGCGATTCTCATTGAAAAGGGACGGCATCCCGTCATTGAGGGAAGTATCCGCAACGGAATCTTCGTCTCCAATGACACCTATGTGGATCGAAAGGACAGTAGCATGCTGCTGATCACCGGACCAAACATGTCAGGAAAATCTACATACATGAGACAGACTGCCTTGATTGTGCTCATGGCCCAAACCGGCTGTTTTGTACCGGCGGAATCAGCAACCATCGGTATTGTGGATCGCATCTATACAAGAATCGGTGCTTCGGATAATCTGGCACAGGGTCAGAGTACCTTCTATGTGGAAATGAGCGAGCTGGCATACATACTCAACACAGCGACGGACAAGAGTCTGATTATCCTTGATGAAATCGGCCGTGGGACAAGCACCTACGACGGGCTTTCCATCGCTTGGGCTGTGGTGGAATACCTTTGCAACAGCAAGGGAAGAATTCGCACCCTCTTTGCCACCCATTATCACGAGCTGACCGCTCTGGAAGGGCACATGACAGGGCTGAAGAACCTGAACGTTGACGTTCAGGAGAAGGACGGAAATATTGTGTTCCTTCACAAGATCATAGAAGGCAGTGCCAGCCGAAGCTATGGAATCCATGTGGCGAAGCTTGCAGGGGTACCACAGCAACTGCTGCTTACAGCAGAAGAGAAACTTTCTGAACTGGAGCAGAGCGGCGCTTCCATCGATTTGGATAAATATCTAGCCGGTGCGGCTGAGGAACTTCCGGAATCCAAAGCCAATACAGAGCAGATCTCCTTTTTCAGCTTTGCACCAAATCCTGTGGTGGAACGTCTGAAGACACTTGATCTTATGACCATTACTCCGTCACAGGCATTCGGTATTCTTGAAGAATTAAAGAAGGCTGCTGACCAGTAAATAAAAACTAATACGTTTAAACGTGAAATTAATCGCTGAAACTGTCGCGATGCGATAAAAAACTTAATTGCAAAATTTTTCATACAATGCAGACCGGGCCGTCTTGAAAAGAAACCGGCCGGAACAGGAGCATGAATATGGATCAAACCATAAAGAAACGAATCTTTGAACTGCCGAAACATGTGGCGGATAAAATTGCGGCGGGGGAAGTGGTAGACAGACCGCTTTCCATCGTGAAAGAGCTTGTGGAAAATTCCATCGATGCTGGCGCGACCTCCGTCACCGTTGAAATTAGAAACGGTGGGAAAACATACATCCGTGTAACGGACAACGGCAGCGGCATCCAAAAGGAAGACGCGGAGCTTGCTTTTAAACGGCATGCAACCAGTAAAATTAAGACAGATACGGATTTGGATCATATTGAAAGTCTGGGCTTTCGCGGCGAAGCGCTGGCCAGTATTTCTGCTGTCTCCAAAGTGGAGCTGATCACGAAAACAGTCGGAGATAAGAGCGGCATTCGCCTCAAACTGGAAGGCGGAGAAATTCTTGAAAAAGAGGATACCGGATGCCCGGAGGGAACGACTTTCATCATCGAGGACCTCTTCTTTAATACTCCGGCAAGATTGAAGTTTATGAAGCAGGACGCCACTGAGAGCACTCTGATCATCGACTTTATCTCTAAAATGACCCTGGCATATCCTCAGATCAAATTCCGTCTAGTAAACAATGGTAATATTCTGTTTTCTACCAACGGTAAAGGAGATATTTATTCCAACATTCTCACCATTTACAGCAGGGAAATCGGGGACAAACTCATCCATCTTTCCGAGGATAACGGTCTGATGGCAATGGAAGCCTTCGTTTCTCCACCAAGCAACAGCAGAACCAACAGAAAGAGCCAGATCTTCTTTGTAAACGGAAGATATATCCGCAGTAAGCTTATGGAGAATGCGGTGACAGACGCATACCAGGAAAAGCTTTTCGAAGGCAGATACCCGGTTACCTTCCTGTTTCTTAAGGTACCGCCGGAAAGCCTGGATGTCAATATTCATCCCAATAAACGGGAAGTTCGGTTTGACGATGAGAAGGGTGTCAGAGAATTTATTGCAGCATCCATCAGAAAGAGTCTGAAAACAAAGGAAGCGATTCCTGAAATAAAAGAAAACAATCTCTTTAAGTTCAAGCCGCAGTCCACTGGGAACGACGGATTGAAGTCTCCGTCTTTGACCATCGATGGGCACAAGCATCTGTCCTCAGGATCTGCTGAAATCACGGCTCTCGATGGAGCCAAACCTCAGTCGGAAGTGAGCGACGGATCAAATACGAAGCGAATCGTTGATGGAGAATCCAGCCTGCAATCCTTGAATCAAGCTGGTTTCCCGAATTTTGGCCAGACTGGCGATGCTGCAAAGCACATTGGGAAAGAAAAGAAACCTGTGGAAGAACAGGTTGACATAAAAAGATTATTGTTCGAACAACGATTGGCAATGCAAAAGAAAGAGCAGGATATTGCCTCCAGGGATACCCCTTCTGAGCAAGATAAAGTGACAGAAGGCGGTTTGATGAAATCACCGCTTCAGGTGAACGAATCAGAGGAACATTATTCTTTAAAGCCTGCGGGTATACTTCAAAACCATGGAACAACGGAATCATCGCAGCAGGACAAACCTGCAGAGAATCTTTCCGGGGAAGTACATACCACTGCAAACACAGAGCGATTAAACTATGTGGTTTTAGAGAATAATCAAGATGGAAATACCAAACCTACGGCAGATTTTGATATCAGAGAACTGACGGTTACCGGCTCTATCTTTGGAACCTACATTACTGCAGTAGATGAGTCGTGTCTCTATCTGATCGATCAGCATGCAGCCCATGAGAGAATCTTTTATGAGCAGCTGCTGGAGGAATATCGAAAAGGAGAGAAGACACAGCAGCTGATATTAACGCCTTTTGTCGTCAACGTAACTCATGCAGTGAAAAATGATACAGGCAGAATGCTCCATTTCCTGGGAAATCTGGGGTTTGAGATCGAGGAGTTCGGACCCACCGCTTATATTGTGAAAGCGATACCATACTATATGAATTTAGAAGAGTCGAAAGACTTTATCGATTATCTGCTGGACAATATTTCGGAAGAGGGAGAACTGGATAACCAAAAGAAGATCGCTTCGATTATTACCAGTGCGTGCAAGAAAGCGGTGAAAGCCCATGACGTGCTGGATCGCCAGGAAATCGACCGTTTGATGGCAGATTTGGCGAAGACGAAGAATCCTTATTCCTGCCCCCACGGAAGACCTACTTTCGTGAGGCTGCGCAAATATGAAATCGAGAAGATGTTTAAGCGGGTTTAGTGCCGGTGTGCTGTCCCGCCGAAAAGCAGGCAAAGTACGAGAAAACATGGGTAAAAGAAAACATAGAGTAAAGAAAAAGGATGTTCTATGAGCGGAGAAAAAACTGTTGTTTTTATCGCCGGACCTACGGCGGTGGGAAAAACCAAATATGCAATTGAAGTGGCCAAGGCCATAGACGGAGAAATCGTATCTGCTGATTCTATGCAGATTTATCAATATCTTGACATCGGAAGCGCAAAGCCCACCAGTGAAGAACTGGCACAGGCAAAGCATTATCTCGTGGATGAAATCGATCCGGCAGCGCAGTTTTCCGCTGCAGAATATCAGCTCCTTGCAAAACAATACATCAATCAGATCTTTGACGCAGGAAAGGTGCCGGTTGTTTCCGGCGGCACAGGGCTGTATCTCAATTCATTGATATACGAAATGGATTTCTCCGTCATGCCGAGGCAGGAGGGATTTCGGGAAGCGCTGGAAAAAGAAGCTGAGGAGTTTGGTGTGAATTATGTCCACGATAAGCTTAAGGCTTTAGATCCTGACGCAGCAGAGCGAATTCACCCCAACAATCTAAAGAAGGTCATTCGAGCGATTGAGGTGTATCAGAGTACCGGGGAAGGAATCCGTGAATTCAGCGAGTCCTTAGTGGAAACTCGGGAATTTCGATGCATTCTCATTGGACTCACAAGAGACAGAGAGGAACTTTATCAGCGGATTGACCAGCGGGTTGACCTGCTTGTGCAGGAAGGCCTCATTGATGAAGTCAAAAGCTTGCTTTGCCGGGGACTCACGGAAAACAGTCTTTCGATGAAAGGAATTGGCTACAAAGAAGTTATTGCATACCTGCACGGAGAATATGATCTTGCAGAAGCAATCCGCCTTGTCAAGAGGAACACCAGGCATTATGCCAAGCGCCAGATGACATGGCTCCGCAGATATCCTCAAATGAAATGGTTTAATCTGTCTGAATACAGCGATGCTCAGCTTGCACTGAACGCTATTATTGAATCAATTCGCAATGATTTAAGCGGTTCGCTTTGAACATTAGGTTAGGTTACTGAGAGCGTAATAAAAGCACAAGGTGTCTCGAACAAGAAGGAACCTTGTACATCAGGAGAAAAAAATGGCAAAGATGGCAGTGAAGAAAGAAGCACAAAAAGAATTAAAAATTCATAATAAGAGTGATAAGCCGGACAACATTATCCTGAAGGAACAAGAAATTTTTGAAAAATGTCAGGAAATACAGGAGGAGCTTCCACGATATTTAAATGGCTTCTTTATGTATTTAAAGGGCAATGTCCTGCCAATGACCAGGCTGGCGTATTTGCAGGATATCCGTTTTTTCTGCAATTATCTGATTCATGAAACCGACCTGACTGAGGCCAAACTTCCGAAAGAGATTAAGCTGGAAGAACTAGATAGTATTCGGGCCGCTGATGTCAATCTCTTTATAGACTATTGCAGAAGATACAAAGTAGAAAAAGAAAAAACAGTCTACATCTACGAAAATGATAAAAAGTCATTATCCAGAAAAAAGTCATCTATTTCGGTGCTTTTTAAGTACCTCTACCGGGATGAAATGGTCCGCAAAAATATTACTGACGGCTTTGATCCCATCAAGACTCCAAAGCCGGGAGAACGGGAAATTAAAGCGTTACAGGACGATGAAGTGATGAGAATGCTGGATGCTGTCTCCACCGGGGGCAATCTCACAAAAAAAGAGCGGGAATTCTGGGAGAAAACAAAGAAGCGGGATAAAGCGATTTTAATCTTATTTCTTACATATGGGCTTCGGATCTCGGAGCTGCAGCAGCTCAACGTGTCCTCCTTTAACTTCAATCGGGGAGAGTTTAAGATTTACCGGAAGCGGGGCAAGGAGTCCATCATGCCGCTGAATCAATCGGTTGAAAAGACCGTTCTGGCGTATATCAATGAAGAGCGTGCAGCAGATGAAGCGTTGACAGTGCAACATAAAGACGCCCTATTCCTTTCTCTGCAGGGGAAGCGAATGACCGAGCGCCAGATCAGGGAACTCGCAAAGAAATATACTTCAATCGGAATGGCTACCTCAAGATCAGCTGGTTACAGCCCGCATAAATTGAGGGCTACTGCAGCCACATCGCTGATCGGGCGGGGAAATTCCATCTTTGATGTGCAAGCCCTTTTGGATCACGAGAATGTGACGACAACGCAGCTCTACGCAGCGCACAAGAAAAATGTGAAGAAGGATCTGGTCAAAAACTTTGAATGGGAAGATGAATTCGATAAAAATCGTTGATAATGCAGACCTTTCGACAGGAAGCCTAAGCCTGAGACATATCGCATAGGAGAAGCATCGGTACGAGGATGAGACCATAAATATATTATGTATACCGAATACCTGCTAATATAAATTTACGATAATAACTAAAAAATGATAAAGAACTTTTCCAGAAAAGAATATAAGGAAATAAAATAGAAGTCAGCTAAAACACGAAATAAGAACACGAGAAAAAATGGAGAATGTATCATGCAGAAGAATACCTATCAATTTTTAAATAAAGAATTCGGGATCAGCGAAAACGTACTGAATGCAGTTTCAGAAGCAGAGAGCCAAATTCAAGATATCTTTTATGAACTTGACGACATCATGGCCTTTAATCAATACAAAATTTTGAATGCATTTCAGAAGAACAGAATTTCCGACATGCATTTTGGTTGGAATACTGGATACGGATATAATGATCCTGGGCGGGAGGCACTGGAAAAAGTCTATGCTGATATTTTCAAAACAGATACCGCTTTGGTCCGGCCGATAATCGTCAACGGAACCCATGCGCTGACATTGACACTATCCGGAATTCTCAGACCTGGAGACGAACTGATCTACTGTACAGGAAAGCCGTATGATACCCTGGAAGAAGTAATTGGAATTCGGGGCGAGGGAAAAGGATCTCTTAAGGATTTCGGAATTCTCTATAAGCAGGTGGAACTGAAGGAAGACGGAACCATCGACCTATCAGCTCTTGCTGCTGCAATCACACCGAAAACAAGGATGGTTACACTTCAGCGGGCCACCGGATACGGCTGGAGAAAAGCCATTACCATACCGGAAATAGAGGAATGGGCTCAACTTGTGAAATCCATACGCGCTGATATCGTCTGCATGGTGGACAATTGCTATGGGGAATTCCTTGATGTTAAGGAGCCGACGGAAGTTGGAGCCGATGTTGTAGCAGGCTCTCTTATCAAAAACCCCGGCGGAGGACTTGCACTGACTGGAGGATATATTGCAGGTCGTGCTGACCTGATCGAAAACATATCCTATCGGATGACTTCTCCTGGAATCGGTGGAGAATGCGGACTAACCTTCGGTCAAACCCGTACTATGTTTCAGGGACTGTTCCTTGCGCCCAAAACGGTAAACGGGGCAGTGAAAGGGGCAATTCTATGCAGCAAAGTCTTCCAAAATCTTGGCTTTGATGTCTGCCCCAAGCCCGAAGATAAGCGAAGCGACATCATTGAGGCAGTGAAATTGGGCTCACCGGAAGCAGTGGTTGCATTCTGTGAAGGGATTCAGGCGGCAGCGCCTATAGATGCTCACGTCAAGCCGGTTCCATGGGATATGCCCGGATATGAAGATCAGGTAATCATGGCTGCAGGTGCCTTTATCCAGGGCTCTTCCATTGAACTCAGCGCGGATGCTCCGATACGGCCGCCGTATATCGTTTACTTTCAGGGGGGTCTGACCTATGAACACTCAAAATTTGGCGTAATCAAAGCGCTTCAGGAATTATATCGAAATAATCTACTGAATTTCAGCGAGTAGGATGAGTCAGTTCCATACAACCTGGAGCATGACATTCAGAAAGCGTTGCAAGAAGATAAAAAAGAAAGAATTCGGACATAATAATCAGATCACAATACAACAATGATTTTATAAATTCAGGTGAGAGAAATGACCATTGATTCTTCAGCGCGCAAAAAACGATTAAGAACATTTGTTTCCATATTAAAACTGGTGATTCTGCTCAGTATTATCATCGCAGTGCCGGTTTATGTTTACTTTACTTATCCAGAGCTGATTGACCGATTTAAGAACCTGGAAGAAATCAATAAAGTACTGAAACAGTATAAGACTGCAAGCATCTTCATCTACATTGGGCTGCAGGTGTTTCAGATTATTATATCGGTTCTGCCGGGGCAGGCACTGCAGTTTGCGGCAGGGTACGCGTACAAATTTTTGCTGGGGCTTCTCTTTTCCGTGATTGGGGTTGCCTTAGGCACCGTGATAACCTTTTATCTGGCCCGTCTCCTTGGGAAGGATGCACTTCATTTGATTTTCGGAGAAGAAAAATTCTCTCGGTTTGTTCATACGTTGAACAAGAAGAGATCTTTCGTGATTCTCTTTGTAATTTTTCTGATCCCTGGGATTCCCAAGGATATTTTCACATATGCAGCCGGTGTATCCGAAATACGGATTATACCGTTCCTTATGCTATCACTGGGGGGAAGGCTTCCTGCCATGATGGGAAGTGTCATGATGGGCAGCATGTTCTATAATGGGAGCTATATTGGGCTCATCGCGCTTGCAGTAGCCGCTGTAATCCTTTTTACGGCAGGCATCTTGCAGCGAGATCGGCTTATGGCATGGACAGACAAAGTCTACTGCCGAATGGTAAGAGAAAAATCATAAGGAAGAGAATCAAGGGTCAGGAGGGAAAGGCCAATGAACAAAGAAGATCAGGTCTTGAGAGGTCTCAGGGATGTATTAAACAAGATGGGATGGCTTAACCGGCTAAAGATGGAGGAAAGCCTTAAGGGCTATAAGTCGTCAGAAGTGCATTGCGTTGAATACATAGGGAGAAACGAAGATCCAAACGTAACAAAACTCGCGGAGTCATTTTTTATGACCACCGGAGCCATCAGCAAATTAACAGCGAAGTTGATCAATAAAGGAGTTATAGAAAGCTATAAAAAGCCGGAGAATCGAAAAGAAATCTATTTCAGGCTCACAGAGAAAGGGCAGGATATTTATAAAATCCATGAGCAGTTACATGCTGAATTTCAAAACCGGGATAAAGCAGTCTTCCAGCCAGTCACGGAGGAACAATTTGACAGTATGCTCCGCTTTGTGGATCGTTATAATCGCCACTTGGATGAAGAACTAAAAAAATTGGATGAAGAAATAAAAACTGGACGAGGACAATAAATCCGGATCAGAATGTGGACATTGAAACCGAATCACGAAATATCGGCATTCGATCAGAATCACTAAATAGGGGCATTCGCTCCAAATCAATTGAATCATCAGTGTAAGTATAAGGCAGCCAGCTATCTTTAGAATAGGCTGCTTTTTATTGTCTTCATTTTTGTTGACAAGGAAGCAAAATGGTGATACGATAATTTCGCATCCGAGGAAGCAATAATAAAGAAGGAGAAATTTATGTTCAAATTAATAACAAATCATGAACAGTCGGCAAATAATACCATTGATAGAAAAGCGCTGCTATTCGGCCTTATGTCTGTATTTCTTAGCGGTATAGGCTTTACCATCATAGCGCCAGTCGTTCCGTTTCTGGTACAACCTTATATCAGCAATTCCAAAGACCAAGCCATCGTTGTTACATTGCTCACATCTGTTTATGCAGTCTGTGTGTTTTTTGCAGCACCAGGATTGGGGGCTTTGAGTGACAGATACGGTCGCCGTCCATTACTTTTGATATGTCTATCCGGTTCTGCCATGGGATACCTTGTTTTTGGCATAGGCGGTGCGTTGTGGGTACTCTTTTTAGGGCGCATCATAGAAGGAATAACTGGTGGGAGTATCAGTACGATCTTTGCATATTTTGCCGATATCACACCAAGGGAACAGCGTACAAAATATTTTGGCTGGGTGAGCGCGTTTGCAGGTGCAGGTGTTGTCATTGGGCCGACACTAGGTGGGTTGCTTACAAAGTTTGGATATGCGGCTCCCATGTTTTTTGGTGCAGCCATCACTTTAATCAATGTGGGATATGGATTCTTATTTATGCCTGAGAGCCTGGACAGAAATAATAGACTGCAAAGAATTACCGCTGCGAGATTAAATCCGTTCCTTCAACTAATCAACCTGCTTTCTGTCAGGAAATTAAAAAGACTCCTTGTCCCAGCATTCTTACTTTGGGTACCCAACGGGTCGCTGCAGGCGGTTTTTTCGCAATTTACCATTGACACCTTTCACTGGCAGCCGGCACTCATTGGTTTGATGTTTTCCATTATGGGCATTCAAGATATCATTTCTCAAGGGTTGATCATGCCAAAGCTTCTGCTCAAACTTAGTGATGGTGGAATTGCAATTTTGGGAATGGTTTTCGAAATTGCGGGCTACAGTCTTATTGCTTCTTCCTCCTTGCTAACATTCTACCCGTTTTTTATAGCAGGCATGTTTCTCTTCGGTTTTGGGGACTCGCTTTTCGGCCCTTCATTTAACGGGCTGATCTCAAAATCCGTGGATGACAGTGAACAGGGAAGGATCCAAGGCGGCTGCCAATCGATTCAATCCTTTGCAAGAATCATTGGGCCCATCATCGGCGGCAGAATTTACGTATCTCTTGGCCATGCAGCCCCAGCTTTTATGGGAATGATTCTTATTGCAGCAGCCATACCGGTCTTGTATCACGGAAAGTCTGCTTAGAGAACCGTCGATTTACGAGAGAAACACTATCGAATAAATGCAGGTTACCCAATAAATACTGCATTTTATTTTTTTATTTAAAAAGAACAAATGTTCATAAATCACTTGACAAAGAACTAATGTTTGTATATTATGAAGAAAAGAACAAATGTTCAAACTTGCTGAATAAGAAAAGGAGAATTTCATTATGAAGAAGAAATATAGAATCAAATCAAAATTACGGTTTACTTTATTTATGACGCTTATGATCCTTTTCGTGTTCAGTACTGCCGGTACTGTATTTGGCGCTTATAATTCTCAAAGCCTTATGAAGCCGGTTTATTCTGAAATCCTGGTACAATCCGGAGATACTCTTTGGAACCTGGCGCAGGAATTCGGTCCAGACGGTAAAGACACACGATTCATCATCCATGAGATCTGCAGGATTAATGATCTCCAAGCAGACAGCATTTACCCTGGCCAAAAAATACTGATCCCAGCTTATATATAATGTAATAGTCAGTGAAGTCCTATCATCATAGAGTCAGTGAAGGCTTATCATCACAGTAATCGTCTTTCAGGACATACTTTATCATAAAATCAGCCCATCCCACTGTTTGAAAGTTTGTACGCAAAGGTATAAAACCATAGCCCCCATCAAAAAAAACGCTAAAAACGCAAATTAGAGCCTAGACCCATGGAATCATTGCAATTACTGGGCTCTGAGCATTGAACGTCGTATAATTGATCAAAATGATGATTTTTCCCGTAGAAAGGTAAATTAGGAAGGAATTTATCAAGATACTTTTAAAAGCAGATTATAATATAGTGATCATCATGATAACTTGATAATAGATTGTGTGGACTAAAAAAGTATACTTTAATGCGCTATTGAATCTAATGCAGTGCTAAGGAATTAAAATAAGATCTAAAGAATATATGATGGAGAAAAGCTGAAATTTAATTTGTATGGGAAAGCGTTACGTAAAGAAGTAAGGCGCATAGATATAAATAATTAAATATAATAACAATTAAAAATATAATGAAATAATAGATAGATCTGATAGATATAGGCAGCCGGTTCAAACAAGCTAAAATCAGCCAAAATCCAGCCGCTATTTTTTATGCGTTAAGATCTATTCCGAAAATTGTAATTTTAGGAATAGATATGGATGAAAGAAACCGCCTATTCCAGCGTTTCTTCCTGTTCCTTTTTTAGCCGAATATTTCTCATACGTTCCAAATATCCCTGAAGAATTAGTACAGCAGCTTGCTTATCAATGACATCTTTTCGTTTTTTTCTGCTGACATCTGCTTCAATTAGAACTTTTTCAGCCATTAGCGTAGTAAATCGCTCATCCTGAAATTCAATTCCGATTTTGCTCATTCCCATGCTTCGCATTTTGTTTTCCAGCATACTTTTGAATTCGTATACTTTTTCAGTTTGGATGCTGTCTGTACCGTTGAGATTTTTAGGAAGTCCAACTACAACAGTATCACAGTTATATTCTTTAACAAGATCCATAACTTTTCCGGTATCCTTGCGAATCCCAACCCGTTCTATGGTCATGAGGCCTTGCGCGGTAATCATAAGATCATCACTAAGAGCAACCCCAATGGTTTTATCTCCTACGTCTAAAGCAATTATTTTCATGATTCTTTTCCTTCCTATATGATCTGAGGCAAAAACTTCTTTAATTATTATTTTATATATTTTATTTATTTTATTTATTTTATTTATTTTATTTATTTTATTTCTGTTTCGTTTTCTATCAGATTTATTTTTATATACATCAAGAAAGCGGACTGAATAGCCCGCTTTACTTATCTGTTTTAAAATACTGTTTTTGATGCAGCAACTCTTATTTTTTCAGAAATGCCCTGAGCAGCTCTTCAACAAGGTCGTCACGTTCAATATGTCGGATGATATTCCTGGCATTATTATGTCCTGTAATATAAGAAGGATCACCCGACAGAATGTAGCCTACCATCTGATCGATTGCATTATAGCCTTTTTCTTCTAAAGCGTCGTAAACAGTTTTCAGGATATCTTCCGTTGTCTGTTGCTCTCCTTTGTCTGGGCTATTAAAAAGTATTGTATTTCTGTCCATTCTGCTCACCTTCTTTCTTAGGGTTATTTTTCTGTCTTGCTTCACACGCTGATACAATGAATTGATTTAGGGCAAAATCCAACGATTTTGTTCCTGTTATATTCATTTCTTGCATTCATTATAACAAATGCTTGGTGCCATAAACAAGAAGTTTTCTAAATTTTAATAATGTTGTAACAAAACTTTGATTTTCATGGGTTTTTGAGATCATGAAATGTCAAATACCTATCATAACAGCGCTCTCCTTCGATGACAGAACGCTCTTCTCTAAATCAATAATCCCCTTAAATCAACGATTCTGCTAAAGCAAGCGCATCTTTAATCTTGGATGGGTCCTTTGCACCAGCCTGAGCCATATCAGCTTTTCCACCGCCGCCGCCGCCTGCTGCAGCTGCAATTTGTTTGATCATATTGCCTGCGTGGTACCCTTTTTCAAGAAGATCATCGGAGACGGATACCATAAAGGTAACCTTACCGCTTGCTTCTGTTGCAAAGACGATAATCACTCCTTTACTTTCCGCTTTGACCTGATCGGAAAGCGTCCGGAGATCATTGATGTCATAGTCTTTAAAGGCCTTTGTAATCAAACGCACATCTTTGATTACCTTAGCTTCGGCGATTAATTCATCCAGGCCTGAGCTCATAGCCTGACGTTTCAGATCTTCCAATTCTTTTTTACTTGCCTTTAGCTCTTCGTTCAGAATGGTTATTCTGTTTAACAAACCGGATGTGTTTGTTTTTAAAGCTTCGGCTGCAGAATGTACCAGTTCTTCTTCTGTCCTGAGCTTTTTGTATAAGCCAGTACCAGTAATGGCTTCAATTCTTCTAACTCCTGCAGCAACACCATTCTCGCTTAGTATGCGGAAAGCGCCGATCTGACCCGAATTGGTAATATGAGTTCCCCCACAGAGCTCTGTGCTGTAATCTCCTACGGAAACAACACGAACTGTGTCACCGTACTTTTCACCGAACAAAGCAGTTGCACCGGAACTGATTGCCTCCTCAACGGATTTTACTTCCGTAATAACAGGCAGGAACTGATTTGTTTTTTCATTTACAATGGCTTCGATCTGCTGTAAATCTAATTTTGAAATACCCTCGAAATGAGTAAAGTCAAAACGCAAACTATCCTCAGTCACATTGGAACCAGCTTGTTCCACGTGATTGCCCAAAACTTCCTTTAAAGCCTTATGCAAAATATGAGTTGCAGTATGATTTCTGGCGGTATTGTTTCTTCTTTCGATGGAAACTTGTGCAGAGATCGCATCACCTGTCTTGATGGTTCCCTTCAGAACCTTAACCTTATGAGAATACGTTCCCTTCGATTTTGAAACGGAAAGAACTTCAATGACCGCATTGTTGCTGTTCAGCATTCCTGTATCACTTGCTTGTCCTCCGCTTTCTGCATAGAAAGGTGTTTGATCCAAAACAAGAAGTCCGGTCTCTCCTTCCGTAAGCGCTTCAACAACATGCTTGTCAAGGAACAGTCCTTTTACTGTAGCTTCACCGGACAGAGTTTCATAACCGGTAAATACGGTATCTTCAAGGCCGGCGAACAGTGTTGCATCATCAGACCAGCCTTCATCTTCGCCTGACTTTCTAGCAGCTCTCGCCTGTTCTTTCTGATGGTGCATGTGTTCATTAAATCCATCCTCATCAGCCGAACAACCGTTCTCTTCCAGGATTTCCTGAGTCAGCTCCAGTGGGAATCCATAAGTATCATAAAGCTTGAATACTTTCTCACCGGAAAGTACTGTCTGATTTGCAGCATTTAGTTCTTTGATATAGTCATGTATAATGGCAGTACCCTGGTCGATGGTGGTACTGAATTTATCTTCTTCAACAGTAAGGATCTTGTGGATATAATCTCTTCTCTCCTCTAATTCAGGATAAGCCGATCCTGAAACCTCAATGACCTTCTTGGACAAATCTGCAAGAAAGGCTCCTTGTATTCCGAGAAGTTTCCCGTGTCTTGCTGCTCTCCTGAGAAGACGGCGCAGGACGTATCCCCTTCCCTCATTGCTTGGAAGGATTCCGTCTGCGATCATAAAGGTAACGGAGCGGATGTGATCGGTAATGATACGAATAGAAATATCTGTCTTAGCCGTTCCATCTTTATATTCAACTCCTGATAATTCTACAACGGACTTCAGGATATACTGTATGGTGTCAACATTAAAGATGGAATCTACTTCCTGCATGATACATGCAAGGCGCTCCAGGCCCATTCCCGTATCAATATTTGGATGAGCCAAAGGCGTGTAGTTTCCGGCATCGTCTCTATTGAACTGCGTGAATACGTGATTCCAGAATTCAACGTAGCGGTCGCACTCACAGCCTGGTTTGCAGTCGGCACTTCCGCAGCCATATTTTTCTCCTCTGTCAAAGTAAATCTCAGAGCATGGACCGCAGGGGCCTGTCCCGATCTCCCAGAAATTATCATCTTTTCCCAGCGGTACGATCCTCTCTTCCGGCAGACCTATTATGTTTTTCCAGATTTCAACGGCTTCATTGTCCTCTTCGTAGACGCTGGCCCATAAACGATCCTCAGGCATTTTCAGCACTTTCGTGATAAATTCCCAGCCCCAGGTGATGGATTCCACCTTGAAGTAATCACCGAAAGAAAAGCTGCCCAGCATTTCGAAGAATGTAGCGTGTCTGGCAGTGTAACCTACGTTTTCAATGTCTCCGGTACGAATACATTTTTGACATGTGGTCATTCTTTTGCTTGGAGGAGTCTCCAGGCCGGCAAAATATGGTTTTAAGGGAGCCATTCCGGAGTTGATCAAGAGAAGGCTTTTGTCTTTTTCCGGTATCAAAGAAAAGCTCTTTCTTGCATAATGGTTCTTTCCCTCATAAAATTCTTGAAACATTCTCCTTAGCTCATTCAGTCCAAGTTTTTCCATTTACTATAATCCTCCTGTTGTTGTGCTTTCTATATCTAAATCATCGGAAAAAATAACATAGATTCCTTTGCCCTTTTCCTTTGAATAATACATTGCTTTATCTGCTTTTAAAAATAATTCCGTATACCGCTCTCCGTGGTCCGGGAAAATTGAGATTCCAATACTTGCTCGTATTTTCCATGATGCATGACTGGTTAACTCAATATTGTTCAGCAGTTTGGAAATTTCACATGCTTTGCTGGTCAGGTCCTCCTCTGATTTAATATCTTTCAGTAGAATAAGAAACTCATCTCCCCCGATTCTACCT
Organism: Bacillota bacterium; assembly: GCA_029239605.1. Taxonomy (GTDB): domain Bacteria; phylum Bacillota; class Clostridia; order Peptostreptococcales; family Anaerovoracaceae; genus Anoxybacterium. The sequence continues at coordinate 13,771 of JARBUO010000001.1, read as the reverse complement.
TTGATATCCGTAGCTCTGAAACTTCGGTTAATTTCATTTGCAACCTCAACCAGAGCTTTATCTCCGTAATAATGCCCCATGTCATCGTTGATTCGCTTAAAATCGTCAATATCGATTACAAAGAGCGCATGACGCTGATTTCTCCCCTCATTTTTCAAAAAGTCACTGATCAAGTACTCACTGGTAATTTTGTTGTAAAGCTCTGTAAGTAAATCATTTTCTGCCTTAAATTTCAGAATTTCATTCTTGATCTTCAGGCGTTCGTTGAGTATTTCCAATTCATTCTTACTCTTCTCTATGGTAGCCCGGTATCTCGCTTGTCTCCATAGAATATATAGGAACAGCACTGCAAACAAAATTAATATCCGAATGGCAAGCAGCACGGTAGGATTTTGAATGGAAATGGTCTGCAGATTAATTCCGTCATTTGGTGCTGTGGTAATAAGATACCAGTCGTTAATGCCAATGGGTGTAAAGCAGAAATACTCTGATTTACCATTCAGTGTATAAAATATAATCCCTGGTTCTCTGTTTAAGAAAGCTTGTATAAAATCATTCTTGCTTTCTCCCTTTCGAAAGGAAACATCGTTCAAAAAACTATAGACGTTCTTATAATCACGAAACACTGAGTTGCCAAAGGACAGGATGAAATCGCCGTTCCTTTCGATAATTTGATACTCCAAATCACTTTTATTATCAGAGCCCCTCAGAATATTCATAATATAATTCGAATAGTATAATCCGGAAACAGTCCCGTCTATATTGTTATTATGATAAATCGGTGCAGTCAAGGCAATCATATCTCGATTATAAAGTGCGTTTTTATAGATTACAGAAATATACTTTTTTCCTCCAGATGATCCTACAAGATAATCAGGATGATTGATATTGACACTGCCCTCGTTATTAATATAATAATTCCCCTTCAAATCATTCACAAGGAGCAGGCTGAAAGGAGATTCATAACCGACACGCTTGATGAACTCTCGTGCTTCTTTGCTGTCAATAGACTCATAGGTGGCGAGGATCGATGAAAGTGCAAATACCGTATTGATATCACTTTTGATTTTTTCACGTATCATCGTTGCGCTTGTCCTTGTTGCAAGCATTTGATTTGCTTTTTCCTCAGCCCGGGTATTTGTCGTCACATAGGAATAGAAATCGTATAAAAAAATGCACAGCGTTATTATGATCCCTATGATCAAAAATCCCCCGATCCATTTGTTTGTTCTATCAAAGATATTCATCTTCCTATCTCTCTTATAATATTACGAGATTTGTTAATTTTATGTTAAAATACTGACCGATGTATTATACCACAATTCTCTACATATATCTATTAATTTTATTGTGATATTACCATAAAAAGGACGAAAAAAGCGGCATAACAATAGTTTTAACAGAAATAACCACTCACATTATTTCGAATCTCTTTATTCTGTGTTAAAATGTAGAAAATAGAGATCCAAGGAGTTGAAAAATGAAGACAAATACGCTTGGAAATACCGGCTTACAGGTAACAGAAGTCGGCTTTGGTGTTCTTACCGTCGGGAAAACCCAATTAAATCTCACTGTCGAGGAAGGTGCTGCGGTCCTTCGATATGGTCTGGAACGCGGAATTAACTTTCTCGATACGGCCGAATATTATGAGACATACCCCTTTATCAGAAAAGCGCTGAAAGGAACCTCTTTTGAACCGGTGATTGCTTCCAAAAGCCTGGGTTTGACCTATCGCTCAATGGAAACTGCAATCGAGGATGCAAGAATTGCTCTGGATCGCGATATCATTGATATTTTTCTTCTTCATGAAGTAAGAGATGATCCTGATTTTGAAAATCGTGCCGGAGCATGGGAATGTCTTCAGGATGCAAAGGCGAAAGGTTTGGTTACAGCTGTTGGGCTCTCCACCCATCATGTTGATGTTGCCGCAAAGGCTGCGGAAGTGAACGAAATTGATGTTTTGTTTCCTCTTATCAACCTGCAGAGCCTTGGAATCAGAAAAGGCTCCGGTTTTGGAACGAAGGAAGAGATGGAGCTTGAAATCAAGAGGGCTGCACAGCGGGGAAAAGGTGTATTCGCCATGAAGGTTTTTGGAGGCGGCAATCTTGTGGGCCGTTATCAGGAAGCCATTCGGTACGTCCGCGGTTTGGAGGGAATTTCCTCTATGATGGTCGGTTTTGGACGCCAACATGAAATTGACCGAATCATTGAAGCAGTGGAAGATTCACTTGATCCTACTTATATTCCAGATTTGACAGATAAGAAAATCAGCGTTGACCAGGGAGATTGTATCGGCTGTGGAAACTGTATGGTCAGATGCCCCAATAGAGCAATTTTTCGGAATGATCTTGGACTAGCTGAAGTGGATCATAATATTTGTCTCACTTGCGGATACTGTGCTCCCGTCTGTCCGGTCAGAGCAATCATCATGTTTGGATAAGGAATAAAGAAGTGGAAATGATGGAATCAAAGATTCTATTTCCTACATAATAAAAGTAAGAGCGGCCATCGGCCGCTCTGTTGCTATCCTGTTTTCGTTTCCTTTTATTGATACCTTTTTAGCTTATTAATTTTTTTGTTTTCACTTATTCTTCTTCAACTTGATGATGGTGGTCGTCTTCCTCTGCGTTGGGATCAAACCCTTTAAGACCTTCCAGCTCAAGTCCGTTTTTCGAAGCATAGTCATAGATTGCCTTTTTAACAGCCTGTTCTGCCAGAACGGAGCAGTGGATTTTAGGACCCGGAAGTCCGCCCAGCTCATCGATAAAGTTCTTATTTGTAAGCTCTAAAGCTGCTTCCAGCGTCTTCCCTTTGATCATTTCTGTTGCAACGCTTGAGGAAGCAATTGCAGAACCGCAGCCAAAGGTTTTAAACTTAGCATCTACGATCACATTGTCTTCAATCTTCAGTGATATTTCCATCATATCTCCGCATACAGGGCTGCCGTAACTGCCAACTGCATCGGGATTTTCCATTGTACCGGCGTTGTGAGGATTCATAAAATGCTCCATCACTTTATCATTATACATAGCCATAAGCTCACCATGTCCTTTCTTTATTGAAAGCAGAAAAACCTCTCAATTTTTCAACTATTTTAACGATCTCTTCTATGGCGTAATCGACATCTTCCTTTGTGGTAAAATCTCCTATGGTAAACCGTATGGAACTATACACCTTTTCAAGAGGCAGGCCAATGGCTCTGAGTACATGAGATGGCGTAAAGCTTGCAGAAGAACAGGCGGACCCTGTGGATGCGGCGATTCCCCTTGCGTCCATGTAAAGCAATAAAGCCTCACCTTCCGCATAATTGAAGGTCAGGTTAATGTTACCCGGATGTCTGTGTTCCATGTCGCCATTGATATCCACGTCTTCTAATCTTGTGGTCAGTTCTTTGGCGAAATAATCCCTTAGTTCTGAAATCTTCTTGCGATGTAATTCCAGATTTTCACCGGCCAGTTCTGCTGCTTTCGCAAATCCTATGATACCGGCCATATTTTCTGTACCAGCTCTTCTCTTGTTCTCCTGTGCTCCTCCGTTCATAAAGCTTGGAATAACCACGCCTTTCTTCACGTACAGAGCCCCCACTCCTTTGGGACCGTAGATTTTATGAGCTGACATTGACATCATATCGATTCCCAGTTCGCGAACATCAATGGGAACATTGCCCAGTGCCTGGACCGCGTCGGTATGGAACCAAATTTTATGTTTCTTTGCTATTTCGCCAATTTCCTTGATGGGTTGTATGGTCCCGATTTCGTTGTTTACAAACATGATGCTGATAAGGATTGTCTCATCAGTGATCGCGTTTTCCAGCTCTTCGAGGCTGATACGTCCTTTTTCGTCGACATCAAGGTAAGTAACCTTAAAGCCTTCCTTCTCAAGATATTCGCAGGTATGCAGCAAAGCATGATGCTCGATCTTCGATGTAATAATATGATTGCCTTTTGACTTTTTCGCCCGTGCTGTACCAATGACAGCCCAGTTATCAGCTTCCGTTCCACAGGATGTAAAATATATCTCACGCTCATCGGCGCCAATCAATTTCGCAACTTTAGCCCTTGCTTGACTGAGGTCTGATTTTGCATTGAGCCCTATACCATATAAGCTGGATGGATTGCCGAACTTTTCGGTGAAATAAGGCAGCATCTCATCCAAAACTTCTTTCTTTACAGGAGTGGTTGCTGAATAGTCTAAATATACTTGACGCATGATAATGCTCTCCTTTCAGCTTGTTTACTTCATTACCTCTTCTATTATACCAATTATTTCTGAAAGATAAACAGTTATTTTTGCATTATCACGAAAAATTCCTAGTAATTCTCTGGGATAAATAACTTGAAATGGAGGAAAATCTTGTGTTTAGTACTCCTGCTTTGGGTTGAATTCAGACAGCTTGTACCCTTGCGTTGTAGATTTCAAAATAACCGAATATTCGTTTTCACTGACATAATCTGCGCTGAGTCCGTTCATATTCCAACGAATTTTAGTATGAAATGAAATATAATCAAACATTTTACTTTCCTGCTTAACGTCAAGAAACTCCATAGATTTTACGATATCAATCTGAGTAGCGTCATAATTTTTTAAATTACCCACATCCTCCGACAGCAACGGATAGGTTTCAATTTTGCTGAGTGCTTCTTCTGCTTTGTTACGATCGATCTTTCCATAATAGGCATTTTGCAGAATCTCAGTACGTTCACGCAAAAGGTCTTTCGTAATCTGATCACAGGATTGATTGCTGAATCCGGAAAAAATACCTGCAATAATGATGATTATCGCAGGAAGAATCAATAACTTATCATACTGTTTCAAGTTTGTCCACCTCGCTCATAAACTAGTAGGTTGCCCGTCTAAATTAGACGATCAGAGCTCCAGAGCTCTTCGTCAGCCTTAAAAACAGTATAATAAAAAAGCAGCGGGAAAATTGTATAAACCCGCTGCTAGTTATTGGTTTTTTTAATGTTTTTCTTTGCCTTTTTCGACACAGTCATCATCGACAAACCGAATAGATTCCAGATGCCCCCTGAAATTCTCTCTGAATTTTGCCAGATATTCTGCACGCAGTTCTGCCTGCTCCTGCTTTTCTTCTGGCGTCAGGTCCTCCTCTTTGGATTTCCTGGCAAGTGCATTGATTCGATCGATTTTATCTTTTGTCAGCATAAATCCTTCCTGTTCTAGCTTACTTTTCGCTCCAGTCTTAATTTGTCGGCAATAATGGCGATAAACTCACTGTTTGTCGGTTTGCCTTTGTCATTATGTACCGTATACCCAAATAAGCTGTTTAATGTTTCAATTTTTCCTCGATTCCAGGCAACCTCAATGGCATGTCTGATGGCCCGCTCAACACGGCTTGGCGTAGTGTTGTTCTTTTTTGCAATAGCAGGATAGAGTTCCTTGGTAACTGCACTGAGAAGATCCATATCCTCAACAACCATTGTTATTGCATGACGCAGATACTGGTAGCCTTTAATATGGGCGGGAACACCAACCTCATGAATGATATTGGTAATATCAATTTCAAGATCATTCTTTTTGGTTTCATCAGTATTGATAATGGAGCGGGATATGGCTCCTTTGTTTGGCTGGTTCATTACCTGATCATGACCAGAAAGCTGATAAATCCGCTTAGCGAGAATATTTAAATCGAATGGCTTCACCACATAGTATTCTGCGCCCAGGTTGATGGCTTTTTGCGTGATTGATTCCTGGCCCACAGCAGAAAGCATGATGATTTTTGGAGTATTGTCCAAATCCATCCCGTTGATTTTTTCCAATACTCCAAGTCCATCGAGATACGGCATAATCATGTCAAGAATCAGCACGTCAGGCTTTTCTTTAAAAACCGCTTCGACAGTCTGCATTCCATCATGAACGGTAAAGACAATATCGATATTTTGCTGAGTTTCGAAGAAATCTGTGAGAATTTCGCAGAAATCTTTATTGTCATCCGCAATTCCCACTCTGATTTTGTTTGTCATTGACAAATCCCCCTTTAGCTTACGCAAGTTTTTTCCATTTTCTTTACAGTAGTACATAATTCCCTATGAACTATATAGTAAAGAAATTTTACATCTTTTTCAAGAGTATGGAAATAGAAAGTTACGCTAATTACTAATGGTATCCGACTTTATTCGACATTTGAGTCCTGAAGCATCCATTCAATAAAGATTCCGTAGCCTTTCTGAGGGTCATTTACAAATACATGGGTTACCGCACCGATTATCTTGTCGTTTTGTATGATTGGGCTGCCGCTCATTCCCTGTATAATACCTCCACTTTTTTCCAGAAGACGTTTGTCTGTCACCTTGATTACCATGCTTTTTGTATCGGCTCTGGTTTGGTGGTTGATCTTTTCAATACTGATACTATACTTCTCGATCTTATCTCCATCAAGGGTTGTAAGGATATATGCGGGCCCCTTTTTTATTTCATTCTGATACCCGATCTCAAGAGGTTTTTGATAGATAGGGTTAGAAATTTCTCCGTAGGTGTCCCCAAAAATTCCATATTCCGTATTTACTTCAAGTTTGCCGAGCGGTTTGTCAGCTTCATAGAAAATACCTCTGATTTCGCCGGGACTTCCAGCCTTCCCCTGCTTCACAGATTCTACTTTGGAATTGAGCAGTTCCCCTTGTGCAACGGAGAGCACCGTTCCTGTCTCAGGGTCGGTGATTGCATGTCCCAGTGCACCGAAAGCATGGTTCACCGGATCATAAAATGTGAGTGTACCAATACCGGCGGTTCTGTCTTTGACCCATACTCCTATTTTATACAGGTTGTCATCAACACTCTGAACAGGAGTTAGTCTGATATTCATAATATCATCTTTTCTTTTTACTTTCAATCTTACATCGGCTTTTATTTTATTGACGACATCCTTTACCTCTCTGGCATTATTTACTTTTATTCCATCGATTTCGAGAATATTATCGCCAATTTGAAGACCCGCATCGAGTCCTGGATTTACAAATTTGCCGTCTGTGCATTCAATTTCCTCCAGACCAACCACCAGTACGCCCTTTACATTCATTCTAACCCCAACGGAATGTCCGCCCGGGATCAATACCCGTTCCGGGAGCACGCTGATTGTGACCTCTTTCAGGGGCAGCTGCAGTACTTTTGTCTCATTTGAGAAAATTTTGATATCACTTGGGATAAAAGATAATAAGCTGCCTCCGGCAAGGAGTGCAGCAACCATAAAAGTAAGGACCAGATAAGATCCTTTCTTGACCACTTCTTTATACATTCTCATCCTCCGTATTTAGATCTAGCTTTCAAAATCCTGCAAAAGTTCATTTAGTTCTTCCTCGTTATGCTTAATAATCCCCTTCTGGAAGAGTTCCTGATCTCCTACGCTTAAAAGTGAGAATGCAATGTCGGCTTCTCTGATTAACTTTTCCTTTCCCTGTTCATCATAATAAAAGATTTTGATAACTCCATCAATTTCTTTTACAAGATAGTATCCTTGTTTTTTTGGTTCGTCGGCAGGAGTGCCGATACTGCTGTCAGTGGCTTGCACATTGCTTTGCTCTCCTGGAGACGCTATATTATTTTTGCCTATAATATTATCAAGTATATCATAGTCATTTTTATTTCCCTGATTCACAGCACCTTTTGTACTTGCGGGATAGTTACTGTCGGTACTGATTTCCTGTGGAGCTTTTACATCTTCCGGAGCCTGATTGAGCCAAATCCCAAAAATGAACAATCCAACAAGGATTACGTAAAACAGTTTTCCCTTTAAAAAGCTTTTTCTTTGACTAAACATTGCCATCACCTCGAACTTTAGTGTTGACATGTTATGATGTTTTTATAACATCAGATTTACAATTGATTGGTTTTTAATAAGCCTTGCGATTCTAATGACTGGTTTTCAATAAATCTTATTTTACTTTTATTTTATTCTTAAACTTTTCAAAGGTCTTATCCCCTATGCCACTCACATTCTTGATATCCTCAATGGATTGAAAGGACCCGTTTTCATTGCGATAGCTTATGATTTTTTCGGCAGTTGATGGTCCTACGCCTGACAGCTGCTGCAAAGCAGCAGAATCAGCTGTATTAATATTGATCAATCCCTGATCTGCAGACTTCTGCATTCCCGAGATCGCTGAAGCGCCTGAACCGGGAATTGTACCGGGGCCAACAGAACCGTTACCTTCCTGTGCTTTCTCAACTTCTTTTTTGGTCGGTATATATAGTTTTTGACCATCACTTAGCAATTCTGCTTGATTAATGAGCCTCGTATCAGCTTCAGATGTAAACCCACCGGCTTTTTCCACTGCCTCGTATACGCGGCTGCCTTCCGGAAGTTTTAAAACCGAAGGCTTACCGACCGCGCCGGATATATCAATAACGATTTCTACAGGGAGTCCGTCATCCTCAATGGCAGAACCGGTCGTCTGTATTGCTGCGCTACTGCTGATACCCCCGGTTCCCTCTGTCAGAACAATTGTATCTTCCTTAGATGCATTTTTTAAGAGATAAGAAAAAAAGGCAATCACAAGAAGCAGTACTCCTGCGATTACCTTTAGAATCAACTTTTTGTCCCGATTAAAGTAATCATATAAATTCATGGCATTCCCTCACTATAAAATAGCATAACAGCGGTATCCTGCACGACAAAAGCTGCACAGGAATTGACGGGCATACCACAATATTACATTATATGGAAATAAATGTCAACCAGTAAAATAGATTTCAGTTCGTTTTATTGTTACCTCAGTCCGTTCGTACGGAATTAGCGAATGGCTGCAGAAAGAGGACAACAATAATTCAGGACTGAGATTCGCCGTGCTTCCTGCTGATATTTTGCACTTTAACATAATACTATTACGGTCAACAAAACCCTTTAAATCATGAATCATCGGCTTGATATCAAGCTCTACGTCCTTGCCGCTCTTCCTTTGATGCTTCAGAACGATGATCTCGATTTGAGTCAGGTAAGCCTCTACAAGCTGATTGATATCAACACCCCTTTCTTCCGCACAGGGTATGGATATCTCATAATCCGCAGCATCTGTCATTGCAGCCAGTGTTTTTCCTGAATCGGGGAGCTCACTGCAGGACAAGATACCAATCCCTTCTGGAAGAATAAGATTCATTTTCTCCTTGATTTCTTCTACAGGATAAGGTTGGGTGGTTTCAAATTCCAGATATTCGCCGCTGCTGGAGTAGCCGAGTGACAACGGCTGGGCAAAACTCATCTTTGGATGAGGATTGAATCCCTGAGAATATTGGAGCCGTATTTCTTCTCTTTTAAAGGAGCGCTTAAACAGCCTCAGCAGATCCAGATGGGAGATGTAGCGAAGTACTCCTTCTTTATAAAACTTAACGACATAACGGCTCATAGCGTTCCCTCCATGGTGCAATTGACTCTCTGATTGATACCGCATCCAATACAGCCTCGTCTGCAGTCCACAGACTGACTTCCTTTTATTGCATTTTGATTTTCTTCCAGAAGGAATTCTTTTGTGACTCCAGAATCAATCAAATCCCAAGGAAGAATTTCTTCGTAGGCTCTTTCACGACAGGCATAAAAATCAGGGTCAATGCCGGTTTCTTCCAGCGCTTTGATCCAAAGTCCGTAATTAAAATGCTCCCGCCAGCCGTCGAACTTACATCCCAGTTCTACGGCTTTGATCAGTGTATCGGCAAGACGTCTGTCTCCTCTTGCAAAAACTGCTTCCATATAACTGACTTCAGTACCGTGATATTGGAAGGTTACGCCTTTCATGCTTTTTAGCTTATCTTTCAGATATTGATGCTTCTTATGAAATAGATCAGCCGTATCCTGAGGGAACCACTGAAACGGCGTATGGGCCTTAGGCACAAAATTGGAAACGCTGATGGTCACATTAAACCTGCCCCGTTTCCCCGTAATCCGATAATTGAGATCGGTGATATTCCTGGCAATTTCTGCAATGCCATCCAAATCCTCAAAGGTTTCTGTGGGAAGACCAACCATAAAGTATAGCTTAATATTGCTCCAGCCCAGTTCTATGGCCTTCTCCATGGCATGATAAATGTCATTGTCCGTGATGGATTTGTTGATTACGTCCCTGAGTCTCTGGGTTCCGGCTTCAGGCGCAAAGGTCAGTCCGGATTTCTTGTAGCCCTGGATTTCCTCTAAAACTTTAAAGGAGAAAGAATCCAGACGAAGAGACGGCAGCGAAAGGGATACATTATTTTCACGGCAGACACCCATCAGCTCTTGCACAAGAGGCTCAATTTCAGAATGATCACTGGTGGAAAGAGACAGGATCGTTAGTTCCTCATGACCTGTGGATTCAATCTGGCTCAATGATATTTCCTTTATTTTATCCTTGGATCGCTCTCTCACGGGGCGATAGATCATTCCAGCCTGACAGAAGCGGCAGCCTCTTGTGCAGCCCCGGAATATTTCAACCACAGCCCGGTCATGAACCGTATCGATGAAAGGGACAATGCAATGTTCCGGAAAATCAACCGTATTAAGATCCTCCACGATTCGTTTTTCAACATGAACCGGGGCCTTCTCATAAGTTCTTTCAATGGATTCAATGGTACCATCTTCCCTGTAGACCGGCTTATAAAATCTAGGCACATAAATACCCGGGATTTGGACGAGGGTTTTTAGAAATTCCTCCTTCTCCGTACCCGATTCCTTCCAATTCTCATGGGCCTTACATACTTCCGGAAGAATCTCTTCCCCGTCCCCCAGCATAAAGAAATCCACAATATCAGCCAGTGGCTCGGGATTAAATGCACAAGGCCCTCCTGCCGCAATAAAGGGATCCGCCTCCGTTCTTTGGTTACTTTTAACAGGGATCCCGGAAAGATCCAGCATATTGATCAGGTTGCTGAAGGAAAGTTCATATTGCAGTGTAAACCCAAGGATGTCCAAATCTTTAACAGGTGATTTTGTCTCTAATGTGAACAGCGGGAGTTTTTCCTCGCGCATCAGTGCTTCCATATCGGAAGCAGGTGCAAAGACTCTTTCGCAGAAAACGGAATCTTCTTTGTTTAAAATATGATAAATGATCTGAAGTCCCAAATAAGACATGCCAATCTCATAAGTATCGGGAAAAGCAAAACCAAACCTCGTTTTGATACCGGAAAGATCCTTGGTGACAGAATTCCATTCTCCGCCAGTATACCTGCCCGGCTTTTCCACCTTCATCAGCAGCTTGTCCAATTGATTCGTTAATACCATGTTACGCTCCATTTCTTATGGGGGATTCTCCCCCGCTTTTTTTCTGAATTCTCAGTTCTGTTTTCTAGCCAGCACGCTTGAAATCAAGAAGCCGTTTAAAATCGGCATAGATACCGCAGTAATAGATCCCGTTTAAGAGCTCTGTTTCTGTCAGCTGTCCCTTATACTTTCCCTTGTCATTGACGATGGTAAACAGTCTGCTTTCTAAAGGGCGATATCTTTCGATGATTTTAATCGCCTTCATATCTTCCCTGCAGACCACGATTTTTTCGTTGCCGTTTTTAATTCCATCCTCAATATTTCTTGTGATTTTATAGAAAATAAAACTGTTATCCTGCCTGCGGGCTATGTAAAGATTGACTGCGAGAGCAGACAGAAATAAATTCAGTACATTATATTGTACCAAGTAAATCCCCAAAAGGAAAAGGAAAACTGTAAATAATAATGAAAAAAAGCGGGAAATTTTTTGCGAACGGCCATAACCCAGGAATATGGCCAGATATAAATCCACAATCTTCCCTCCGTCCAGCGGGAAAAAGGGCATCAGATTATAGATGGCCAATATGATGTTGGCCAAAATCATTGGCTCAAACCATGGGTAATCAAAATATTGATAGAAGGCATAAAGTAAAAACGCTGCAACAATATTAAAAAATGGCCCCGAAAGATGGATCAGAAGTTCATCCACAGGCTGAATGAAGCCTTCCCTTAGATGGAGAACGCCTCCAAACAGACCATAAGAAATCTTCTCTGGGGAATAGCCCAGATGAATGGCAGTTGCTCTATGCGCCAGCTCATGCAGAAATGAAAACAGCAGAGAAGCTGCAGCAAAGATTGAATTGCCGGAAAGCGCAATCAGAAGAAGCAGCAAAAACAAGGAACCGTGCAGTTCGACCTTTGTATGAAATAGCTGAAACCGAAACATTACAGCTCTTAAAACTCAATATAACTGGCCGGATTCACAATGTCATCATCAACCCAGAGTTCAAAACTGAGATGGCCGTTATTTTCAGGGCTGACCGAAGCGATGAGCTGGCCTTTTTTCACCTTTTCCAATGATTGTACATAAATCTGAGTACAGCCGCCGTAAATGGAAACCACATCGTTGCCATGAACTATTTTTATGTATTTACCATATTGACTGCTTTCTCCTATTTCTGATACGATACCGCCTCCTACAGAGTATACCTGAAGCTCTTGATCTGACTGGAATTTCATACCACGCTCAAAACCACTGGTCTCCGAACCAAAGAAACCACTTTTTTCACCGAAGGTAGATATGATAGCATCTTCATCAGCGGGAGGTGAAAATGCAAGCTTGCTTTCACTTTGCTTGAAAGCTGCGACAATATTTTCGGGAATATCTTTTGCTTTGGAGGCAAGATTCTTAGCAGAATCCACAATTTCCGCTGCTTTATAATCATGGTTCAGTGCAGCCTTGAAGGTTTCTATGCTCTGATTCACAATTGCGATATCCATTTTCTTTATTACGATAACCAGCAGAACAATAATAATGCAAACAAGGATCTGCTTCACAAGAGTAGAGCCATAGCCCTTCCTTTTTCTTACATATCTTCTGTTTTTGTACATAAATATACCTCCTCAACGCTGCTTCAATTAAGCATATTACAGAGGAGGTTAAAATATAACTTCGATTACATCAGTGAATCGATGGAGGTACCAAGAATTTGTTCGATCCGAACAAGCATTGCTTTATTTTCTTTGATTCTTTCTCTAATCCTCTCTGCAATCTCTTCTTGATCCTTAAACTGATCAAGAATGTATTGCATCCTTCTTTCCAGTCCCACATATTTGTCTTCTTTTACCATGCGGTCTGACAAACAGATAATATCTGTTTCGTTAATTTCATCTATCTTTGGATTGCAGTTATAAAACATATGGATTCTGATGATCTTCGCTTCCTGACAGTATCCCAGACCTTCGGCAATATCAGCGCCAACCTCCCAGTGTTTCTCCTCGACTCGTGCAATGTCGTGAATCAATCCGGCTCCTTGGATCAATCTTAAGTCCAAATGGTATCCCTTCTTATTTAAGGCCTCAGCAATTTTCAGTGCCGTTTCTGTAACCTTGATGCAGTGTCTGATAACGTGTGCAGGGGTATTATATTCCTCCAATAACGCCAAGCATTCTTCTCTGGTTGGATGTTGATTTGCCATACGAATCTCCTGTCAATAAAAAACATTCGGACAAAATTATCAGATTTTGTTTCATATCGTTATAATCGTTGCGAATTCCACTGGAACTATTATATCATAAGTGCAAGCCGCTGCTCCGGTTTGCTTCACACCGATTCAATAAATACATCTCAAGGCAAAATCTTTAATTTTGCTACATTTCTTGTATTTATTATATCACAAAATCAGTTCTGAAAAAAATAAATGTAAGATTCGATTCATTCAAAAGATGGGGTTCTTGGTTACTTTCTCACAAATGTTATCGTTACATGCTCGAAATAGGTTGATTGAAAAAGTAAATGCAATAAAAAAGCAAAGATAAAAAATGCGTTGGTAAAAGCAAGTTCCTTGTAAATTTCAAAGCAATTTTCTTGTGATT
>JARBUO010000211.1 GCA_029239605.1 Bacillota bacterium | reverse complement strand
AATTTTCGTATCCATAGCTCCTTAGGCTATCTTAGCCCTAAGGAATTTAAGGCATCGAAACTATGATTTTTGTACGAAAAAGTGTTGCCATACCAGGCCGTAAGGCCGGAAAGGAAGGAAAGGATGTACTCTTCAATTACTTTTTTATTCCGCCCCACAGTATCAACGTAATACCCACGGTACCAGAAATGACGACTGCTATATTTATATTTTAGATTGGCATGCCTGTCAAAAATCATCAATGAACTCTTACCTTTGAGGTATCCCATGATTTGAGCGACGCTGGCGGTATACTCACCAGCATATGCACGTGATCCGGGCACAACTCTGCCTCAATAATCTCGATTCCTTTCTGATCACACAATTTTCTCGGGATTGTTCCAATGTCCTTTCTAAGCTTTCCATAGATTACTTGTCTTCTGTACTTTGGTGCGAACACGATATGATATTTCCAGTTCCATTTTGAATGTGCTAAAGTAGTTTTATCCATATTGGATGATCTCCTTTTGTTTTAGATTGGTTGGCGAACCTAATCTATTCTAATAAATGGAGGTTTTTATTTCCTACTCATAGCTAAAGCTCTTTATCTCACCTGCATAGCAGGTGGATTTCATTAACATAAAAAACGTTCACCCTTTTAGGGTGAACGTAATAATCAAAATTAAAATTAACCCCAAGATCTAGGCTCTCTAATACAAAAACAGCAAAGATCTCTATGCCTAAAATTAAAACAATCACGATCTCTGATTCCTCTGATATCGTCACGATCTCTGTCACGGTCTCTGATACCTCTGAGATTGTCACAATCTCTGTCACGGTCTCTGATACCTCTGAGATCGTCACAATTTCTGATTCCTCTGATATCGTCGCGATTTCGGTTTCTACAACACATTATAAAAACCTCCTTTCGTTGATCCATAATATGAAAAGCAAAAAAATGGGTTACAGAGGCATGGAGGGTAAATTTTTTATATCAAGAACGGAGAAAAATTAATGGCTAATAACATGCAAATCGGAGAGGGGTTCGGAATACTATTTGAATTGAACCGCCCAGAGCGGAACGGCCAGCTAGGTGGTGTGAGAGGGGGAATTAATTTCCCCCTACTCGTTTTTTAAGCAGAGGGAGTCGAACCTGCAAGGGCGAATTGTTTATTTTTTCTGTACATTTTTCTTGTTCGCCTTGTATATTTCAGGCGATTTTGTTAAAATCAAATATTAAGCAAGTATAAGACCCGGAATTTTGGCTCCGGGATGATTGAGATAAAGAAAAAGAAAGGAATCAAAGGATGCTTTACAAGAGTACAAGAGGCAGCAAGGATGTAAAAAATGCTGCCCAAGCTGTAATACAGGGAATTTCACAGGATAAAGGACTTTTTGTTCCGGATAGCTTTCCGAGATTGCCCTTCAGTTTAGAAGACATGAAGGGAAAGACCTACCAGGAAATCGCAGATGCGGTCATTCACAGCTTTTTTACCGATTATACGGAAGAAGAGATCAAATATTGTGTGAACGGAGCTTACGACAGCAAATTTGAGACTTCAGAGATCGTTCCACTGGTCAATGCGGGAGGCGCGCATTTCCTCGAACTATACCATGGAAGAACGGCTGCGTTCAAGGATATGGCGCTATCCATTCTTCCCTACCTCATGACCACTGCGATGAAGAAAGAACAGGTTGACAAGAAAGTCGTCATACTGACTGCCACCTCCGGCGATACTGGAAAAGCTGCATTGGAAGGATTTGCTGATGTGCCCAATACCGAAATCATCGTATTCTATCCAAGCGAAGGAGTCAGCCAGGTTCAGGAGCGGCAGATGGTTACACAGGAAGGCGCGAATACTCATGTCTTTGCAATTCGTGGTAATTTTGATGATGCACAGACTGGAGTTAAAAATATTTTCAACGATAGCCAATTTGCTGCAGGGCTCGCTGAAGCAGGCTGCATGCTGTCTTCTGCAAACTCCATCAACATTGGTCGTCTGATTCCTCAGGTAGCATATTACGTTTATGCGTATGCCAAGCTGATGGAGCAGGGTGCGGTAAAAGCAGAAGAAGGCTTCAATGTGGTTGTTCCTACCGGAAACTTCGGAAATATTCTTGCTGCCTATTATGCAAAACAGATGGGTGTACCGGTAAACAAGCTGATTTGTGCCTCCAATGAGAATAAAGTTCTGACAGACTTTATACAGACCGGAGTTTATGATGCAGGAAGAGCATTTTATCTGACCAATTCTCCATCTATGGATATTTTGATTTCCAGCAACCTGGAGCGGCTCTTATACCACCTGAGCGGGAATAAAGGCGAAGAAATTTCCATATTAATGAATGCTCTTGAGAAAGATAAGAAGTATGAGGTCAGTGCTGACATGAAGGCGGGTTTAAAAGACTTCTGGGCCGGTTTTGCCACGATAGACGAGACCAATGCTGCCATCGGGAAAATGTATGCGGAAAACGGCTATTTGATGGATACCCATACTGCAGTGGCGTATAAGGTGTATGAAGATTATAAGAAGGCAACAGGGGATGATACTCCTGCAGTAATTGCTTCCACAGCCAGCGCATATAAGTTTGCAGACAGTGTTGCTGAATCCATCGGACTTGAGATCGCCAGTGATGGGTTTGAGAACGTACGTAGACTCCACGAAAAGACAGGGGTTCGAATTCCCTTGGGTCTAAAGGGGCTTGAAGATAAGGAGATCAAACATAAAGGCGTCCTTGATAAAGACGAAATGCAATCAGCTGTACGGAATTGCTTGAAATAAGGACGGATAGAATATAAATGAACTGCCTGCTTGTGAACGCTGCCTGAATGGTTGGATTGTCCCTTCCGTTTCGGTGAAATCACCAAGGCAGTTCTTTTTATGGAATTGATTTATGGCAATGGTTTCAAGATCTTCAATGGCAGTCTAGTCACAATGCTGCTGATAAATTATGGTTTGCCCTTTCCCATTTTCTTTGGCTTGATACAACGCGGAATCTGCCTGATGGAATAAAAGCGTTGCGTTGGCTTCGCCTTCGATATAGTTTGCGATGCCGGCACTGAAACTGATAGAACTTATTCCGGTCTTCTCCGATGGGACTTGTTTGCACCGTTTCCGTAATGATTCCAATCGCAGGTATGCCAGTTCTCTGGAAGCTCTCGGAAAGATGACTGCAAATTCATCTCCGCCGTAACGAGAAATAAACGCATCCCCTTCTTTGCAATGCTCTTTCATCAAATCCGTGAAATGAAGCAAAACCTGATCACCAGCCAGATGACCAAAGGAATCGTTGATCTCTTTAAAATCATCCAAGTCAATAATAGCAAGAGACATGGTCGCTTTCGACTTCCTTGCTTTTTCCATCGTTGTTTTCAAAAGAGCGTGAAACGTCCTTTGGTTGAACAGTCCGGTCAGAGAATCGTTTTTTGCCTGCTCTGTCAGCGATAGCTGGGCTTCATAGCTGGAATTGACAAAATCGCTGTTTGCTTTGTTGTAAGCGATCAGGACATTGCTGATCAGATAGGCGGTTATCAGAAGTGTGAACGCGACTACTATATTCAGATAAAAAAATATGGTTCTCGTTTCAAGGTCAAAGGAGGCGCGGATTGAAAGCAGGAGAATTAAGATTCCATTGAGAACGGTAATCATCCTGGTCATCCTTCTTTTTCCAAATAATACCGTTAGGAATACAGGCATTGAAAACACAGTTATAATTGTATCAACCTGAATATGGACATGTGCAATTACTGTGGCAAGAAGACTTAATGTTACTGGGATCGCAGTGTTTTTAATTCTTTCTTTAAAACGTTTTGTGTTTATTTTATGACAGGTATAGACCAGACTTATATTAATCAGAGTAGGTATTATAATATATTTTGTGATATAATTAAGATCTGTCATAGTTTCTGCGAGAAGACCAAATGGGCGAAAGGTCAAGAAAACAATGACTTCTACCAGAAATATCAGTGTGATAATCAAGTAGAAGACTTGGATGATTTTTTCTCTCCACTGTTCAAAAGACAGATTTGGTTTCTTAACATCCATTAATTGCAGTACCTCCGCAACAGAAATTATACTTCAAATAGAGTTCGAAATCAAACACCTATGGGAAAAATTTCAACAAAAACCTTTATTTTATTACAAAATTTTATTTGAAATAGTACTTGCTTTTTCTCTTAATGTATGTTAAATTACTAATTGTGTCTAATAAGTCTGGAGAGTTGACCGAGTGGCTAAGGAGCTCGCCTGGAAAGCGAGTAAGGTGTTAAAGCCCCGT
>JARBUO010000210.1 GCA_029239605.1 Bacillota bacterium | reverse complement strand
GCGTCATCGATGGTAGCCGTCAGCATACCGATGGATCTTTGATCCGGTGTCAGACCCAACTGCTGTGCCAGGTCATATGAGACGTTGGGGATCAATCTAACTGCCAAAACCTGTGGCTTTATGGGTTCTATCAACATTGATTCAGCACCTCCTCTATTCGTTTCAAATCGGTTTGTTCAATTTGAATGCCCTGTACGATTCGCCGTTCGGCGAATGTTCGCACGGTATTAAAATCCTACTTTCAGACGCCTATCGTTCAAGATTTACGCCGGATGCCTTTGCATCTAAAATCTTCTTGATCAGTGCGGCGATGTGAGCGCCGGCTTCAACTGCCGGTGTTCCGCCCTTATGAATATTGCTCAGAACCGTTCGTTCACTTTCGATGACGTCAGCTCTTGGGTTGTATACGATATAAGCGCTCATGCTTTCAGCGGTACCAAGTCCGGGACGTTCTCCGATGAGATTGACGCAAACATCCGGCTTAATTACTTCGCCAATGCTGTCCATCAGACCGACTCTGGCATACTTGGCCATGATGGGGGTTCCTACCCGGATTCCCATGGACTGCAGCCCCTGCAGCATGGCAGGATACAGGTCAGGAATGTTGGCTTCCATGGCTTTGCTGGACAGTCCGTCTGCTACAAGGATCTGAACCTGAGGTTTTTTCTCACATTCCTTCTCCAGCTTTCTGATGCTGTCCTCATCCAGTACTCTTCCAAGCTCCGGCCGGGTCAGATATTCATCCTTATCCCTGCATTGGGATTTGACATAAACCATGTTATATTTTGCTGCATCTTCCTCTGCGATTTCACCCATGACCGAGTCCTGGGCAACAGCATGATCCGCTCTGAAACGAAGCAGAGTTTGTGTCATCGGCCTTGGGCCAGCTCTCCACACACCAATTCTTGCAGAGGTCGATTTCTTCATATCCAGATACAGTTCTTTGTTTTTCGGATCAGGAACCAGCAGTTGGGTCTGCAGATCCACGGTGGACAGATCTTCTGCGTCTGCATCATCGTAGACCGATGCGCCTACTCCTGAATTCCAAGGAGATGATGCCGCTGTTCCTGCCACAGCCGAAGTCCAGGCAGAAGAGACCGAGCCTCCTGTTGAAGTTCCCGCCGAGGTTCCCTTTCCTGACGCTTCGGTAACAGCGATCTCCTTTAATACCTGTTCTACAATCAGTTTAATATTATCTTCCATACTCATTTCAGCCGCCTCCTTCCTATTTCGTAAACATGCTGGCATCTCCAGCCATAGGAGTCAGTTTGCCATCTTTCAGAATGCCCATCTTTTCGCACCAGGCATTGAATTCCGGCAGAGGTTTTACCCTCAGAACTTCTCTTAAAGCGGCAACGTCATGATAGCTGGTGCACTGATAATTCAGCATAATATCGTCTCCCATGGGGATTCCCATGAAATAATTGCAGCCTGCAGCTGTGAGCAGAACCGCAAGATTTTCGATATCGTTCTGATCCGCCTTCATGTGGTTGGTGTAACAAGCGTCACATCCCATGGAGATTCCGGTGAGCTTGCCCATGAAGTGATCTTCCAGACCTGCGCGGATAACCTGACGTGCGTCGTACAGGTATTCGGGGCCGATAAATCCCACGACTGTATTGACCAGGAATGGGTTGTAATGTCTGGCAAGGCCGTAACATCTGGCTTCCATGGTAACCTGATCGGAACCGTGATGACCGCCTGAGGATAGTTCTGAACCCTGCCCGGTTTCAAAGTACATGATATTGGGCCCGGTTCCTCTTCCGTATTTCAGACCAAGGGAATATGCTTCATCCAGGAGTTCCTTATTGATGCCGAAGGCCTCATTTGCAACCTGTGATCCAGCAATGGACTGGAAGAGGCAGTGGGTAGGAGCCCCTTTTCTGCAAGCCTCCATCTGGGTCGTAATATGGGCCAGCACACAGATTTGGGTTGGAATATCCCATTGCTCCACAAATTCATAGATCGTGTTTAGCGACCGCATGGTGGCTTCCACGGAATCATCTACCGGGTTTAGCCCGATGATAGCATCTCCCGTTCCGTAGGAAAGTCCTTCTCTCATACTGGCAAGAATCCCCTCGGGAGAGTCCGTGGTATGATTTGGCTGCAGTCTGGAAGCCAGGGTTCCGGGAAGTCCGATGGTGGTATTGCAGTGGGCAGTAATTTTAATCTTGGAAGCTCCAAGAATCAGGTCCAGATTGCCCATGAGCTTTGCCGCAGCTGCTACCATTTCCGAAGTCATTCCTCTGCTGATCCGCTTGATCTGATCTCCGGTAGTCTCTGTATTCAAGATAAATTCTCTTAATTCTGCTACCGACCAATTTTTGATATCGCTATAAATCGTCTCGTTCACGTCAGAATCGATGATTCTCGTTACTTCGTCAATTTCGCCGGGAACCACGGGATTTTTTCTCAGATCCTCCAGTGAAAGCTCCGACAGCACAATCTTGGCTGCGATTCTTTCCGCAGCGTCCTCTGCAGCGATACCGGCGGAAATGTCTCCTGATTTTAGTTCGTTGGCCTTGGCCAAAACCTGTTTGATATCTTTAAATTGGTATGTATGCCCGAACAATTTCGTAATTAATTTCAATTGTCTGACACCCCCTTACTTATGATTGAAAATTAGTGTTTTAACGACAACCGGCAGTGCTTCTGCATAGGCTAGTGCCTTGCCGATGTCGATATAATCCCCGGTAAAGGCCCTGATTCCGTCAATGCAGACGAGATCGATATTTCCAAGTCTTTTGACGATTCCCTGACCGATGACCTTGGCCACGTCCTGTTCCATGACGATGACCTTGGGACTGCTGGGGATTTGGGGCAGTTGTTTCGCTATGATTTCCGTCAGCTCATCGATGCTTTGGAAATCCAGCTGATCCTGTACGGGAATACCGAAAGCAACGCAGGTGTGAAGAGAATCAAGGAACCTTTGGGACGGACTGATCCAGTCGTAATGACCGTTTCTGATTTCGGGAATTATAACAGGTATATTTCTGACCGGCAGGCAATCCTTTTGCACCGTAACCGTTGAGCCCGACACGTTTACCGTGTGAATTCCCGCTCCCATGACAGTGGCGTGAATGGTCTCAGCTCCCGGTATGACTTCAAAGGTATTGTACGCCCTTCCCATTCTGTAGGCTTCTCCCAGCAAGGGTCCTACATCACCGTGAACCCACCAGTCTCTCATATTCTTCTGGTAGATATATCTGGATACTCCGCCGGAAAAGACAAGCTTCTGCGGCAGCACCCCGGGGAGGTCGTTGTTGACCGTCAGTACTCTGGTAATTTCGGAAGGATTCTCGGAGAAGAGTACCTCATCCACCGATTTCACCATTTGAGCCAAAATGGTTTCGATTCCTTTTTGTTGCGTCTCATGGCTTTCACTATTAATATTGCTGCAGGGCAACGCTTCTGCTATGGAACGGGAGGCCTTTGCCATGTACTTGATTTTATGGGAGAGCAGATCTACTTCTATGAGTCTTCCTCCCACCTCAAGACAGGCGTTTCCGATACAAGTTCCGTTATCATAGTAGGCGATATTTGTGGTACCGCCTCCGATGTCAACGTTGGCGCAGATGCATCTGTCACGGCGCGAAATTTCTTCTGCTCCCGAGCCCTTTCCGGCGATGATGCTCTCAAGCTCCGGTCCGGCGGTAGCCACCACAAAGTCTCCCGAAAACTCTGCCAGCGCGTGGACGAGCTTTTCCGCATTTTCCTTTTTGGCAGATTCACCCGTAATAATGATGGCGCCGGTGTCGATTTTTTCCGGAGAGATTCCGGCCTTCTGATATTCCTCGCTGATGATCTGCCTCACCCCTTTTTCATCAATGGTTTCCCTGTCGAGAAAGGGGGTAAATCGGACCTCCGAGGCATAAAACAAGCTCTTGCTGCTGATCTCAATGCGGGGAATTCTGCTTCCCGGCATGACGTTGGTCAGCGTCAGATAAGAAATCACCAGCTTGGTAGTGGTGGTTCCGATATCGATTCCTACACTTGTTAATATGCTTTCCCTGCTCACTGTTCATTTCCTCTCAAAATATGAATTTACTTTTGCTGGTTCAGCTGGGGCTTAGCCCTTGATACAAAATACAATCTTGTTATGCGTTGGCCTTTTCCCTGGCTGCTTTTTCCGTGGGGAGTTTGGGCAGGATCTGTTCCAGATCCTGATGGGGTCTTGGAATGACGTGGCAGCTTACCAGCTCGCCCACTCTTTCCGCTGCTGCGGCACCAGCATCTACTGCTGCTTTCACGGCACCGACGTCGCCTCTAACCATTACGGTTACCAGCGCACC